>JBEIGU010000005.1:0-63664 GCA_040381765.1 Leptolyngbya sp.
CATGTCTCATATAACCCAAAATGCAGTATCAGTATGAGATTAGCCGTGATCACGGATGAAGAACCAGTAAATCTGCTCTTGCTTCAGAAAGTGAGCAATCTGTCTGTATCGTAATTAGCCAATTAAGATGCGATTACCCTGCGGGAAATATATGGCTCAATTCATATTGACAAAACTGTCATAGCATTGCCATCCATCCGCCATGGCCTCGCCATACCCTGGATCTAAGGTAAGAGCATGTTTAGATTTTCTTGAGATAGGTTCCTATGGCAGACAAATCATCACTTCACGGATTTCGCCCTAACCGATCGCTGCTGGCCTCCATGGCTCTGGTTCTGTTGGGAGCCGGTGTGGCTATGGCGGGGAACCAGGGTGTAGAGGTTTTACAGGGTTTGACCCAAACCGCAGCGATCGCCGCCCTGCCCACCCCCGGTGGTGCCACCGACACGTCCCCCAGTCAGGCCCTGGCCCCCGCCCTCTCCAGTCCCAACCTGATCGCCGATATCGTTCGCCAGGTGGGGCCGGCGGTGGTGCGGATTGATGCCTCCCGGACGGTGCACAATGATTCCTCGCCCATGGCTCAGGACCCGCTATTTCGGGAGTTTTTTGGCGGTGCCCTGCCCACACCGCCCTCGGAGGAGGTGCAGCGGGGGGTGGGCTCCGGCTTTATCACCACCGCCGATGGCCGAATTATCACCAATGCCCACGTGGTGGAGGGGGCAGACCGGGTGGAGGTCACCCTCAAGGATGGTCGTTCCTTCACCGGTAAGGTGGTGGGGGCTGACCCGGTCACCGACGTGGCGGTGATTACCATTGAGGCTCGGGACCTACCCACGGTTAGCTTGAGTAATTCCGACCAAATTCAACCGGGGGAATGGGCGATCGCCATCGGCAACCCCCTCGGCCTGGATAGCACCGTCACCGCTGGCATTATTAGCGCCACCGGCCGCAGCAGCCGTGAGGTAGGGGTGCCCGATAAACGGGTCAGCTTCATCCAGACCGACGCCGCCATTAATCCGGGCAACTCCGGTGGCCCCCTGCTCAATCTCCAGGGGGAGGTGATTGGGGTAAACACCGCCATTATCCAGGGGGCCCAGGGGCTAGGCTTTGCCATCCCCATTAACACGGTGCAGAACATCAGCAATCAGCTGATTCAGAAGGGCCGGGTGGATCACGCCTACCTGGGTATCCAGATGGTCACCCTCTCCCCCGCCACCAAGGAAAATATCAATAGCGACCCCAACAGCCCCATCACCGTAGAGGCCGACAGCGGCGTGTTGATCGCCCGGGTGATGCCCAACTCCCCAGCGGCCCAGGCCGGGCTACGGGCGGGGGATGTGATCACCGCCATGGGTGACCAACCGGTAAAGGACAGTGAAGCCGTACAACAGGCGGTGGAAAGCTCCAGCCTGGGCCAAAACCTCTCCATCACCATCCAACGGAATGGTCAGGAGCAAACCATTGATGTGCGGCCAGGTTCCCTGCCTACTGAGCAGGACCGTTAATGCAGGATCTACCCTGGTGGCTAGGTACCATGTGAGAATAGATTTACGCTGTTCTCCCTCGCTGACTCCTATGGGTAAGTCTAAATCCACCGATCGCTCCCCTGATCGCACCGCCTACCGGGAGTTTGGCCCCGCCGACCCCCTGGCCAGGGCCATGCCCGATCTGTCCCCCGGCCAGCAGACCCTGCGGCTGCAGGTGAGCCGTAAGGGTCGGGGAGGCAAAACCGTTACCGTGGTTAGTGGCTTTCGCCACCGGCCCGAGACCCTGGCCACCCTGGCCCGCCAGTTGAAGGCCCAGTGTGGGACGGGGGGGACGGCCAGGGAGGATTGCATTGAAATTCAGGGGGACCACCGGGAAACCCTGCGATCGCAGCTGCTGGCCAGGGGCTATCAGGTAACCGGTGGCTAACCCATGATCCCCTCCCTCTCCCCCCTGGGCCGATGGTTGACCGCTCTGGCGGGCTTTGGCCTGGCCCTACTGCTAGTGATTGTCCTGCAGCGCCCCTCCCCCGCCGCCCTGCCTGGTCTCCCCCTAGACATTAACCAGCACTGGGCTGCCAATTGTCTAACGGGTTTAGCTCAACGGGGTTGGATCGGGGCCGATGCCCAGGGACGGTTTTACCCCGATCAGCCCATGATCTGGGGGGACTACGTTGCCCTGCTAAACCGGGTGATCCCCCCTGGATCGGCGACTAATGGAGCCAACCCCCTGGAACAGGCCCTGGGGCTGGCCACCACCCCAACGGTGGCGGCCCACCTGCCCGATCACCTCTATCAGCGAGATCTCCCCCTGGGGAGGGCGGAGGCGGTGATGGCCCTGGCGGCGAAACGGGGCAGTAACCATCAGTTGGTGGCCCATAGCCTGGTCCAGGCCAGCTTGGTGGATGGGGCCCAGGTGCCGGCCTACACCCGGGAAGGAGTGGCCGCCGCCCTGGCCCTGGGGCTGGTGGTCAACTATCCCGAGGCGAACCGCCTGCGACCCACCCAGATCCTCACTCGGGGGGAAGGGGCGGCCCTGGCCTGTCGCCTGGCTCCGGATCTGGGCCCTAGCCTCAACTCCGCTTGGATAGCGGCGGTGCCCCCCCAGGTCACCCTGCCGATGGCCCGCCGAGAACTGCGGGGGGTATGGTTGACCAACATCGATAGCCAGGTGCTGTTCTCCACCGCCGCCCTGACCAGCGCCATTGACCAACTGGCGGAGCTGAATTTCAACACCCTCTACCCCACGGTGTGGAACTGGGGCTACACCCTCTACCCCAGCCGCACCGCCGAGCGAGAGCTGGGGGCCCGGCAGCGCCTCTACGCTGACCTCAGCACCCCGCAACTGGGGGCCCGGCAGCGCCTCTACGCTGACCTCAGCACCCCGCAACTGGAGGCCAGCCAGGGCGATCGGGATCTGCTGCAGGAGGCCATCGATCTAGGCCATGGCCGGGGGATGGCGGTGATTCCCTGGTTTGAGTTTGGCTTCATGGCCCCCGCCGATTACCCCCTCTACCGCCGCCATCCCGACTGGTTTACCCAGCGCCAGACCTCTGCCCAGGCCCACCGCCCTGCCTGGCTGGCCCGCCTGCGCAGACAGAAACAGGGGGGAGAACCACCGCCAACCGACCCCGGCATCTGGCTAGAGGGCAAGGTCATCCCCCGACGCTGGCTGAACCCCTTCCATCCCCAGGTGCAAAAGTTTTTGCTCGAGTTGATCGATGATCTGGTTTCCCACTACGCGGTGGATGGGTTCCAGTTTGATGATCACCTGGGGTTACCGATTGATTTTGGCTACGATCCCTACACTGTTAACCTCTATCAGACCGAGCATAACGGTCAAGCCCCACCGGCTAACCCCAAGGATCCGGAATGGATAGCCTGGCGAGCCCGGAAAATCTCTGACTTTCTGATCCTGGTCAACAAACTGGTCAAGGCCCGCCGCCCCCAGGCGGTACTCTCTATTTCCCCTAACCCCTACCCCTGGTCCTACCAAAACTACCTACAGGATTGGCCCACCTGGGTTAATCTGGGCCTGGTGGATGAGTTGGTGGTACAGGTGTACCGCAGCGATCAAAATCGGTTTATCTGGGAAATGACCAACCCCTCCCTGCAGGCCGCCCTGGCCAGGGTGCCCACCAGCATTGGCCTGCTGAGTGGGCTGCGGGCCAACCCGGTGAGGGTGGAACATCTCCGGGATCAGATCTATGCCCTGCGCGATCGCCGCCTGGCGGGCATGTCCTTTTTCTTTTACGAATCTCTCTGGCTGCCCCCCTCCCGGGAAAGTCGAGCGCAGCGCCTGGCCACCCTGGAACAGGTGCTTTCCCCACCCCTTCCCCGGCCCAGATAGGCTAGTACTCGGTGGCGTAAATAAAGCTATACTTCCACCCTAACCCTATCGTCTGGGAACAACCCAGCACCAGGATTTGTATGATGGATCGCCGGCGTTTTATAACCCGTTGTGGGATAGGGGGCCTGGGGCTGGCCCTGGCCAGCTGCCAGGCCAGGGGGCCCGGCCTTAACCTGGCGGTCTGGGAGGGAGCACCGCCAGGACAACTGGTTGCCGCCTTTGAGCGCCAACGCCAGACCCGGGGATCGGTGCAGTTAACCCAGCAGCCTACCCCCGCCAAACTCTATGGCCAGATGGAGACCTGGGCCAGCGATCAGGGGCAGGGCGGGGGTGAAATTGCCGACTGGGTTAGCCTCCCCGATGCCTGGCTGGGGCCCAGTCAGCAGCGGTCCTTGATCCGCCCCATCGATGCCCGGTCCCTGGGGGCATGGTCGACCCTGGCTCCGGTTTGGTCCCAACTACTGGGCCAGAATGCCCAAGCCGCCGCCGGGGCTGGAGAGCCTATCTGGGGGGTTCCCTACCGCTGGACCGCCCTGGGAATTCTCTACGATACTGACCAATTAAAGCCTGATGTACGGATTCAGGGCTGGGGTGACCTGATCCAACCCCAGCTGCGGCAGCGACTGATGGTGCCAGACCAGGATCGACTGGTGCTGGGGCTGGGACTCAAGGCCCTGGGGTCCTCCGCCAATACCCCTGACCTGGGCACCGTCCACGGCCTGGAGGACTGGCTGGCTCAACTCCACCAGCAGGTGCGCTGGTATAGCTCTCAGCATACCCTGAAGGCCCTGATTACCGGCGATGCCTGGGCGGTGGTGGGCTGGCTAGACGCCCTGTTGCCGGTTTTGGCCCAGTACCCCAACCTGCGGTTGGTGATTCCCCAGGAGGGTACCCTGGCCAGTGCGGATCTCTGGCTAAGGCCCCAGGGGCTGGCCTCGCCGGGGGCACTAGACTGGGAGTGGTTAAACTTTTGCCTCAGCCAGGACTTTGCTACCATCCTGGGAATCTACAACCAGGCCCTGGCCCCACGGCTCTGGGGGCTCACCCCCCAGCACCTACCCACCGCCTGGCAACGCTACGGCGATCGCCTGGAGGCCTCCACGGTGTTGACCCAGAGCGAGTTGCTCCAGCCCGTCAGCCCCTCAGTGCAGGCGACCTATGCCGCCCTCTGGCAACAGCTACGGCAGGGCTAACCCTTTGCAGGCCCGGAGTGACCTGCTATAACAGTGGCTAGTTGTTATTGCGGCCTAGCCGACTCCATGGTCAGGGAACCCTATCCATTGCCCCAGGTGGGGTTTTTGATTAAATTGATTGAGCCTGACTTGACCGTGGATCAGCTGACGGAGGAAATCCACTACCTGCAGGCTGATCTCCGGGCCCTGGCAGGTCTGGGTCAAACCCGTTTCCGGCCGCTGCAAAGCCCCCGCGATCAGGACCTGGTGTCCGACGGACTGCAGTTCGAAGCCGCCGCCGATCGCCTGCGCCCTATTCTCAAGCGGCTCTGCGATCGACTGCGGGACAAACCCCTGGAAACCCTGGTATTGATTCAGCAGGGCAGTCTGCGCCTGCAGGTGCAGACCCACGCTGCGGAGGTGCTAGCGAGTATACTATCCGCCGCGGAGGCGATGCTGCCCCCCCAAACCCTCTACCTGGGCAAGGCCACCCTCTACAGCCAGAGCCAGGGAGAACTGTCCCCCGCTGAGCTTGCCAACCTGGATCTGCTGCGGCAGCACCTGGGTCTATCTGAGGCGGAGGCGGAGGACCTCAAGGCGATCGCCCTCGGGCCCTACCGGACCCTGGCGGAAAAACGGCAGCGCTTTGCCCAGGTATTGTTGCTGGAGCTGAGTAGCCACAACCGCCGGCCCCTGCCGGCGGAGAGCTGGCGGGTGATGGAGGAACTGGCAGACAACCTTGGCCTGCCGGAGGCGGAGGCCAACCAGATTTACCAGGAACAGCTACACCAGATCCAGGTGGAGGCGGAGGCCATCCGTCAGCAGGAAATGGCGGTGGTGGCGGCCCAGGCGGAGGCTCAGGCAGAGGCGGAGGCGGCTCGCCAGCAGCAACAACAGGAGCGTGAGCACCAGGTTGAACAGTATCGGGCCATGGTGCGCCAGGCCCTGGCCACCAGTCTCTATCCCCCCACCTTTGATCAGGGGCGTCTGGAACAGGCCCGACAACTGTGGCAGATTTCCCCGGAACGGGCCCTGGGCATAGAGGAGGTGATTCGCAGCGAGATCTATGGTCCGGTCACCTCCGAGTTGGGGGTAAACTATAGTCGCCTGCGGCAATTACTCTGGGCTCAAGACTGGCGGGCTGCCGATGAGGAAACGGAGAATGCTATCCTCAAGGCCCTCAGCCCCAATCGCCAACCCCTGGACCGGGAGGCAATCGCCCATCTCCCCTGTGTCGATTTAATGACCATCGATCAGCTGTGGAGTCGCTACAGCGAAGGCAAGTTTGGCTTTCGGGTCCAGCAGCGGGTCTACCACCAGATAGAACAGCACAGTGCTAACTTTCTACGCACCCTAGAGTGGCGAGGCCCCACTGTCAGCCTTAGCTTGGGCCGCAAACCCTATAAACGGCTACAGTTTACGGATCAAGCTCCCCCCGGTCACCTGCCCACCTGGCGGTGGTGTTGCCCCAGCCTGGAGGCCGGCTACGATCTGAGTGAGACGGTGGTGCAGGCAATCATGGATCGCCTGAATCGCTGTTTTCCCCTAGATACTCCCCAGGGGGGCGAATAGCCAATTATGGTCGTTGATTCAGACTGGACCCGGCAAGACCTGATCAACTTGCTTGATGCTGGGGAGTGGCAGGCCGCTGATCGGGTAACCCAGGCCCTACTCCTGGCCGCCGTTAATCACCCCCCAGAAACCCCGGCATCGCTCACCACCTTCCTGGATCGGTCCCGCCAGGGACTGGGCTACCTGAGTTCCTCTGCCCTGGCCCAACTTCCCTGTGACCTACTCCACGATCTGGATTACCTCTGGGTGAGGGCCAGCCAGGGCCAGTTTGGCTTTTCGGTGCAGGAGCGCCTCTATCGCCAGCTCAATCAGGACTTTGATAGCACCCAGTTGAGCCCGATCAACCCTCACCCCTTCTTCCCGGCGGTGGGCTGGTTAGTGATCGGTAGCCCCCGTCCCCTGACTTTCTTCAAGTTCTACGACTTCCTTAACTTCAGCCTCACCGCCCCCCTGGGCCATCTACCCGCCCTTTGGTACTGGCAACTATCCTGGCTAGAATCCCTGCGGGTCGGTGGTTTTGGCTCCGGGCAGGGGGGTGGCTTTGGTGATCTGGCCCGGCTGGATGCCCTGATGCTACGACTATCCCGCTGCGGACAGCTATAGCATCTGAATCGTAATCGGTTGGGCTGAGGCCTCCCCGGTCACCTGGCCGATCACGGTGGCGGCGCCGTAGCCCTCGGCCCGCAGGGCCTGCAGACAGTCCCCTAACTGCGCCGCCGGGATGGTCGCCAGCAGCCCCCCCGCCGTCTGGGGATCAAACAACAGGGGATAGTCGGGATGGGCCTGGTAGTCGGCCCGGTTGGCGATCGCCTGGGCCGACTGCAGGTTCTGGGGCTGGAGGGAGCTGACTATACCCTGGGCCAGGGTTTCCCGGGCGCCAGCCAGCACCGGCAGTGCACCTAACTCTAATCGGACGGACACCTGGGAGGCCCGCACCATTTCCAGTAGGCGCCCGATCAGGCCGAAACCCTTAATATCGGTACAGGCGGTGGCCTGGTGGGCCTGTAACACCGCCACCGCCCCCTGATTAGACTGCACCATCTGCTCCAGGGCCGCCGCTATCCATCGGCCCCGGGCTAGCCCCCGCATATCGGCGGCAAACAGAGTGCCCGTGCCCAGGGGCTGGGTCAGGATCAGCCCATCCCCCACCCCCATCCCCCCCTTGCGCAGCAGCCGATCCGGATGGGCCACACCGTTGCAGGCCAACCCCAACCCCAGTTGGGCAGCCTGGATGCTATGGCTCCCCACCAGTAGGGCCCCGCTGGGCAGGAGCCCCTGGTGTATCCCCACCAGTAGGGAATAGAGGGTGTCGGCCTGCTTGGCTGGGGTGCCGTAGGGAACCTGTACCATGGCTAGCACACTCTGGGGTTTAGCCCCCATGGCATAGAGATCGCTGAGGCAATGCTTCAGACAGATCTGGGCAAACAGGAAGGGGTCCTCCACCAGGGCAGGGAAGAAGTCCATCGTGTGCACCATCACCTGACCGGCGGGAACCTTAATCACAGCGGCATCGTCCGGGGCCTCCAGGCCAACCAGTCGATCATCGTTCCCCACTCCAAAATCCGGGAAATCCTGCCGCACCCTCTGCAGGGCCAGGGCATCGCTACCCACCTTGGCGCCACAGCCGCTCCAGGGGGCCGGTCCAGCAGTCAGGGCTAGCGGTGGGGGCCAGCGGTGGGTCGCCATGGCGGGAATTTCCCGCAGGCGGGCCATAAACCGCTGATCGATGTGGTCCTTCCAGCGACGACAGAGGGGAGATTCCCAGCTCCAGGGACCCCGGGCGGCCAGGGTGCGGCCATAGCCGAGGTCGATCAGGGTGAGAAATTGGCGCTGGGGGTGGAAGGGTCGCAGGGGGCGGTTCTGGAGGAGGCGGAGCAGGTTCTGGTACAGGGGTTTGCCCTGGCGGACGGCAAACACCCCGGCCTTGGGGCGGGGATGGTGGACCATGGTGGCCACGTCACCGGTGGCGAACACGTGGGGGTGGGAGAGGGATTGCAGGGTATCCCCCACCTGGATGAAGCCCTGATCATCCAGGGCTAGGCCGGAGCCCTGCAGCCAGGGGGGAGCGGCGGCCCGGGTCACCCAGAAAACCCGATCGCAGCGCAGCACCCGTCCCGACTGCCCCTGGATCTGGACGGGACCCTCGGGGCTAGGCCGATCCAGCCGCACCACCGCCTCCCCCAGGTGCACCTGGATACCGCGCCGCTGCAGGATGCGCCCCAGCCGCTGGCGGATCAAGGGGTGGCGATCGGGGGCCAGGGCCTGACCCCGCTGAAACAGGTGGAGGGTGAGGCGATCGGGGGATTGGCCCAGGTCCGCCAGGAGCTGCTGCAGGCGCTCCTGCATATTCAGCACCAGTTCCACCCCCCCCACGCCACCCCCAACCACCGCCAGGGTCCAGGACTGGCCGGGGTGGGTCTGCACCGCCTGCAGCAGGTGATGCCATGCCTGCAGGAGTTCTGGCACTGGCTTGGCTGGAATAGCGTATTCCCTGGCCCCCGGCACCGCCATCGTGGCCGGGGTGCTGCCGGTGTCAATCGATAGCACATCAAAGGCCACCGGTGGATGGTAGGCGCAGAGCACCTGCTGTCGCTCCATATCCACCCCGATCACCCGATCCAGGTAGAGCCGACAGTTGGCAAACCGGGTCAGGGGGCGCAGGTCAATGTGGGATTGATCAAGGCTGTAGCGGCCGGCGATGTGGGCAGGCAGCATCCCCGAGTAGGGGGTCTCCACCCGATCGCTAATCAAGGTGAGCCGCACCCCCGGTAGATCCACCATGCCCAACCGGCGTAACACCAGGGCATGGCTATGGCCACCGCCCAGGAGAACCAGATCGGTGCTGATTGGGGTGACGGGCTGCTCCATTACCCCTACCCTCCCACCCCCTCCCTCAGCTCTGGCAACGGGGGCCGAAGCACCAGGTACAGACAGGCCCCCACCAGGGGTAGGGCCATCACCCCAGCGTAGATCCAGGGGTGTTGGGGCAGACCCCGACGGGCCAGGTCATCCCGCAGCAGGATAGGGAACAGCAGCCAGAGGGCGCAAAAATCGATCCCCGTGACATGGATGAAGCGGCTGGTTTGCCACTGCTGCCCAAAGGCGGCCCAGTCTCCCTGGACCAGGCCAAGACCCAGCACCGCGATCGCCCCCACCAGCAACACAGCCCCTAACCAACGAGCATCCACCAGCCGCAGCAGGGCGGTTTTAGGGCCGAGAAATTTGGCCTGGGGCTGCCGTAGGGCCAGGTAGGGCAGCAGGGCAAAGGCCCCAAGGGCGAAGCACCCCACCACAAAGGGCCAGGCCGGAGGTCGCTGGCCCTGGCCATCAATCAGGGCCACACAGGCGTAAACCATCGGCCAGATGCCCATGGCACTGAACAGAGTGATGACGGCGGGGTTAATCCCCCCCCAGTCCCCCACCGACAGCCTACGGATTAAATCAAGGGTGTCGGGTTGATCGGGGGGAGCCAGGATAGCGGCATAGGCGATCAACCCCAGCCAAAGGGCGATTAAGAAGACGGGTCTCATAGCATCCAAGATCTGGGTTTTCACTAGCCTATAGCTATAGCCGCAAATAACGGGGTGAAGGTAAGTCAAAATGCTTAGCCTCCTAGGTTACCACGGCCCTATTGGTGAATAGTTGCTGCTGCTTTCTAGACTGGGATGGTGCCCAGATCAAAATCGGCTTCGGCCCTAATCGCCTCGGTTAATAACCAATCAGGGCTAGATCCGTTTGGATCTCCAGGACCAAGGTATTTCTCCACCAGCGCAGTCAGTTCTTCTGGGCCAAAGGGTTTGGTTAGATAATCACTAGCTCCAACCATGCGGGCTTTAACCCGGTCTAGAAAGGCCTCCTTACCGGTCAACATGACAATTGGAATCTGGCGAAAGGCACTAGCCTGACGCAGCATGGCACAAAGTTCATAGCCGTCTAACTCCGGCATGGCGATGTCGCAAAGAATCAGATCGGGCTGAAGTTGAAAGAGTAGCCCTAAAGCCTTGAGGGGGTTGCCAATGGAGGTGGCAGCATAGCCCTGCTGTTCTAGAATACCCTCCACACTGGCTCGGACAGTGGCACTGTCATCCACACAGACCACCCGAAGCTGGCGATTGGCCCAAATTTGATGGGAGATGGGGGGGGCAGGAAGTCGTACCGGAGTCGGCCCCATGGTCAGGAAACCAGCGTGGATAGCCGGTAGGAGATACTCGACTACGGTGACCATATCTTGCTTGAGATAGCGGGCCAGTTGTCGCAGGGAAGTCTGGCCCACTAGCCAGGGGTTCAGATTTCCATAGGTGAAATTAAGTCCCATCTGGTTAAAACCCTCTGGGTTCACCAGAGTCAAGCATTGATCGGGGGATTGGAGGAGGGGATGAAACTGATGCCAGGTCTGGATCTGTTGGGTTAGCCCGGTGACCAGTGCACTGATATTTTGGGTGATCAGTTGGGGACTCAGGGCCGCCGTTAGCTGGAAGATAAAGGATCCGTGGTGTAAGCTGAGCAGGTCAAACAGGGTTTCCCTCACCATATGGGTGAGGATGGTTCGGCCCTGTTCGGGGCTAAGCAAATGCCTTTCCAGCATCAACCAAAGGGTGCCGTACTCGAGGGAATTGAGGGACGCGATCGCCGATGTTGTACTCGGGTCCGGCAGATAGTCCACCATGGCTAGGGGTTGGAAATAATCCTGCAGGCGATTGAGGGAGTTGTCGTTAGGACCCGCATAAACCAGTTGTCCGTTAGCTAGAAACACTAACCAGGAGGCGCTAACTTCCGGTGAATCTGCACTGATATTGGTGATACGACTAGCGCACTTCAGTGAACCTGAGCCATAACTTTCCAGGTATAGGACACCCGTACGCTGACCCAGCTCAATAAGCTGTAAAATACTGCGAATATCGATCTCAGAGAGATAACCCTGCATGGGCCAAAAGTTTCAGTACTATGGACAATATATACAAGCCGTCAGCCCTGAGAACCGGATGAAAGTTTATAATTCTAGTATAGGCGGTATTGCTCTAGAGATTAACAGGCCGTGGATCAACTGCCCTGGAGCGGGTAATCCGACGGTCTGTTATGTCGTCTTCTGATAGCTTACCCCTCCATGGCATGGGCCAATTTTGACTAGAGTCTTATCCTTTTCCCCTACGACTCATCCAGGGAGCACCACCAGCTATTTTGGCTATTCTAACGAGGACCACCAGTGTGCTGTATCTAGCAGAAGTCCAAAAGAAACCAGGGTTTATCGGTGTTGGACGGCCAGAGTTCAAATTGTTGGCCTGTCAGCGCAGCGAATACATCTGGACCGCTCTCAACGGTGATGAGGTGATTACTGCCCCCGATGACGCCTCTTATAATGCCGGCGCCCTAGTCATGCTAGAGGTAAATGGCAATCGGCAAGTACAGCGCCATTACGAAGCCGGGCGTACTTTGACGACAATTCTGCAAACTTTCTCTAACTTGAGTAAAAAGTCTAAAACCCAAGAAGAGGAAATTGAACAGTGGAAACAATCCCTTACCTATCAAAGTCAGGAATTAAATCGACGGGAATTAGAAATCGAAGCGCGTCAAGAACAGCTAGAACAGGCGGCGGAGGACTTGGAGCAGCTTGAAACCCAACGCCAGGATCTGGAAAAACTACGCCAGGTTCTGGAACAGCAGCAAGTCGATTTAGATCGTAAGACCAATGATTTAGAGGGAGCCTGGGCCCATTTGCAGGGGGAAATGCGCCGTTTGGAGGAGCACCAGGATAACCATCAAGCATCCCCTGCTTTAGATAAAGGTCAAGCAGAACAAATTGGAGGAGCCCTGCAGCGACTCTCAGAGTCGATCATGCCCATGGAAATCCTGCGGGAGCCCCTAAGCCATGCCCAAGAGGGTTTAGGTGACCATCAGGGGTTACTCGGCGCCTATCGTCAAAACCTGGAAAAACAACGACAGGGGTTGGAGGAACGTCGACAGGATCTGCATCGTCAAGATCAGGAGCTTTCCCAACGGTGGGCTGACTGGCATCGGGCAGACGCTGATCTGGCCAGTAAGAAGGAAACCTTCAGGTTATATCAACAACGAATCAAGTTCCTGCAGGACCAAATTCAAACCCTCTCCCAGTCCCTGCAAAGCCAAACCCATTTACATCGACAACTCTACGGTCTGTTGAGTCCTACTGATAAAGTGCGGCTCAGCAAGAAGGTTGATGTTAGTAGTTTAGACGCGATGTCTTTAGAGGGACTACAAAACCTGGTCGCTGGTCTAGAGAAGGATTTGGACCAAGCCTCTCGCTTCGTATCTGAACAGGAGGAAGAACTCACTGCTCTGCACCAGGGGATTGAGGAGATGCAGGTCAGAATTAGCCAGATGTCAACCCTTGATCGCCCGCAGTTGGAAACCGAACTAGCAGAAGAACAGGACCGTTATCAGATGTTGAATGAAACCCTGGTGGGGCAACGGCGTAATTTGATGGAACGGGAGGAAGTGATCAGCCAACATCAGGCTATTCTTAAGCGGCGCCAGGGTCTGTTTGTAGAGGATCAGCCCAGCGCTACCGCCGATCTAGAAGGGCCACTCAATCTACTTGATGAAGAACGGCAGCGAACAACCGAGGCCCTTCAGTTGTTAGAGCAAACTGTTCAACAAACCCAAGCCGAGATCGGCCAATTAAGACAGGAAATTACTGTTCTTGAAGGTGACCTGGGGAATCAGCGGTCTCAAGTCGAAGAGTTAGAAATTCAACTACGGCAACAATGGGCTGATCTATCCACCCTAATGGGTAAGCTGGAGACCTGTGAAGAACTGATTGGCCCAGCCCAGGAGAGTGCCAGTAGGCTCCGGCAGGGCCTGGACAACCTTGCTAAGGGGGTTGCTAAGTTACAGGAGTTAAATGATTATCAGATTCAAGCGGTTTTAGAACTTCGTCAAGCAGTCTCTAGTGCCAGTAGTGACTATGCTCAGGTTTGAGTCCCTAGGTTCTACCCTTGCTACGCTGGGGCTATCTTTGCTATCCCTGACGGCATGTGAAAACTACCCAGCTACGGGGGATAGTTTTACCACCGGCACCTATGAAGCTACCGCCACGGTAACCTACACCTGGCAGGTCGATTATGCGAAAAGCTTTGATCAAGCCCGTACCATTCATCAAGAGATCTTTGCCTCCACCTCTCTGGTTAACCGCAATGGCCTACGACCAGAGGGGGCTATCACTGGCCCCGATGACGAGGGTTTATGGTGGCCCGCTCTACCCCCTAAGCCCACAGCCGATGAACTGCGAGACCGACAACGGGAAAGTGTGGAGCAGCGGTCCGAACTGCTGTTACAAAAAGACGTCAAGTATCGAATTACTTTTGACTATGATGGCCAGCGACAGACCCTGCCTACCCATGCCAGCGTTTACCGTGAGGCTGCCAAGGCCTTTGCTGACCAACAGGCCCTTGAGCTAACCTATGGTCCAGCCCAGGAGAGTATTGGTGCTGCCCGTCCTATAGCTAGCTTCGATCGCTAAGACCTCCGTTCTACAGACCATCCTCTAGCCAAGTACTGCTGAACAATCAGGAAAATATGGAGGAGGGTACACTTTACCCTCCTCCAGGCTAGACCCAGGGTGCCAGAGGGGAGAAACCAATGATGACAGTCCCCATTGGCTGCCCCATGGGAATCATTGGCAACCAGATCCTTTGCAAGATAAGGAGATTTTCAGAGTTTACCTGGGTTAGGGGAGAGAGTTAAGACTAGCTCAGTCCTCTTCCCAGGACTGGACCGCCAGCAGGTCTGAGATTGGATCCTGGGTGGAAAACTCAAACTCCTCCAGCTCCCGCTTCCAGTATTGCCAGTCGTCACCAAACAAAAAGGCAATTTTCCAGATCGGGTCACTTTCTCGAATAGCTTTGGACTTTGCCACCAGGGAGGCAACCTGCCGTTGGAATTTCGCCATAGGGTGCAGGACGACTAAGTCAGCAATTGCTTGGGTCATACTTGAATTTTCAGTTTGAAAAAGCTTTAGAACTACCGTTAAGGACTTAAACGATGGCTACAAACTACTCATTGGGGCGCTAATCGTTGTCATCCTATATAAAAGGTGAGCATAGCACAGGTCTCCGCAAGTGCGACAGAAGTCACCCGAAAAATCAGCAATTCTCATCCTAAAATTTTTGGAGGAGAATTGGCGTTTCTAACCTAGATCGCCCAACGGAAGCAGTCAAGGTTTTCATGATCAGCATTGCTGCAGGAAAATAGCCTGGGTCACTTCCCCAGGAATTCACCATGTTTGGCTTAGCATTCCTCGCTACACTGGGAGGGAAAGCCTTATCCGTCCATAATCCATGGCTCAGTCCGCCCCCTCTCCCGCCGCTGTGATCGCCCTGCCGCGCACCAGTGAGTCAGACTCCCTGAAGCGGATTCGCCATACCTTCTCCCACGTGATGGCAATGGCGGTGCAGCGGCTTTTCCCTAAGGCCCAGGTGACCATTGGCCCCTGGATTGACTACGGTTTCTACTACGACTTTGATCACCCCGAGCCCTTCACGGAGGCGGACCTGAAGTCGATCAAAAAGGAGATGATTAAAATCGTCAAGCAGGGCCTGCCAGTGGTTCAAGAAACCGTGACCCGGCAGGAGGCGGAGCGTCGCATCACCGCCCTGGGAGAGCCCTACAAGCTGGAGATCCTGCAGGACCTGCAGGATCCGATCACTTTCTACCACCTGGGGGATCAGTGGTGGGACCTCTGCGCCGGGCCCCACGTAACCAGCACTGCCGATCTCAACCCCCAGGCCTTTGAACTGGAAAGTGTGGCGGGGGCCTACTGGCGGGGGGATGAGCACCGGGCCCAGTTACAACGGATCTACGGCACCGCCTGGGAGACCCCTGAGCAATTGCAGGAATATAAACGGCGGCGGGAGGAGGCTAAACGGCGGGATCACCGCCGGCTCGGTAAGGAACTGGGGCTATTTATCTTCACCGATGTGGTGGGCCCCGGCCTGCCCCTCTGGACCCCCAAGGGCACGGTGTTACGATCCACCCTGGAAACCTTCCTCAAGGAGGAGCAGACCCGGCGCGGCTACCTGCCGGTGGTCACCCCCCATATTGCTCGGGTTGACCTATTTAAGACCTCCGGACACTGGCAAAACTACCGGGAGGACATGTTTCCCCTGATGGCGGACAGCGACGCTGATCGCTTGGCGGAGGAGGGTTTTGTGATGAAACCCATGAACTGTCCCTTCCATATTCAAATCTATAAGAGTGAGTTGCGCTCCTATCGGGAGCTGCCCATGCGCTTGGCGGAGTTTGGCACCGTCTACCGCTACGAGCAGTCTGGGGAGCTGGGGGGGCTGACCCGGGTGCGGGGCTTTACCGTGGATGACTCCCACCTGTTTGTCCGGCCCGATCAGCTGGATGAGGAATTTCTCAAGGTGGTAGATTTAATCTTGACAGTGTTTCGCAGCCTGCAGCTGAAAACCTTTAAGGCCCGACTCAGCTTTCGTGACCCCGAGTCCAGCAAGTACATTGGCGATGACACCGTCTGGGAGGCTTCCCAGACCGCCATCCAACGGGCGGTGCAAACCCTGGGTATGGACTACTTTGAAGCCCCGGGGGAAGCCGCCTTCTACGGTCCTAAGCTGGATTTCATTTTCCGTGACGCCCTGGACCGGGAATGGCAGTTGGGTACCGTTCAGGTAGACTACAACCTGCCAGAACGGTTTGACCTGGAGTACGTGGCGGAGGATGGCTCCCGCCAGCGCCCGGTGATGATTCACCGGGCCCCCTTCGGCTCCCTGGAACGGTTAATCGGCATCCTGATTGAGGAGTACGCCGGCGACTTTCCCCTCTGGCTAGCGCCGGTGCAACTGCGGCTGCTGCCGGTGACCGAGGAGCAACTGGGCTTTGCCCAGCAGGTGGCGGCGCAATTTCTGGCCCTGGGGGTGCGGGTAGAGGTAGATAGCAGCGGCGATCGCCTGGGCAAGATGGTGCGCAACGCTGAAAAAGCCAAGGTGCCGATCATGGCGGTGGTGGGGGCCAAGGAACAGGAGGGCAACGCCCTCAGCCTCCGCACCCGGACCCAGGGAGAACTGGGGGCACTGCCGGTCAGGGAGGTGATCGATCGGGTGACCGGCGCCATTACCGAACGTCAGGATTTTTAGTGTTTCACGCCAGGGGTTTGGCAATCCTTCCTTCAATTAAGATACAAGTCAGGAATCACAACTCAGCCATCAGGAATCACGGCCTAGCCAGCGTCTGACCACTGACTTTTTTCCTATTAGCTGCGTAGGGCAAAGGGCTATGCCCGTGCCCATCACCCTCTCCCCATCACCCCTTTCCTCCCCCATGACCTTCACCGTACCCGCCGATCCCTACCCCTACCCCTTTGATGGAGACCTGAGGCCCGTCAATACCGCCCTGCTGGTGATTGACATGCAGACTGACTTCTGCGGACCGGGGGGGTACGTTGACAAAATGGGCTACGATCTGAGCCTCACCCGCGCCCCCATTGCGCCCCTGCAGCGGGTGCTGGCTCGTCTGCGGCAGTTGGGGTTTACCATCATCCATACCCGCGAGGGCCATCGCCCTGACCTGGCGGACTTGCCCGCCAACAAACGCTGGCGATCGCAGCGGATTGGCGCCGGCATCGGCGACCCCGGTCCCTGTGGGCGCATTCTGGTGCGGGGGGAAGCGGGCTGGGAAATTATTCCGGAACTGGCCCCCCTACCGGGGGAGGTAATCATCGACAAACCCGGCAAGGGGTCCTTCTACGCCACCGATCTGGACCTGGTGCTGCAGGGCAAGGGTATCCGCAATTTGATTTTGACCGGCATCACCACCGATGTCTGCGTCCACACCACCATGCGGGATGCCAACGATCGGGGCTACGAATGCCTGCTGCTTTCCGACTGCACCGGCGCCACCGATTACGGCAATTACCTGGCCGCCTTGAAAATGATCACCATGCAGGGGGGGGTGTTTGGGGCGGTGGCCGACTCCCAGGCCCTACTAACTGCCCTGGCGACGGGGGTGTAGGGGCCAGCCCCGGAGACAAAAAAACGCCAAACTGGCCATCTGCGTGTATCCTTTATCAGGATTATCGTTGTCAGGATTGGCGGCTACCCCATGGATAAACCCCCTAAGTCCTCTTTGCTGGTTTGGGCCCTGATCGGCGCCCTGGCCACCCTACCCCTCGGTGTACTGCGGTCAGACCAGCGCTGGCTGGCCCAGGATAGCCCCACCCCGCCCCCCACCTTTACCCTCCAGGAGACCGTGGCGGCGGGAACTCGCCTGCGGATTGACGGCTCTGGGGCCATGGCGGTTTTAAACCAAACCCTGGCGGACAGCTTCAAGCAACGCTACCCTGGCACCGAGGTCAGCCTGGCCAGCAACGGTGACGGGGCGGCCCTGGCGGCTCTCCAGTCGGGGACTATTGACCTGGCGGCCCTGGGGCGGTCTTTGAGTGATGCCGAAAAGGCTCAAAACCTCACAGAGGTGCCGATCTATCGGGAGAAGATTGCCATTATCGTCGGCCGTGACAACCCCTTCCAGGGAGACCTGACCTTTGGTGATTTTGCCCGCATCTTTCGCGGTGAGATTACCAACTGGTCCCAGCTTGGTGGCCCTGACCTACCCCTACGGTTTATTGATCGGCCCGCCAGTAGTGATGTGCGGCGGGCCCTGGCGGACTACGAGGTGTTTAAGCAGCAAGACTTCCAGGCGGGCAGCAAGGCAGTGGTGGTGGGGGAAGACAGCACCGCCGCTGTGGTGCGGGAACTGGGTAAGGATGGCATTAGCTACGCGATCGCCAGCGAAGTTACCAACCAACCGGCGGTTCGGTCGGTGACCATGCATAGCACTAAACCCGACGATCCCCGCTACCCCTACTCTCAACCCCGCAACTACATTTATCGGGGGGAGGCCAGCATCCCGGTGGAAGCCTTTCTGGGCTTTGCCACCAACCCGGCGGGTCAAGAGGCGGTGGCCGCTGCCCAACGGGCTGAACGGGCCAATGTGACCGCAGGTGCTAACCGCCACCCCGGGGCGATCAGCCTGGCCCCCGACGGCCGCACCCTGGTGCGCGGGGATGACAAGGGTCAACTAGAGTGGCTAGACAGCAATGGTCAGCCCCTCCGGACCGTAGCCAATGCCCACCGGGGGGTGGTGTCTGCTGTGGTGATCAGCCCCGACGGCCAAACCGTAATCTCCAGTGGGGCTGATGGCACGATCCGCCGCTGGGATAGTATGGGTAGCCCCGTGGGACCGCCCTTGACCGGTCGTGGTGGCGCCATTCTAGCCCTGGCCCTCAGCCTTGATGGCCAAACCCTGGTGAGTGGCAACGCTAACGGTACGATAGAGCGCTGGTCCCTGGCTAAGGGCACCCCCCTGGGGAACCCAATTCCGGCCCACCAGGGCGCGGTCCAGACCCTGCACTATGCCCAACCCGGCCCGGGGCTGTTCAGCGGTGGTAGTGAGGGTAGTTTAGCCCTCTGGTCCCCAGAGGGGCAGCTGCTGAAGCGGGTTGAGAAGGCCCACGCCGGTGGAGTTACTCAGATTACCAGTAATCCCGAGGGCCGGGTGGTTACCTCCAGCGGCAGCGATGGCACGGTGCAGTCCTGGAACCAGGCCACCCTGGAACCCCAGGGGGAGCGAATTCAGGCCCATCCCCAGGCGGTTACCGCCCTGGCCTATAGCCCCGATGGCGGCACCCTGGCCACGGCGGGGGCTGACCGCACCCTGCAACTCTGGAGAGGGGATGGGGCACCCCTGCAAACCACTCCCATTGCCCTCGATGCCGTTGCCAGTTCCCTGGACTTTACCCCCGATGGCCAGCTGGTGGTCGGCACCGCCGATAACCAGCTGGAACGGCGAGATGTCCAGGGTAATCCCCTGGGGGGCTTTGATATTTCAGCCCTATCCCCCCAGCTCGCCGATCTATGGCGCCGTATGCAGGGCCTACCCCGCAGTACCTGGTGGATCATTGCGGCGGTGCCGCTGCTGTTGTTTTTAGCGGGGTTACTGGGGTCCCTGTTTGGCATCCAGCGGAAGTCTAAAACCGACCCAGACCTGAGCCTGGAGCCCATCCCCGGAGCTAACCTGGGCATTGATTTTTCTGGGGTAGGAGAACGGCCTGTCCTGACTCCGGAAGCCGACCTACCCCCAGAGGCTGCCCTCATCCCTGGGATTGTGGCAGAGCCCAGTGGTTTTAGCCAAAGTAAGCTAGAACAGGCCCGGGCGGACCTGGCGGAAGGTAAACGGCTGATGCGCAGCGGTCAGTATGACCTGGCCCTGATTCAATTTAGCAGCGCTATTGAGGCCACCGAGGTAGAACGGATGAACGCCCAGGCCAGCGGTGGCCCCATCAGCGGCATCAATACCATTGCCTCCCAGGCCCAGGCCCAACGGGGTCACGCCCTGGCCATGCTGGATCAGGTGGCGGAGGCCATGGCCAGCTACAACCTGGCCCTCAGCCTGGACGCCTCCAACGGGGAGGCCTGGGTGGGCAAGGGCCGTCTGCTGATCGGTATGGGGCGCTATGAGGAGGCCCTGTTTTGCTTTGATAGTGCCCTGGAGCTCGATCAGTCCGCCAGCGCCGCCTGGTATGGCAAGGGGCAGGCCCTACTTCACCTGGGTCGCCAGGCAGAGGCCCAAACCTGCCTGGCCCAAGCCACTAACCTGGGGGACCAGGGCATGGGGCTGTCTATCCCCCCCGAATTTACCCCAACGCCCCGCCCTGTCCAGCCGGTGACGGAAATTTCTGCCCCGCTCGCCTCTAGCTATGACCCGGATATCCCCCTCGAGCTGCAGCAGATGGTCATGGGTCTGCCCTCCGCCGATGCGGATATCACCCACGGCAACTCCCTGGAGGCTAGCCTGCCGCCGGAGCTAAACCAGGTGGCCTCAGAGAACTCCCTCGCCTACCCGGGCACTGGTTCTGCCGCCCCTATTGCCTCCGTCACCAGCCTGGAAGAGGACTTGCTAAGCCAGGTTAGCCTGCCCTCGGTGGACCTGCCCACAACGGATTGGTCGGCAGAGCCATCCCCGCCAGCCGACATGCCCCCGGTGGTACCCCTGGAGGAGGGTGACTTTATCCCTCCCCCACCCGAGGATGCTAGCCTGAGCAGTGATCTGCCGCCCGAATTGTTGGCGGCCATGGCCAGCATTCCCCCCGGATCGCCGGATAGCTTTGACTTGCCGCTAGCGGCGCCGATCGCCGCCCCAGCCACGACGCCGGCTAGCCTCCGCAGTTGGGTGCGGCTATCCATCGATCGGGATAAATCCGACCGTTTTTATGTACGCTGGAACCTGGAGGAGGCCGATCGCCTGCAGGCTAAGCAACAGGGGGGGGAAACCCTGGCGGTGCGCCTCTACGATGTCACCGGCCAGGCCACCCACATGCCCCTCCAACCCCCGGTGTACGAACAACGGTGTCACGATGATTTGGCCCAGGACTGGTATCTGCCCATCCCCCAGTGGGATCGCATTTATATCGCCGTCCTGGGCTACCTGGGGATGGCAGACCACTGGGTGGCCGTTGCCCAATCCGCCGAGGTGCCAGCAATCTCATAGCCTGCGGTATAGATCGCTTGACAGGGGTCCCCTCCCTGGCGGATATAGATAGGATAGGTAAGCTAAAGTCAGGTTAGGGTGTCGGTGGATAAGAGCGATCTCGGTGGAGTAGGGATAGTCAGGCGAATAGGGTTGAGGGTCCGACCAGGGCAGCACTCCCTGGTGTCCTGGGCCTGGCCTTGGGGCTGGCGGAGGCTAGGGTACAAGCTCGGCCTATGGGGGCTGATCCTGGCTGTGGTGCTCAGCATGGGTGGCTGCAACCTGAATCGCTTTGTCAAGGCGGAGGCCGCCAGCTCTCGCCTGGTGCTCAGTACCCTGAGTGACCCCAAAACTTTTAACCCGGTGTTGAGCCAGGAATATCCCAATATCTTTGGTTTTACCTTTGAGGGGCTAACCGGCACCGACGGCCTCACCGGTGACACCGTCCCGGCCCTGGCGGAGAGCTGGGACATTGCCGACGAGGGTAAAACCCTGGTGTTTACCCTCCGGCCAGGGCTGCGCTGGAGCGATGGCGCCCCCCTCACCGCCGATGATGTGGTATTCACCTACCAGGTGGTGTTCAATCCAGAGATTCCCAGCAATAGTCGGGATGGTTTCCGCATTGGCCCCCAGGGCCTGCTACCGTCGGTTACCAAGCTGGATGATCGGCGGGTGCAGTTCTCCTTACCGGAGCCCTTTGCCCCCATGCTCAGGAATACGGAGGTCAGCATTATCCCGGCCCATATCCTGCGGCCCAGGGTGGAGACCAAGGGGGCCGACGGTAAACCTGAGTTTCTCAGCACCTGGGGCACCGACACGCTGCCGACGGAGATTATCGGTAATGGCCCCTACCGACTGGGGCAGTATAGTCCCGGGGAGCGGGTGATCTTTGAACGTAACCCCTACTACTGGCGGCAGGATCAGCAGGGCAAGCCCCAGCCCTACATTGAGCAGATAGTCTGGCAAATTGTGTCCTCCACCGATACCTCTATTTTGCAATTCCGCTCCGGGGGGCTAGATTCCGTGGGGGTACAGCCAGATTTCTTTTCCCTGCTGAAGCGCAGTGAGCAGCGGGGCAATTTCACCATTTATAATGGCGGCCCCGATCTGGGCACCAACTTCCTGTTTTTTAACCTCAACCAGGCCCGTCGCCAGGGCAAACCCGTGGTGGATGAAACCAAGTCCCGCTGGTTTAATAGCGTGGCCTTTCGCCAGGCGATCGCCTACGGCATTGACCGAGCCACCCTGATTAACAACATTTTCCAGGGTTTAGGGGAAGCCCAGAGCTCCCCGATTTCAGTGCCCAGCCCCTACTATGCCCCACCGGAGATGGGAGTGCGGACCTACGACTACGACCCGGACAAGGCCAGGGACCTGTTGCAATCCGCCGGCTTTCGATACGACGCCAGTGACAAACTGGTAGACGACCAGGGCAACCTGGTACGGTTTACCCTGGTAACCAACTCCGGCAATAGAATCCGCGAATCCATTGGTGTCCAGATCAAAACCGATTTGGAGAAAATTGGCATCCAGGTAGATTTCCAACCCCTGGCCTTTAATATTCTGGTGGACCGGCTCACCGATAGCCTGGATTGGGAGGCCTGTGTACTGGGGCTGACCGGTGGCCTAGACCCCAACGGTGGCGCCAACGTCTGGCTACTAGATGGCTCACTCCATGCCTTTAACCAACAGGCCGGGCCAGGTCAGGACCCCCTGCAGGGGTGGCAAGCGGCGGACTGGGAGGCACGCATTGCCGATCTCTACGTGCAGGCCGCCCAGGAGATCAACGATGACAAACGGTTTGACCTCTATAAGGAGACCCAGCAACTGACCCAGGAATACCTGCCCTTCATCTACCTGGTCAACAACCTCTCCCTCACCGCCGTACGCAACACGGTTAAGGGCATCCAGTACACGGCCATTGGCGGTGCCTTCTGGAATATCCATGAACTGACCCTGGAGTAGGTTCAGCCATTCGGGTTCCGTGGTACAACCAGAGTGGTTTAACCTGGGCTGGGGGCGATGGCTTTACGGATTGGTAACGGTTACGACATTCATCGGCTGATGGCGGGGCGGCCCTTGATCTTGGGGGGGGTGACCATTCCCCACGATCGCGGCCTGGAGGGCCACAGTGATGCCGACGTGCTCACCCATGCGATCATGGATGCCCTGCTGGGGGCACTCAGCCTGGGGGACATTGGCCATTATTTCCCCCCTGGCGATCCCCAGTGGGCGGGGGCGGACAGTCTCAAACTATTGGCCCAGGTCCAGGCCCTGGTGGCGCAGCAGGGCTGGCGGGTGGGCAATATCGACACGGTGATCGTGGCGGAGCAACCCAAACTCAAACCCCACATCAACGCCATGCGATCGCGGCTGGCGGCGGTGCTGGGGGTAGCCCCTGACCAGGTGGGGGTGAAGGCCACCACCAACGAGGCCCTGGGGCCAGTGGGGCGGCAGGAGGGCATCGCGGCCTACGCCGTCGCCCTGCTCACCCAGGGCTAACCGCAGGGACAGCTGGGGGCCTGGCCCAGGGCCAGGGCGGCGATGCAAAATTCTGACTACAATGGGGCGTAGGTGTTTTCCCTGCCCTGGTCTTTCCTATCCTCCTTTGTTGGGCCCTGCCCTCCACCATGACTAACCCCGAGCCCCCCCGGCCCCGCACCTTCCTCAAAACCATCACCCAGGCTCTGCAATCGGTGCCCGCCCGAGTAGATTTTGGCAAGCTGGCGGTGAAGCCAGGGGCCCGCACCGCGGAACTACAGGTGCTCGCCAACGGGCAGCAGATCACCTACCCCCTACTGGGGGACCACTACCTGCTGGGGCGCAGTTCTAGCCAGTGCGATATCGTGGCCGCCAGCCCGATCGTCAGCCAGGTGCACGCCACCCTCACCCGTGACCCTAATCGGCCGGGGCAGCCCTTTGTACTCAAGGACCGTAACTCCACCAACGGTATCTATCGAGGCAAGCGCCGTCTGCAACGCATCGTTATGAACCACGGCGATGTCTATAGCCTGGGGCCCGCCGAGCTGGCGGATGCGGTCACCCTGCGCTACCTGGACCCGCCCCCCTGGTACGTCAAAACCGCCCGATCGCTGCTCTACGGGTTCACCGGCCTGTCCCTGGCGGTGGGGGCCTGGGTGGTGGCGGTGGAGTGGCCCAACATCCCCATGCGGCCCTTGCCCCAATCGGTGCAGGGGCCGGTGATGGTGTTCGCTGAGGAGGAGGGCAAATCGGTGGCCCTGCGGCCCCAACATCGCCAGCGCCACCAGGAACAACCCAACCTGTCTGGGTTTTCCCCCTACCTGCCTAAGGCCCTGGTGGCCTCGGAGGATACCCGTTTTTACTGGCATCTGGGGGTTGATCCGATCGGTATCGCCCGGGCCTCCTGGGTGAACTTCCAGGACAAAAAAATTCGCCAGGGCGGTAGTACCCTGAGCCAGCAACTGGCCCGCAGCCTTTATCCAGATTATGTGGGGGGGGATGACTCGGCGGGGCGCAAAATTCGCGAGGCGATCGCCGCCCTGAAGCTGGAAACTTTCTACAGCAAGAAGGACCTGCTGCTCACCTACCTCAATCGGGTCTACCTGGGGGAAAACCTCTACGGATTTGAGGACGCCGCCCAGTTTTACTTTGCCAAGTCCGCCCGGGATCTGACCCTGTCGGAAGCCGCCACCCTGGTGGGGATTTTGCCCGGCCCCAATGCCTTCAACCCGGTGCAGGACTACGAGGCCGCCGTCTTTTACCGCAATCGGGTGTTAGACCGGATGGTGGCCCTGGGCATGGTCAATCTGGAGGAGGCCCGGCGGGCCCGGCGATCGCGGATCGAAATCAGCCCCGAGGCCACCCGCCAGTTGGGCAGCACCCGAGCCCCCTACTTCTACAGCTACATCTTTGAGGAATTGGAGACCGTGCTGGGCACCGCCCTGGCCCGGGAGGGGAACTTTTGGGTGCAAACCGGCCTGGATCTAGACCTGCAAAAAGCAGCGGAAAAGGCCCTAGCGGAGGATGTGGCCAGCCTGGGAGCGGCCCTGGGCTACTCCCAGGGGGCCCTGGTCAGCCTGGACACCGCCACGGGGCAGATCCGCAGCCTGGTGGGGGGGGTCAGTTACGCCGATAGTCAATTTAATCGGGCCACCCAGGCCCTGCGCCAACCGGGCTCCACCTTCAAGGTGTTTACCTTTGGGGCCGCCCTGGAGGCGGGTATTCCCCCCAGCCAGAGTTTCTCCTGCGAGCCCCTGCGGTGGCAGGGCCAACGGTTTGAGGGCTGTCGATCCGGCTCCGCCCCCCTGGATATGTACGCCGGCCTGGCCCGTTCGGAAAACGTGGTGGCCCTGCGTCTGGCCCAGACCGTCGGATTGGAGGCCATCATTACCCTGGCCCAGCGCCTGGGCATTACCTCCCCCCTGCGGCCTTCCCCGGGGCTCACCCTGGGGGAGAGTGAGGTCACCCCCCTGGAGCTAACCGGCGCCTTTGCGGCGATCTACAACAATGGGGTGTGGAACCGGCCCCATGGCATTGTCCGGGTACTAGATAGCAGCGACTGCCGCAACCCCGAGGACCCGAACAGTTGCCGGTTGGTTTACGAGTTTGGCCAGGCCGGGGATGCCCAACAACCGGTGCTGGACCCCACCCTTGCCCAGACCCTGGGGGGGCTACTGCAGGGGGTGGTGCAGGGGGGGACTGGCCGCAGCGCCTTTCTGGGGTTGGGGGAAGGGGGTAAAACCGGTACCAGCGACGATAACCGCGACCTCTGGTTTGTGGGTTCCCTACCCACAGCCAATCTCACCACCGGCATCTGGTTGGGTAATGACGACAGCAGCCCCACCCAGGGCAGTAGCGGCCAGGCCGCCGCTGTTTGGGGCACCTACATGGGGCGGATTCTTCAGTAGGAAAGTATGGGTCAGGTAAGTGGCGTTTCAGGGGGCCAGAGCTATAGATCCCAGAGTATAAATTATTGACGGGCCCTGTCCCTCGCTGACAGCACCCGTCAAAGTCGCTCTATTGAGTTGGTCACGGGTTCTCTCTCCTGAACCTTCCTGGAGTGTACTAACAAGTCTGGAGATCTTACCTAGCCCCGCCCACAGTCGCCTCTTGCTAGATCCTCGTTTGGTGTTGCCCCTCTGGGCCTTTTCCACTGATTCTGTGGTGGGGGATGATCTACATCCTCATCTATATAATAGCAAATTCCCATTTCGTCGGGGGGCTGTCAGTAAGCCTGATTTCCCTCCGCTTTTACCGGAGGCTACGGCTATTCCCACCGATCAGGTATACCTAACCGAATATTGTTTACCTGGAAGTTTTCTATGCTGAAGGTAGGCAGGTTAGTGGCCTCCAGGGATGCCAGTCCCTGGGGTAGGGCAGCAGGGTTGTCCTGCAGGTCCAGCCTGGTAGATGAGTTGCCTGCAAAGGAGGCTACTATGTCGTTGATCAAATGGACACCCTTTGCGGACCTCGAGGTCCTACAAAAGGAAATGAACCATCTGTTTGAACAATTCTCACCGGCCCGACGGGAACAACTGTTTGGCGGTAGTTTCGTGCCAGCGGCGGAATTGACGGAAACCGATACGGCGATCGACCTGAAACTTGAAGTTCCAGGGCTGTTGCCGGAAAACATCGACATTCAGGTCACCGCCGATAGCGTGGCCATTACCGGGGAACGGAAGTCTGAAGAGACCAAGGAAGAAAACGGCGTTACCCGCAGTGAATTTCACTATGGTCGCTTCCAACGCATGATCCCATTGCCGGCGAGGGTGCAAAATACCGCGGCGGCAGCGGAATACAAGGATGGTATCTTGAACCTCCATCTGCCTAAGGATGTGGAGGCACAAAAACGGGTGGTGAAGGTACCGTTGCCATAGCTGCATGTCAGGGGCGGTTGGGTTGCAGCCGTCCCCATGGTGGGGTGATAGCCAGTTACCCGATCTCCGGAGGATGACCTCATCGCCCCTAGCCCCCTTCTCCTGAGGAGGCGGTTAGATCCAGAGAGAGCATCCCAATCTTGCCAGTTTGCCCTCATCCCCTAACCCCTTCTCCCTTTTTGGGAGAAGGGGGGCCGGGTTCAAAGTCCTCTCTCGCTCTGGGAGAGGGATTTAGGGTGAGGGCTGCAAACGTGGGATACACCCGTTTTTTTAAATCTCAAAAAGGCCAAGAAAAAACCCCCTGGCTGACGATCCGGGGGGCGGGGAGGGGGAATAGGGCAACCCCTAGTCCCAGGAGTAATTGCGTTATGGGCGATCGGTGGTAGCCAGCCTAGCCACCAGCAGCCTTTAAGCCTTACGGGAATAGTACTCAACCACCAGCAGTTCGTTGATGTTGATGGCCACCCACTCCCGTTCGATCACGCTATTTACCTTGGCGGTCAGCTTGGCCTTATCCAGCTCCAGGTGGCTGGGCACGTTGGCTAAACCCGGAAACTCCAGGTTAGCTTCTACTAATTTTTTAGATCCGTCGCGATCGCGCACGGTGATCACATCCCCCGGCCGGCACTGGTAGCTGGGAATGGAAACCACCCGACCATTGACACAGATATGACCATGGTTCACCACCTGACGAGCGGCGGGAATGGTGGGGCCAAACCCTAAACGAAAGATGGTGTTGTCCAGCCGCATTTCTAGCAATTGCAGGATCACCAACCCGGTGGAACCACCGGCCCGTCGGGCCTTTTTAACGTAACGGAGTAGCTGCTTTTCCGTCAAACCGTAGTTGAACCGCAGCTTTTGCTTTTCCTCCAGCCGTACCCCGTATTCGGATTTCTTCTTCCGGTCCTGCCCGTGCTGACCGGGGGGGTTGGCCTTACGGGGTGACTTGCGGGATAGGCCCGGCAACTCCCCTAGCCGCCTCACTACCCGTAACCGGGGACCTCGATATCGCGCCATGAACGTTTACTCTCCAGCAGTCAATGGTTAGGAATTAATCCCAAAGGTGTCATTCTACCGGGTTATTGAGCGACAATGCAAGCCCCCAATGGAGGTTTTGTCAGGTTTTGTCACCATGGCCAGCCCCCTAGGGACAGGGTTAGCCAACTCAGCTTGACCAGAGGCCTCCCTGGCTAACCATAGGTTCCCTGCAACTGGGGCGATCAGGGCAAACCCGCGCCGGAGCCCCCCAGGTGGGTAATCATGGTGAGGCGATCGCCGTAGCCGCAGCAGCGGGCAATCTCCTCCTGGGACCAGGGGGAAACCTGCAACAGCAGGCGAGCCCGCCGTTGTCGCTGCTAGAGACCTTGGCCTTGACCCCACCTACTCCCCTCCGGCTCACCCCCAGGGCTATAGATAACTTAATATCCTGCGGCTGGGGGTTATGGTTTGCTGAAACTATCACCTGGCCATAGGTCACTCAATCACAGGGGATAGGATGATGGGATGCAAAGCATGGGCCCTGGGGCTGGCGGGGGTTACGGTCTGGTCTGGTCTGGCTAGCGGGGCGGAGATCGCCGGTACCATCGAGCTGCGGGTTTCCCCCCTACTCACCAGAACCACCCCCCCCACCATGCGCTGCCCCGACACCCTCACCGTGACGGAGACCCTGCAGCCCTACCGGGAGGGCAGCTACGGCATCGACGGTCGAGCCGATCTGTCTGACCTGGTCAGGGATGTGGCGATCGCCAGCAGCGACCCCTTCAGTGTCACCTGGGTGGGCACCCTCCAGCCCCAGTACCGCGACTGCCAGGCCGCCGCTGGCATGGTCAGCATCGATGGTGAAGACTACCAGGGCCATTCCTATCTGCGCCTGCGGCTGACGGAGGGCAAGGCCTACCTGATTCTAGACATGACCGGACTGCGGGACCCTAACAACTACACCACGGTGATTATTAATCAGGGGGTAGATCACGGCCAGCCCACCTGGAGCTGGGGCGGGTCGGATTGATGGCAGGCGGTTCCTGGGACGATCAAACTTTAAGTGCCACCGAATCAATCTTTGTCCGAAGCATTCTGGCCAAAGCTGTAAAAATGCTGTGTCGAAATTCTAGCCATGGAGTAAGCTTATGGGCAGATTGGCAAGGAATTTGTATGGCCAGCCTGGGATCGTTCAACGGTAAGGATTAAGCAGATGAAAACCACAGCGCATTGGCGGCACTCCAGACGTTTTGCTCCATTGCTAGCGGCCACCACCGTCGCCCTGGGGGTTGCCCTTTCGCCCCAAGTGGCCCAGGCCCAGGTGGCCTACGGCAGCTATGTGGGGGTGGGTGCTGGGGTGGGGTTGAGTAGCGATGCCGCCACCGGTCAGGGCGGGGGCGTCCAGGGGGTAATTGCCGGACGCTATCGCTTTCTCACTATGCCGGTTTCCCTCAGGGCCCAGGCCCTTGTCTTTGGGGGCGACTTTGCGGTTGTGCCAACGGTGTCCTACGATGTACCCCTGAGCTGGAATATGGACGCCTACCTGGCTGCTGGCGTGGCCTTCCCAGGGGGCAGTGACGATCCTAGCCTGGTGGGTAATAAGACCTCCTTCGTCCTCCAACCCGGGGTAGACTATATGTTCCCCAACAGCAACCTGGTGGCCTTTGGTAACGCTATTTTCGCCTTTGATGCCTATCGTGATGGGGGCAACATGGCTATTTCTGTCCAGGGTGGCATGGGGATTCAGTTCTAACCCTTAGTAATAGCAGACCAGGGGCAATTTTATGTCTTCTATCATTGGCGTGCTTGCCCTCCTGATCATCGGTTATACGGTTAGTTCCGTGCGGATTATTAACCAGGGTGATGAGGCCCTGGTAGAACGATTGGGGCGCTACCACCGCAAGCTCAGGCCCGGTTTGAACTTTATTGTCCCAGCCCTGGACTACATTCGCCTCAAAGATAGTGTGCGGGAGCGCATTCTCGACGTTGCCAAGCAAAATGCCATTAGTAAGGACAACGTCTCCCTGGAGGTGGATGCGGTGGTCTACTGGCGGATTTTGGAGTTGGAACTGACCTACTACGCCATCGAAAATGTCGAGCAGGCCATCCAGGAGCTGGTGATCACCACCCTGCGATCGGAGATCGGCAAAATGGAATTTGAGAAAACCTTTTCCTCTCGGGATGAACTCAACCGGGCCCTGCTCTCCCAGTTGGACGAGGCAACGGAACCCTGGGGAGTCAAGGTAACCCGGGTGGAGGTGCAGGAGATTAGCCCGCCGGAGGAGGTGCGGCGATCGATGCAGAAGCAGCAGGCGGCGGAGTTGGAACGCCGGGCCATGGTGCTTAAGGCCCAGGGGGAACAGGAGGCCGCCATCAAACGGGCCGAGGCCACGGTGCGGTCCATCCATATGCTATCCGATGCTCTTAAGGAACGCCCGGAAGCCACCAGCGTTTTACAGTTCTTGATCGCCCAGGATTACGTAGAGGCAAACCATAAGCTGGGGGAGAGCAATAACTCCAAGGTGGTGTTTATGGACCCCAAACTGTTGACGGAGGGGTTGGCTAGCCTGATGGAAAACGGTGAAAAACGAACAGAGGGCCCCGGTGAAGGGGAGGACTTCCCCAGTCGTCGACGCCGTTAGATTCCGCTCGAAATAGTCATGGGATAGGGCCCTTGCCCCATCCTAGCCAGTTTAGGCAGACCTCCCTACCCTTCATACCCCCACGCCTTCTCCCAAAACTGGAGACAGGGGACTCGGAGCATAACTAGGGCTATATAGGCCATTAGAGAGGACGGTAGGCGCGGTAGTTAATGTTGGGGAAGATGTTGTCCACCGCTTCCACCTTCTCGAGCCAGCCGGAGTCAATCTTGCCCCGCAAAATATCATCCCAGAGTTTTTGGAAGCGCATCAGGTGGGAACGGGTGCGGCGCACGGCGTAGGGCACCATGGTGCCGGTCCGCATGATAAAAGCCCAGTCGGAGGATTGAGCCAGCAGTAACTCCCGAGCCGCCTGGTTGAGGGCGCGCCACTCCAGCTCATCGGCGGGTTCCCGCCTGGCCAGGTCAATCATCCGTTCCGCCGCCTTGTGCAGGTGGGGGTAGATCCAGGAATTGGTCTCGTTCAGCCAGTATTCGTGGAAGCCCTTGTAGCCCCAACTGGATTGGGAGGGCCGACAGACCTGTTGGGTGGGGTTGGCCCGCAGGTAATCCGCCAGGTGGGTCATTTCGTAGGTGCCCTGATCAAACCAGCTCTTACGGAAGAGGTAATCGAGGAACCAGGGGCCTTCGTACCACCAGTGGCCAAACAGCTCGGCGTCGTAGGGGGAGACGATGATCGGGGGGCGCTGCATCAGGTTGTGCAGGTGATTGATCTGCTGCTCCCGGTTGTACATAAAGTTGGCAGCATGTTCCGCCGCCTTCTCCCGGGCCCAGTAGGGATCGTAGAGGTCCTTATCGGAGAGGCCCAGGCCCTTACCGGTGATTTTGTGGTACTTGATGCCGACGTTTTTACGTTGGCCGTTGGGCATGATGTAGGGCTTGATGTACTCGTACTCCGCATCCCAGCCCAGGTCGCGGTAGAACTCCCGGTATTCCGGGGCGCCCGGGTAACCCACCTGGGAGGACCACACCTGCTGGGAAGACTCGTGGTCGCGGCCAAAGGCGGCCACCCCGCTTTCGGTAAACACCGGCGCGTAGGAGCCAAAACGGGGGCGGGGGCGAGCGTAGAGAATGCCATGGCCATCGGTGAGGAAGTAGCGCAGGCCAGCGTCCGCCAGCATCCGTTCCAGGCCCTCGTAGTAGGCGCACTCCGGCAACCAGATGCCCGATGGGGGGCGCCCGAAGGTCTGTTCGTAGTGCTCCACCGCCACCTGAATCTGGGCCCACACCGCTTCCGGGTACATCTTCATCAGGGGTAGGTAGCCGTGGGTGGCGCCGCAGGTGATGATCTCCAGGTTATTGGTCTCCTGGTATTGCTTGAAGCCGGTGACCAGATCGCCGCTGTAGTTCTCCCAAACCTGACGAACATGGTTGAACTCCTCGGCGTAGGTTTCCGCCAGGTAGCGCAGGTGTCCGTGGTGGGTATGGCGTTCCGCCTCCAATTCAATTAATTCCTCCAGCTGGGACAGGTAGGCATCAAACCGCTCCTGCAGCAGGGGATCCCGCAGCATGGAAACCAGCGGCGGCGTCATGCTCATGGTCAGCTTAAAGTCGATACCATCCCCCTTCAGCCCCTCAAACATGGTGAGCAGGGGGATGTAGGTTTCGATAATGGCCTCGTAGAGCCACTCCTCTTCCAAGACGTAGTCGCTTTCGGGGTGGCGGACGTAGGGTAGGTGGGCGTGGAGAACGAGGGCAAGATATCCGTTAGCCATGGGTACTGGGGAGGAGAGGAATTGGCAAGGGTGGGGGCGGCAGGCTAGATAGGCTATTATCGACTTCCAGGCCATATAAACATGGCCACCCGCAGGGGGACGGAGGCGCGCCAGAAAACCTAGTCGGCATTAGGCTTTTTGGGTCTCGTAACCAAAAGCCTGTCAGTTACGAGCCATGAAATTGACCGTCCAAGCCGGTCCTAAGCCTCTGGCCAAAGCTATATAACCTATTGAAGAGATTCTAAAGCAAAAGTTAAACACAAATTACATCCCCTGGATATCTGTTACTAATCACTACGTTGCCAGGAGAACTACTCCCGAAGGGCGGCAGGTTGGCCGGGCAGCCCTGGGGGACTGGGGATGTTACTGTTTCAGGAGATCCCGGGCGGAAATGCCCTCAGTGGGGCCGCCAAACCGCCAGAGGGTGGCGATCGCCTCGGCCTGGGTAACCGCCTTCTTGGGCTGGAACAGGGTGGTGTAGCCAAAGGCCCGCAGAATGTTGGCAAACTCCCCCCCCTGGTGATCCGCCAGCACCGCCCGCAGGGCCAGGGGTTCTACGGTGGCCGCATCCTGAAAGCCCCAGGCGGTTTTCACCGCCTCAACACTGGCGCCGGGGAGGACGGCGCGGGTATCCAGGGGGACCTTCCAAAGTACTAGGGTTTCCCGGGTGAGGGGGGCCTCGGGGCGAAAGGTCAGGGTGGTGCTACTGCCACTCAGGGAGCTGGGAATAATGCCGGCCTCCGCCAGGCCCTGGATGGCGCCGTACTGGGGGTGGTTGCCGGGTACATCCTGAAAAGCGGGCTTGGCGCTGGCCTGGCCCGGTCGGATGCGTTTTTGGGGTTGGTCGTCGTAGAAACGGTTGTTGGTGGCCAGTAGCCACTGGGCGTAGACTCCCCGACTAACCGCCTGGTTGGGCTGCCAGCTGGGGCTGCCCGGTGCGGTGGTCTTCAGGTCCAGGGCTAACCAGTCCTTCACGTAGGGTTTGAGGTCTTCGGGGATGTCTGCCAGGTCGGAGCTAGGGCTAGCGCTGGGGCCAGCCCCGCCCCAGTCCGCTGGCGGCAGCGGCCCGATAAAGTCGGAGGGGCCGGGGTTAGGGGAGATCGCCCCCTCCTCCTGGGGCGGGGTGGCGGGAGGAGGGGGCCCGAGCTCGGCGGTAGCCTTGTCTGGTGGTGTCTGGGGTGCCGTCTCTGGCGTCGCCTCCGTAAACCGGCCCTGGTCCTGCAGGCGCGGGTCCGCCTGCAGGGAGGTCTCGAGGGAGCTGCCGGCACAACCGGCACTGAGGATCAGGGTCAACCCGGTGAGGGATAGGAAAACAAAACGCAGGGGGGGCAGCAAGGCTGGGGGTGCTCCAGAGCATGGCATAGGATAATTATAGGAGGAGAGTGAAGTCGCCATGGTGGGAAAACCCCTAATCATTGACTGCGACCCCGGCGTAGACGACGCCGTGGCCCTTTTACTGGCCCTGGCCCCTGGCCAGGAATTTGACCTGCTGGGCGTCACCACCGTGGCGGGCAACGTGCCCCTGGCTCACACCCATGCCAATGCCCGCCGGGTCTGCGCCCTGGCCAGGGCTGAGGTACCGGTGCTGGCGGGCTGCCCCCGTCCCCTGGTGCATAGCCTCACCACCGCCGAGGCCATCCATGGCGCCACCGGCCTGGCGGGGGCTGATCTACCCGAGCCCAGCCAGCCAGCCAGGGATGGCCACGCCGTCACCTTCTTGATTGAGCAGTTGAGCCAGGCTGACCGCCCCGTGACCCTGGCCGCCCTGGGGCCCCTCACCAACCTGGCGGTGGCCCTGGTGCAGTGCCCGGCCATTGCCCAGGGCCTGGAGCAGGTGGTGGTGATGGGGGGCAGCCTGGGGCCCGGCAATATCACCCCGGCAGCAGAATTTAACTTCTACGTCGATCCCCACGCTGCCCGGGTGGTGGTGGAGGCGGGCCTGCCCCTCACCCTGATCGGTCTGGATGTCACCCACCAGGTGCTCACCACCCCAGAGCGACTGGCCCGCTTCGCCGTCCTGGGTAACCGGGTGGGCCAGACCGTAGCCCGCTGGCTTGCCCACTACGGCCAGGGGGAGGGCGATCGCTACGACCTGCCCGGCGCCCCCCTGCACGACCCCTGCGTAATTGCCTACCTACTACAGCCCGACTTGTTCAGCGGCCGCCCCATGTACCTGGGGGTGGAAACCGCCAGCGACCTCGGTCGGGGCCGCACCATCGCCACCCCCCACCTCACCCCCGAGTACCCCGCCACCGCCCGGGTGATGGAAGGGGTAGCGGCGGAGGGGGTGTATGGGTTGCTATGGGAACGGCTAGCTCGATTTTAATCATTCTCCCTATGACCTACACCACCGAACAACTCCTCACCTTTCTTGACCAAGAACTGCGGGCCACCTGGCAGGGGGAGCGGTTGCTGCTGTCCTCCGACCAGCGGTTGGATCACCCCGCCATTGCCCGGGCGATCGGGGCGGACAAACTCAGTAAGGTGTTTGCCCTGCAGGATTTTCGGGCCCAGATCCACGACTACCAGCACCAAAACGGGGTGTCGGGGCTGGTGTGGCACACCTGTGAGTTCCAGGGCCAGAGTCTGCGGGTGCCGGAGTGCCATCCTCAGCTGGCGGCGATTCCGGCGGATAAGCTCACCTTGATGGCGGCCAAACCAGCCATTCTGGAGTTTTGGCGGCGGGCCATCTCCGGCCTGCGCCTGTGGCGGGCGGTCACTGCCAGCGACCCCCAGCCCATTAACCTGGCCCAAGGGGAGGACCTGGTGGCCCAGAGCGAGTGGGCAGAACTGGCCGCCACCCGGAGCGAGCTGTACCTGAGTCTGTGCTGGGGTGACCCGAAGGAGTGCCACTGCGACTGGGCCCGCCCCGCCTCGGGCTGTGAGAAAATTATTGCGACCCTGGGAGAACCGAGTGGCATCAAGGTATAGTTTGAAGGAATCGGTTCCCCCGCCTTCAGGAGTATCGCTATGGCCATTGCCGTTGGTGTGATCGAAACCCAAACCTTTCCCGCCGTGCTGGCCGCCGCCGACGCCATGGTGAAGGCGGGGCGGGTGACCCTGACCAAGTACGATCGCTCCGAAAGTGGCCGCCAGTTTGTGGCGGTGCGGGGCCTGGTGGCGGAGGTCAAGCTGGCCATGGAGGCGGGGCTGGCGGCGGCTAAGGCCTGCCCGGGCTATGCCGAAGTCATGACCCACGTAATCATCCCCAACCCCCAAGAAAACTTGGAGGCGGTGCTGCCCATCGAGTTTACCCCCGAGTCCGAACCCTTTCGGGTTTAGTTTGCCCCCTACCCTACCCCGGAGTCTGCCATGAGCTACCGCATGGATCGCCGCGCCTACGCTGAGACCTATGGCCCCACGGTGGGCGATCGCCTGCGGCTGGCGGACACGGAGCTGATCATTGAGGTAGAACAGGACTTCACCACCTACGGTGATGAGGTCAAGTTTGGTGGCGGTAAGGTAATCCGCGATGGCATGGGCCAATCCCCCATTGGCCGAGCCGGGGGAGCGGTGGACCTGGTGATCACCAACGCCCTGATTCTCGACTGGTGGGGCATTGTCAAGGCGGACATTGGCATCAAGGATGGCCGCATCCAGGCGATTGGTAAGGCCGGCAACCCCTACATTCAAGACCGGGTGGATATTATCATTGGCCCCGGCACCGAGGTGCTGGCGGGGGAGGGCATGATTGCCACCGCCGGTGGCATTGATACCCACATCCACTTTATCTGCCCCCAGCAGATCGAAACGGCGATCGCCTCCGGGGTGACCACCATGATTGGCGGCGGCACTGGCCCCGCCACCGGCACCAACGCCACCACCTGCACCCCTGGCGCCTGGTACCTGGCCCGCATGCTGCAGGCCGCCGATGCCTTCCCCATGAACCTGGGGTTTCTGGGCAAGGGCAACAGCGCCCAGCCCCAGGCCCTGGTAGAACAGATCGAGGCGGGGGCGATGGGGCTGAAGCTCCACGAAGACTGGGGCACCACCCCCGCCACCATCGACACCTGCCTGGGGGTGGCCGATCGCTACGATGTGCAGGTGGCCATCCACACCGATACCCTCAACGAGGCGGGCTTTGTCGAAGACACCATCGCCGCCTTTAAGAATCGGGTGATCCACACCTACCACACCGAGGGGGCGGGGGGGGGCCATGCCCCGGACATTATCAAGGTCTGTGGCGAGGCCAATGTGCTGCCCTCCTCCACCAACCCCACCCGACCCTACACCCGCAACACCCTGGACGAGCACCTGGACATGCTGATGGTCTGCCACCACCTCAGCCCCAGCATTCCGGAGGATATCGCCTTCGCCGAGTCCCGCATTCGTCGAGAAACCATCGCCGCTGAGGATATTCTCCACGACCTGGGGGCCTTCAGTATGATTGCCTCCGACTCCCAGGCCATGGGCCGGGTGGGGGAGGTGATTATCCGCACCTGGCAGACCGCCCATAAGATGAAGGTGCAGCGTGGCCCCCTAACCGAGGACTCCAGCCGCAACGATAACTTTCGGGCTAAACGCTACGTGGCCAAGTACACCATCAACCCCGCCCTCACCCACGGCATTGCCCAGCAGGTGGGTTCGATCGAGCTGGGTAAGCTGGCGGATATCTGTCTGTGGAAGCCCGCCTTCTTTGGGGTGAAACCCGAGGTGGTGGTGAAGGGAGGGGCGATCGCCTGGGCCCAAATGGGAGACCCCAACGCCAGCATCCCCACCCCCCAGCCGGTGCACATGCGGCCGATGTTTGGCAGCTTTGGCGGGGCGATCGCCCCCACCTCCCTCACCTTTATCTCCCAGGCGGCTGAGGCGGCGGGCATCCCTGGCCAGTTGGGGCTGGCCACCCCGACGGTGGCGGTGGCCCACTGCCGTAACCTTTCCAAGGCGGACATGAAGCTCAACACCTACCAGCCCCGCATGGAGGTCAACCCCGAGACCTACGAGGTGCGCGCCGATGGAGCATTGCTCACCTGCGAACCGGCGGAGGTGCTACCCATGGCCCAGCGGTATTTTCTGTTTTAGTTTTTGCCCGTCAGTATTTTTAACAGTTGGGAAATAGCGTAACCTTTGTTAACCCCCCCCTTAATCCTTGATTAAGGGGGGGGTACAGCGTTAAGATCCTATAGCCAGGTGCTGGGGGGTAGGATTGAGCAATTTGCTAAAGTTGGGGGACAAACTGTTGCTTGTCAGGCACCAGGGTATATTCCGAAACAATTCGACGGAACTCTTCCCCATCAATAGTTTCCCGTTCCACTAACAAGTCTACTAAGCGATCAATCAGAGCGCGGTTATCCTCCATTAGTTGGCGGGCCTTGGCGTAGCAATGATCAACGATAGTGCGCACCTGGATATCAATGCGGGAGGCAATTTCTTCGGAATATTCCGATCGGGAGAGCCAATCTCGACCCAGGAAAACTTCACCCTGGGAGCTTTCCAGAGAGAGGGGACCCAGGTCAGACATGCCAAAGCGAGTCACCATTTGACGGGCCATGCCAGTCACCTGTTGCAGGTCATTGCCAGCTCCAGTGGTGACTTCAGCATCACCGAAGATCACATCCTCCGCTGCTCGACCGCCTAGGGCGCCGGTGATACGGGCCAGCAACTGGGCTCGGGAAATTAACATCTGTTCTTCACTGGGGGTAAACCAGGTGAGGCCTTGGGCCTGACCCCTGGGAATCAGGGTGACCTTCTGTACCGGGTCGTGATCCTTAAGGAGGGTGCCCACAATGGCATGGCCAATCTCGTGGTAAGCGATCAACCGCTTGCTCTTGCTATCGACCAGGGGAGTACCCTCCATACCGGCGATCACCCGATCAACCGCATCATCCACTTCGGCCATGGTGATAGCCTCCTTGCGGCGGCGGGCGGTGAGAATGGCGGCTTCATTTAACAGGTTAGCCAGGTCAGCGCCAGTAAAGCCGGGGGTACGACGGGCAATGGTCTCCAGGGAGATATCCTCCGCCAGCTTCTTATTACGGGCGTGGACCTCTAAAACCTCGAGACGACCTTTGATATCCGGGGGATCCACCATGACCTGACGGTCAAAGCGACCCGGACGCAGCAGGGCAGAATCTAAAACGTCTGCCCGGTTGGTGGCGGCAATAATAATGATGCCAGTATTACCCTCAAACCCATCCATTTCCGTCAGTAGCTGGTTGAGGGTTTGCTCCCGCTCGTCGTTGCCGCCGCCAATGCCGGCCCCCCGCTGCCTGCCTACGGCATCGATTTCATCAATGAAAATGATACAGGGGGCATTTTCCTTAGCTTTCTTAAACAGATCCCGCACCCGGGAAGCCCCTACTCCGACAAACATCTCAACAAACTCAGAGCCGGAGATGCTAAAGAAGGGTACCCCGGCCTCTCCAGCGATCGCCTTAGCTAGCAGGGTCTTCCCTGTTCCAGGAGGGCCCACCAGCAATACCCCCTTGGGAATCCGGGCGCCAATGGCGGTAAACCGTTCCGGCTTTTTAAGGAAGGTGACTACCTCCTGCAACTCCTCCTTCGCTTCATCAATGCCCGCCACATCATCGAACATGACGCCGGTTTTAGCCTCCATCATGAAGCGAGCCTTAGACTTGCCAAAACTCATGGCCTGGCCAGGGCCACCAGGACCAACGTTAGAACGCCGGAACAGAAAGAATAAACCACCAATTAACAGCAACGGAAACAGTAAGTTGCCGAGAGCCCCCAACAGGGCCCCATCGTTACGGGGGGGATGGGAGTCCAGGCTAATATTGGCCTCCCGCAGGCGGCTCACCAGGTCGGGAGAATTGCCCGGCAGGTCTACCCGCCAGCGTTGGGCCCGGTTGTCGATATCAGGATCAATAGCTTCAATAATGGCGGTCCTGCCATTGTCGTAGAGATCCACGGTGGTTACCCGCCCGGCCTCTAGATAATCTAAAAAGCGGCCATAGGTCATGCGGGTGCTGGCCGTATTCCGTCCCATATTCATCGGCGAAGAGGAGAAGGCCCCTTGCCAAAGGAAAAACCCTACTACCAGTAGTGGCAGGGTCCAAAGTAAAATGACTCGCCAGGAAAGCTTCATAACCAATGGCCTCTATGCAGGACGTGCAAAAAATATGAGATGAATCTTTACTTAATTTAACGTAAGCTAGGTGTCTGGATCAAATGTCCGGGGTTTATTCCTAACTTAAATAGAGCGCTGCCTGCCAGGTTATGGCTGATTTCCCTGAGCGACTAAGTCAGAACCGCCTCTGTTGTCCCTGACTCAGGGGTGCGTACCTCAAGCCCTCAGGCTAAAGCCACTCCTCCCATCCATGGACTGGTTATGGCATAGACTAACATTCCCCCATTCCATTATTCCAGATTACCGGCCAGCCTCGCGTGCTCGATCTGGGTGCGAGCCATTCAATTGAATGGCTACAGGCCTACTTGCCAATGCAAAAGCGACTGAAGATCTCGTCTAGCATGGATTCGGTGATTTCATCCCCGGTAATCGCCCCCAGGGCCTGGAGGGCCAGGCGCAGATCAATCGTCCAAAAATCCAGGGGTAGGTGGTCGAGGATAGTCTGTTGTACCTGGTGCAGGGCTAGAAGGGCGGCATTGAGGGCCGCCGCCTGACGCTGATTAACGGTAAACTCCAGGTTGCTGGCCTGCACCTGATCTGCTTGAATCACCTGTAGAATCGCAGTCTCCAGGGCCTCAATGCCCTGGTTCTGAGCTGCTGCTGTGTAAACCGCCGCCATGGCATAGGGGGGCTGCAAAGGCGGCTGATGGGGGGGAATCAGGTCCTGTTTGTTGATCACTAAAATCACCGGGGGCGAGGGGGCGCCGGGGGTTGAATCGGGGCGGACCAGATGGTAAAGATCTTCGTCCGCTGGGGTCCAGCCCACTGATCCATCAATGGTGAGCAACACCAGGTCAGCGGATTGGGCCGCCTGCCGCGATCGCTCAATACCCAGTTGCTCTACCCGATCGCGGGCGTCGCGGATACCGGCGGTATCTAACACCTGAAGGGGGATGCCGCCCACCACCAGTTGGGACTCCACCAGGTCGCGGGTGGTGCCGGGGAGGTCGGTGACGATGGCCCGATCGCACCGGCTCCAGGCATTGAGCAGGCTGGACTTACCCACATTGGGCCGACCCACAATCGCCACCTTAATACCGGTGCGCAGCAGGGCACCGGCCTCAGCGGTGGCTAAAATAGCCTGCACCGCTTCTACCATCTGCCCCAAGCGCTGGCGGATCTGGGCTTCGTCCAGGGGCGGTAGATCCTCCTCAAAGTCCAGGCGGGCTTCGATTTCCGCCAGGATATCCAGGCCCCTGGCACGGATCTGACGAATGGATTGCCCGAGCTTACCCCGCACCCCAGCCAGGGCGGTTTGGGCCGCCAGGGTGGATTGGGCCGCCACCAGGTCCGCCACCCCCTCCGCCTGGGTTAGATCCAGGCGGCCGTGGAGAAATGCCCGCAGGGTAAATTCCCCTGGCTCCGCCAACCGGGCTCCCTGTTGCAGGCAGAGCTGCAGCACCTGCTGCACCACCATTAGCCCCCCGTGGCAGTGGAACTCCACCACATCCTCCCGGGTGTAGGAGCGCGGGGCCCGCATAATTAACAGCAGGGCCTCATCCACCGGTTCACCAGTAACAGGGTGACGCAGGAAGCCGTAGAGAATGCGGTGACTCTCCCAGGCTTGATCGCCGGGGGCATGGAAAAGGCGGCGGGCGATCGCCAGGGCCTGCCCTCCCGACAGACGGACAATCCCTACGCTCCCCTGTTGGGGCACAATGGCGGTGGCGATGGCGGCGATGGTGGCCGTGGGCTGAACAGGGGAATTGCGGCTAACCATATCAGTGCGGCAAGGTTTTCATCGATTAGCAGCAGTCCTGACCAGAGCTATAAATACCAGAATGGTGTAAAAAATCGACGAAGTTGAACTAATACTTAGCAAGTCTGGGCTGTCTACCTATAGAATTATTAAGTAGCAATATTCCCTAACAAGTTGTCTAGGGGGTTTTTCTCTTCAGACTTCTCCTTCCTCGGCCTACCATGACCCCGGTTATTGTTTCTGAAACCACCCCCCAAGCCCCTACCGCCAAAGCGAACCTCTCCCCCTGGAAACGTCACCTGCGCTACTGGTACCTGCGTGTTCTGCGTCTCCAGGGCAGTCCGCAATATCTGGCTAGGGGCATAGCCAGTGGTGTGTTCTCTGGCTGTTTTCCCCTGTTTGGTCTACAGATTATTATTGGCGTCGCCATCGCTACGGTGTTGCGGGGTAATCGGATCATGGCTGCAGCGGCAACCTGGGTGAGCAATCCCTTTACCTACGTACCCCTGTTTGCCTTCAATTACCAGGTGGGCGATCGCCTGTTAGGCCGTCAATCGATCAACGGCTTTAGCGACCTGGATAGTTTTAAGACCTGGATGGACATGGGGGCGGAGGTTTCTAGTCGGCTTATGCTGGGTAGTACGGTGGTAGGCATCGGAGCTGCCCTGGGTAGTTATTACGGCGGAATACTTCTAATCCATAGCCTCAGGCGGCGGCGAATCGCAAGGTGAAGGTTTAGGTAGTTAAGGACCATAACAAATTTCAGACGAGGTTTAATAACTAGGTGCTGAGGGGTAGGACTGAGCAATTGGGTGTCTTACCCTATCGAAAACCGCTGTAAAACATATTCTTACCTTTTAGCTATCTACTTCTACCATTTCAATCACCTGCTGATCGAAGTACCTGACTAGAAAATTTAAGGGCTTTTCAGAACGAATTTTATAATCCAAACCCTGGAGTTGAACCCGCATCAGCAGGTATTCCAGGCAACTATGATCAAAACAAACGTGACGATGCTGATGACGGTTTCCCAAACTGGCGCCACCAATCACGTGCAGTTGATTATTTTTGCGGAGTTGATACCATAGCCCCTCCGGGCTGGCCGTAGCTGAAGGAGAGGAAAACCCGGAGGGACCTACCAGAGTGAGGGGATCAATACCTGCCGTGCCCAAGGTTTGTTGATAATTGTAATAATAGTGTAGCGGCACCTCTGCGGCGGGTAGGCTCAGCATGCCCTCGTAGAAACGACGCGCTACCTCCAGATCAGAGACCATGACCGTATAGACCTTAGGAGCCCCCTTAAGAAACATCCACATCGCCCCAGCGTAGGCCACTAGCAGCAAAACCATAATCCCCTGGGTTGACAGTAGACTGTCGAAGGGGAGGCCAAACAGGGCTAGGGTGGGGGACATGGCAGATAGGTAAGTAGGCATTGGACTCAGGGAAAGGACAGTTAACCTAGGTCGGCTTACGGCGGTTCAAACCGCTGCTATACAGACGAAGTCGGCCTTCGCCGACTGATCCATAACCCGCGTAGGCGGTTTTTGCCTGTCTAGGCGGGGCTTCTAGCCGCCAGCGTTGAGAGTTTTGTCAGTCAACCAAGATAGAGAATCTATTAATTCTAATCGACCAGAGCTAGGGAATTGGGTTTGGTGGGGCTTAGGCTTGAGAAAATTTAGTCATGGGGCAAGGTTTATGTAAATTTAGTCCCCTAAATTAACCCCCTAAATCTGATCCAGTAGGTATACTTAGAAACTAAATTCCAGGCTTTTCCCAGCCCGGCAAGCCAAGCAACGTTGTTGACTCCTATAGGTTCTACTAACCAATGGCGCCTGCGGTGGACATTCCTACCTTTCCTGAGGGTAACCATACCCTGGTCCAATCTTTGCAGCATCTCAGTGATGGTGAGTTGGTGAGTTTGTTCAATGCCCACCCTGAGCAAGGGCGATACTTTACGGCGATCTTTTGCCGCTATACCCCCATCGTCTATAGCTTGATTCGCCATTCTACCCGCTCTCCTGTGCAGGCTGATTATTTGTTTGCCCTCACCTGGCAACATATTTTGCATGAATTGGCAGGGGTAGATACCCGAGCTGAAATGGGCTCTGGGGGTTTTAGCTTACAACAGTGGTTGGTGAATCTGACCGCCTTCTGTATTAATCAGGTGGTTTTACCCGAGGTGCCGGCTATTCAGTACCGGTTAGACCAGGCATCTCCTCCCTTTTGGTGCTATCTGCACCGGGCTCTGGATCAGCTCACCCCTCTAGAACGCCTGATTTTGGTGATGGCCCATAGCTTTGGTTGGAGTCAGACCCGGATGATTGCCTATCTACAGGCCGAAGGTGAATATTTTAAACCCGAGCAACTGCAGCACCAATTGAACCTGGCCCATCACCATCTGCTAGAGGCTTTGCCAGAGGATATTCGTCGCTTGTACCTACCCCACCATGGCTCTGTCGAGGCTGTAGAACCCGTTGACCAATGGCTACCCTCCCCTGGCTGGCTAGTGTCCGGTGAAGGTGCCAGGCTAGCCACTTCTTAAGGTTTATGGCTGCTTTGATGGTCAGGTTGCCGTTTCCCCAATCCCACCCTAGCCAGTATGGTTGAGCCGGTTAGCCAGTCCCCGGTGCTGCAGCCCTTTGATTGCCATAATCAGCTGCTGCGCGATCGCGTCCACCCCCCAGACTGGATCAATCCCATCCCGGCTGACCGCTACGATCTGGTGGTGATCGGGGGTGGCCCTGCCGGCCTGGTGGTGGCCGCTGGGGTTGCCGGTATGGACCTGGGCTTAAGGGTTGCCCTGGTGGAGAAGGACCTGCTGGGGGGGGATTGCCTCAACGTGGGTTGTGTCCCCTCCAAGGCCCTAATCCATGCCGCCAGGCTGGCTGCCACCGTGGAACGGGCCCGGCAGGCCGGTATGGAGGTGGGGGAGGTGATCGTTGATCTGGCCCAGGTCATGGCCCAGGTGCGGCGGGTGCGGGCTGATCTGAGCCGCCATGACTCCGCTGAGCGGTTGCGGGGGATGGGTGTTGATGTATTTTTCGGCGAGGGGCAGTTTAGTAACCCCCGCACCCTCAGGGTTGGGGACCAGAACCTGGTCTTTAAAAAGGCCGTGGTGGCCACCGGTAGCCGGGCCACCATCCCCGCCATTCCGGGCCTGGCGGCGGTGGGCTATCTTACCCATGCCACCCTCTTCTCCCTCACCCAATTGCCCCGGCGGCTGGCGGTGATCGGTGGGGGCCCGATTGGCTGTGAGTTGGGTCAGGCCTGCCAGCGGTTGGGTAGCCAGGTTACCCTGCTGCAGCGGGGCGATCGCCTCCTACCCAGGGAGGAGCCTGAGGCGGTTGCCCTACTCCAGCAAAAATTACAGGGGGAGGGTTTACAGATCCTCCTCGAGGCGGCCCTAGAGGGGGTGGACCGAACCGCCGCCGGTAAGGTTCTCCACTATCGTCAAGGGGGGGAGGTGCGATCGCTGGTGGTGGACGAAATTTTGGTGGCCGCTGGCCGTACCCCGAATCTTGAGGGTCTCAACCTGGAGGCGGCTGGCGTCGCCACCCACCCCCAGCGGGGCCTGGGGGTCAACGACTTTCTGCAAACCACCAACCCACGGATCTATGGAGCCGGTGACATCTGCCAGGATTGGAAATTCACCCACGCCGCCGATGCCGCCGCCCGCCTGGTGATTAAGAATGCCCTGTTTTCCCCCTGGGGGTTGGGCCGCCAGCGTTACAGGGGGCTGGTCATGCCCTGGGTCACCTATACCGATCCTGAGATCGCCCACGTGGGTCTCTATGCCGATGCTGCCCAGGCCCAGGGCTGGACTACTCACACCATTACCATTCCCCTCTCTGCGATAGATCGGGCCGTCATCCAGGGAGACACGGAGGGCTTTGTGGAAATTTTACACCCCCAGGGGCAGGACAGAATTTTGGGGGCCACCATTGTGGCTCGCCAGGCCGGTGAAATGATCAATGAAATTACCCTGGCCATGGTCAGCGGTCAGGGGCTGAATACCCTGGCCGGGGTGATTCACCCCTACCCGACCCAGGCGGAAGCCATTAAGAAAGCTGCCGATAGTTACCGTCGCCAGCGTCTGACCCCCACCACCCGGCGGCTGCTGAACTGGGTTAATCGGTTCAGCTAACGACCTTGCCCTAACTGACTAAATGGTGACTGAGGGCAAACCGGAGCAACTCTGAACGATTATGGGTGTCGGTTTTGCGGAGTAGGCTGCTAACGTATTTCTCGACGGTACGGGGGCTGAGAAACAGGCGATCGCCGATTTGGGCGTTGGATAGGCCATCGGACAGCAGGGCCAGCACATCCTGCTCCCGTACGGTCAGCTCTGGGCCCAGGCCGGTGGGGGTTCGTGGGGTTATTTGCTCTGGTTCAACCACCGCCTGAGCCTCCGCCTTAAGGGCTAGTTGCTGGGCGGTATGCAGCGCTACCTGCTGAATCCAGGTGGCCTGCATCACCTGCGATCGCTCCAGCAAACTCCGCACAATCACCCCTAGCTCTGACAATTCAAAGGGTTTTGGTAGATAAATATCCCCCCCTACCTGATAGCCCTTAATGCGATCAACGGTTTGATTGTGGGCGGTCAGAAAAATTACTGGCAGCAGGCGGAAGGCCAGGTTTTGGCGAATCTGTTGGACCAGGGCGTAGCCATCCAGATAGGGCATAGCAATGTCGGTGATCAGTAACTGGGGCTGGTGGGTGAAGACCTTTTCTAGGGCCGTTTCCCCATCGGTGGCCATGACCACCCGATACCCCTCTAGCTCCAGGTAATCCCCCAGGGATAGACAGGTGGCCTCATCATCTTCCGCCAGTAAAATAGTTAACGGCATGGCAGGTCGGCCTATCCCAAACGATAGCCAAAACCCCGTACAGTCTTGAGGTAGGTGGGATGGCTCGGATCGGGCTCCAGTTTTTCGCGAATCCAGCGAATGTGGACATCGACGGTTTTATTGTCCCCCATGAAGTCGTGTCCCCAAACCAGATCAATAATTTGATCTCGAGACCAGACCCGTCGGGGGTGACCCATGAACAGCTCTAGAATTCGAAATTCCTTGGGGGAAAGGTTAACTTCCTGGCCCTTAAGAAAGACTCGGCATTCCTGGGGATGCAGGGTGATGTCTTCAAAGCGGAGAACATAGTCTTGATGGGGATTGGCTTTGGTCTGATGTCGGCGCAGGAGAGCCCGACAGCGAGCCACCAGCTCTCGCATACCGAAGGGTTTAGTCAGATAGTCATCGGCTCCGGTTTCTAGCCCAACCACCCGGTCGCTTTCCGTACCCTTAGCACTCAAGATTAAAATGGGCACCTGAATGGCCTGATGACGGAGGAGACGGCACAGGTCTAAGCCGTTCATCCCGGGTAGCATCAGATCTAAGATCACCAGGTCGATTTCAGGGCGACTGGTACGGCTAGCGGCGGCTGTCCCCCCCAGCAGATCGAGGGCCGAAAGACCATCTTCAGCAATTAAAATCTCAAATCCTTCCTCCGCCAGGCCCAGGGCAAGGGTTTCTCGAATTATTTCTTCGTCTTCTACAATTAAAACCCGGCCCAGGCCAACTCGCAGATCGGGCTGCAACTGAGGCAAAAGCTCTAGGGAACTCATAAATTCAAAGACTCAAATTCTTTCCTTGGCATCATCATATCAGGTATCCAGAGGGGCAGGGCGAGTCCTAAACCCTAAGATTTGATAAGGACTGAGGGGCTTAGGTCCCTCCGTCCTGGCGGGTCCGGCGCCAGTTAAACCAATTCTCAGCCCAGTCGCGACGCCAGCGGCCCGGCTGCCAGCGCTGCTGTTGCCAGGTCTCTAGCAACTGATTCAAGATTTCACTGGAACTGTAGGGTAGGCGGGGGATTTGGGCCAGATCCGGCAGGCCCAGCCGATGCTGAAGGGTCATGGCTAGGGTCGCCAGGACCTGATCGGCCTCGGGGCCGATTACCTGGGCGCCCAGTAGCTGGCCCTCCTGATCAACCACCCAGCGGCAAAACCCGGTGGTGTGATCGCTGAGGTGGGAACTGACCACACCACTAAGGGGTGCCTGTAGCACCGTGACTGCTGGGCCATACCAGGTTTTCGCCTGGGCCGCCGTCATACCCAGGCGGCCCAGGGGAGGCCAGGTGGGCAGCAGGGCCTGGCGATGGTGCCAGCGCACAGTACGCCGGGGTAGGTAGAGGGCATTGTCGAGGGCGATCGCCACATCCTGATGATCCCTGACCTCAGCCCAATAGCCCCCCAGGGCAGGGCCGCAGGCAAATATCCTGGGATGGACAGTACTTAAATGATCGTCGACGGATAAATAGGCTGTTTCAGGACTAATTCCCAGGGCGCTCAGATTCAGGGGGGCCAGGTGGGGACGGGGTAGGCTGGCCACCAGCAGGTGATCGGTCACCAGGGGGGGCTGGTCTGGCAGATGGAGGGTCAGGGGGGCTTCGCCGGTGATCTCCGAGACGGAGGTGCCCAGGCGCAGGTCTACCCCAGCGGCGATGACTAGGCTTTCCACAAATTCCGAAATGTCGGTATCCTCTTCCGGTAACAGGCGATCGCCACGGCTGACCAGGGTCACCAGGGTGCCTAGATGGGCCAGGGCTTGGGCCAGGGCGATGGCCAGGGGGCGGCGGCCCAGAATAACCAGTCGGTCAGGACGCTGGGGCAGGGCGGCGAGGTCCGCCAGGCTCAGGTAGGCCCGTTCCGCCAGGCCCGGTATGGGGGGCAGCGGACTTAGCCCCGCCGGGGCTAAGATCACCCCTCGACTGCGGAGCTGACGCTGAGGGGTGATCAGGGTTAGGGGCGGCCCTGGACTCAGCTGTCCCCTTTCCTCAAGCACATCAACCCCCTGGGTCGCCAGGGCAGACCGGGTCCATTGGGGATAGGCGACCTCCACCGTCCGTTGAATATATCGGCCACAGGCAGCCCAGTCCAGTTGTTTCGCTGCACGGCTATGAAGCTGGACCAGATGCCGCACCAGTAACTGTGCATATAGCTCCCTTTCCAACTCCCCCGGTGGTTCCGCCAGGGCCACCCGAGCCCCCTGTCTGGCCCCCCTGGCCGCTGCTGCCCGAGCTTGCAGGCTACCACCCACAATCACTACGTCATAGTCGACAAACCCCATAGGTCTCCTAGGCTATTCCCTGGTTAGGCTGATTTAACGGTGACGTTGTTATACACATCACATTGCATCACATTTTTCCCCGATCCCCCTTGTCAAGGTGTACCCCCGGGCTCAAACTGTAGAGGTGTAGGAAGTCTGCTTGTGGGGATCAACGAGGCGCTGTTGTGAAATCAGTACTGGCGATCATTTTAGGGGGGGGTGCCGGCACCCGACTTTATCCATTAACGAAGTTTCGGGCCAAGCCAGCGGTATCCCTGGCCGGTAAGTATCGCCTGATTGATATTCCCGTTAGCAACTGTATCAATTCAGAAATTCATAAAATCTACGTCCTGACCCAGTTCAACTCCGCCTCCCTAAACCGTCACATTTCTCGGACTTACCAGTTTTCTCAGTTTACGGAAGGGTTTGTAGAGGTTCTAGCCGCCCAACAAACCCCCGATAGTCCTAGTTGGTTCCAGGGTACGGCGGACGCGGTGCGCCAGTATCTCTGGCTATTTGACTCCTGGAATGTGGAGGACTTCCTGATTCTCTCCGGGGACCATCTCTATCGGATGGACTACAGTCTGTTTGTGGGCCGACATCGGGCGACCAATGCGGATATTACCCTCTCCGTTGTGCCCATGGGGGTCAAGCAAGCTTCTGAATTTGGCTTGATGAAAATTGATGGCACCGGTCGGGTAATTGACTTTTACGAAAAGCCCAAGGGGGATGCCCTCGATGCCATGCGGGTGGATACAACGGTGCTGGGGTTAACTCCCGATCAGGCCAGGGAAAAACCCTTTATCGCCTCCATGGGGATTTATGTGTTTAAAAAGCAGATCCTGATTGACCTGCTGCGCAAGGGCCTAGAGCAAACCGACTTCGGCAAGGAAATCATTCCGGGTTCCGCTCGCGATCATAATGTGCAGGCCTATTTATTCGACGGCTACTGGGAAGATATCGGCACCATTGATGCCTTCTACCAAGCTAACCTGGCCCTGACCCTGCAGCCCCAACCGCCCTTTAGCTTTTACCACGAAGACGCCCCCATCTATACTCGATCGCGCTACCTGCCCCCCAATAAGTTCCTTGACTGCCACATCACTGAATCCACCATCACCGAGGGGTGCATCCTTAAGAACTGTCGTATCCACCATTCGGTGATTGGTCTACGTCAGCGGATCAATGCCGATTGTGTTATAGAAGACGCCCTACTGATGGGGGCAGATTTTTACGAACCCCTTTCAGAGAGTAGTCAACAGGTGACCCAGGGGAAAATTCCCATCGGTATTGGCGAAGGATCGGTAATCCGTCGGGCCATCATTGATAAAAATGCTCGAATCGGCGCTAATGTCCAGATTGTCAATAAAGACCACATCCAGGAGGCCGAGCGAGAGGATCTGGGCTTTTACATTCGTAGCGGTATTGTCGTTATCCTCAAAAATGCCACCATTGCCGATGGTACGGTGATTTAGGTGGGCTTAACAGGGTATCTACAGCAGAGCTATAGGATACCCTGCCATACCCTGATTTACTCGGCAGCGGCGATCACCAGGCGGGTTTTTAGCACCGTATCGGGGTTCAGACTGATAGAGTCAATCCCCAGTTGCACCAGGAAGGCCGCAAACTCTGGGTAATCGCTGGGGGCCTGGCCACAGATACCAATCTTGCGGCCCCTGGCCTTGGCGGTGGAGATCACCTGGCGAATCATCTCTTTGACGGCGGGGTTACGCTCATCGAAGATGTGGGCCACCAGGGCGGAGTCCCGGTCTAACCCCAGGGTGAGCTGGGTGAGGTCGTTGGAGCCGATCGAGAAGCCATCGAAGACCTCGCTAAACTGGTCCGCCAGGATCACGTTACTGGGAATTTCACACATGACGTAGACCTGTAGGCCATTTTCCCCCCGTTGTAGGCCATAGCTGGCCATGGTTTCCAGCACCCGCCGCCCCTCGTCGGGGGTGCGGCAGAAGGGCACCATGGGAATCAGGTTGGTCAGCCCCATATCATCCCGTACCCGCCGGATGGCCCGACACTCCAGGCCAAAGGCCTCGGTGTACTTGGGGTCGTAGTAGCGGGAGGCCCCCCGCCACCCGATCATGGGGTTTTCCTCCTGGGGTTCAAACTCCCTTCCCCCCAGCAGGTTGGCATACTCGTTACTCTTAAAGTCTGATAGTCGCACCACCACCGGCTTGGGGTAGAAGGCGGCGGCGATCATGCTGACCCCGGCCGCCACCTGATCGACAAAGAAGTCGGGTTTGTGGGGGTAGTGGGCGGTGAGTTGGCTAATTTCCCACTTGGCCGCCCTATCCTGCAGTTGATCAAAGTGTAGTAGGGCCAGGGGATGGGCCTTGATATGGTTGGCGATGATAAACTCCAGACGGGCCAGCCCCACCCCATCACAGGGGATGGCCGCCAGGCTAAAGGCCTCCTCCGGGTTGCCCACGTTCATGAGGACTTGGGTGCGGGGGCGGGGCAGATCCTGCAGGGGGGTTTCCACCGCCTCAAAGGGTACCAGACCAGCGTAGACCTTTCCCGCTTCCCCCTCGGCGCAGGAGACCGTCACCGGTTGACCGGTGTGGATCACCTCGGTGGCATTGCCACAGCCCACGATGGCCGGTATCCCCATTTCCCGGGCAATAATAGCGGCGTGGCAGGTGCGTCCCCCCTGGTTGGTGATGATGGCGCTGGCCTTTTTCATGATTGGTTCCCAGTCCGGATCGGTCTTGTTGGTCACCAGCACCTCGCCGTCCTGAAACTCAGCAATCCGGTGGGCATCCAGAATCACCCGGGCCTGGCCCGCCCCCACCATTTCCCCCACCGCCCGTCCGGTGGTCAGCACCTCTCCCTGGCCGTTGAGCCGATAGCTGCGAATCACGTTGCCGGTTTTTTGGGATTGCACGGTCTCTGGACGGGCCTGCACGATAAATAGATCCCCGGTAATGCCATCCTTGGCCCACTCAATGTCCATGGGGGTTTCTTTGCCCCGGCGGGCACTGTAGTGGTCTTCGATGATGCAGGCCCAGTGGGCCAGGGTCAACACCTCATCGTCACTGAGGCAGAACTTTTTGCGATCGGGCTCCGCCACCGGCACGTTTTTGGTGTCCTTGCCCCCGCCCAGGTCGTAGATCATCTTAATTTCCTTACTGCCCAGGCGCCGTTGCAGGATCGGGCGCTTGCCCTGCTTGAGGGTGGGCTTAAAGACGAAGTACTCGTCGGGATTTACCGCCCCCTGCACGACGTTTTCCCCAAGACCGTAGGCGGCGGTGATCAGGGCGGCATTTTTGAAGCCGGTTTCCGTGTCAATGGAGAACATCACCCCAGCGGTGGCCAGGTCCGATCGCACCATTTTTTGCACCCCCACCGACAGGGCCACGGAGAACTCGTCAAAGTCCTCCAGGCGTTCGGCGTACTGGTGGCGGTAGGAGATTGCCCGGTCTGTAAATAGGGATGCAAAGCAGCGGTGGCAGGCCTCCACCACCCCCTTCACCCCATGGACGTTGAGGTAGGTTTCCTGCTGTCCGGCGAAGCTGGCATCGGGCAGGTCTTCGGCGGTGGCGGAGGATCGCACCGCCACGTCCAGATCGCTGGCAAAGCGGCGGCATTCCTCGGCGTAGTCCCCCTGGAAGCGATCGCAGAAGTCCCCATCCTGGCCGTAGCGTTCACAGAGGCGCAGGTAGGCGCTGCTGATCGCTACCTCTAGTTCTGGCGGGAAGGGGGTATTCAGGACTAGGGCCCGGGCTTGCTTGCCCCGCTCCCGCAGATTCAGCACATCATCTAAATCCAGGTCCGCAAACAGCTGCCGTAGCTGTTGCTCTAGCCCGGCCTGTTGGATAAAGTAGCGATAGGCGTAGGCGGTGGTGGCAAAGCCGGTGGGCACCCTCACCCCCTGGCCCCCCAACTGCTGGATCATTTCCCCCAGGGAGGCGTTTTTCCCCCCGACCAGAGGAATATCCTCAATATCCACCTCTTCAAACCACAGGATCAGGGCGTTCTCCTTAAGTTCGGATCTGGGCTGACTACTATCGGGGCGATGGGATAGGACCATGGGGATTCTCCTCGCTCTGCCAGAGCGGTTTGATCGGCTGGCAAAACTCGGGAAGCCTTGAGATTCCCCTGGCTCCAACAACCTTACGGAGATCGCTGCTGGAGTACAGGTGCCAGACCGGTTAATTTACTCCTTAATCGTAGAATTTACTTCGGGAAAACAGGGCAATCGACACGGTTTTTTAAGGTCTGTGTTGCAAGTCTTAATAGGGTGGACAGGGAGTTTTGGGGAGGGGCATTCTTCGTCTAATTGCCAGGCCTTCAGAGATATTTTCCAGGCCTTTAGAGAAATAGACAAGAATGATCAGCCCATCCTTAACCATTAACTTCAAAGTATTGAGAAGTTTAAATAATCGTGTCAGTTGGGGCGATGATGATTGAACTTCTGCCCTATCCTCTCAGAATTGAAATAGCAGATAGACAGAGGTGGCCAGAGACCATGGATAAGCAAACCGAACAGGCCCGTGAGCTGATTGCCCACGATCGCCTCCAGGGGGATCTGCGGCAGGAGAGTATGGTGACCCGCAGTGAGGCGGAACTGCAAAGCCCCTCTGGCTTTAGCCTGGAACAGAAGGCCCGCCAGGCCATGGCAGATCAACTGCATCAGGAGGAGCGCAGCCAACAGACCATGCGGGAACGCAGTCAGGAAGAGCTGCACCAGGCCTAGTCTCGCCCACTCCTGGGTGGGGGGTTAACGACTGTAACAGATTCTCATTCCGTGACCAGGATTGCCTATAGTACAAGGGTTGTAGGATGAAAGACCATGGCCCTTAAAAACCGATCCCAGGACCCTGACGATGGGGATTTTATTCGATGGCCAGCCCCAGGCCATCGTAGTGCGGCCTCCAGGGGTAAAAGATCAGATCCCGAAATCGCCGTCGATGCCCGCCGTTTGCAGCGCTACCTTGACTCCCTGGAGGGCCTCTCTGGCCAGTGACAGGCCGTTCTTCCCTGGCGTCGTGGGGCATAGTTCGGCTGTTTCCCTGACTTCAACCTGATCATGACCCTCACCACCCACCTGATTACCCTGGACCTTCCCCTGCGGCCCCCCAACCTGGTGGAGCGGGTGGAAGGGGAACTACAAACCCGGGGTACCCCCCTGCGGTGGGCGATTACGGCGGTGGATAGGGACCGGCAGACGGTTCATCTAGAGGCGGTAATCACCCGTTTCTCTCCCCCCCATGGCTAGTCCTATCCAGCAGCGCCCTCCCTACACGGCGGTGCTGGTGGTGCCTACGGGTATTGGTGCGGCCATTGGCGGCTATGCTGGGGATGCTCTGCCGGTGGCTCGGGCCATGGCGGCGGTGGTGGATGTGCTGATTACCCACCCCAATGTCATGAATGGGGCCCAGCTCTACTGGCCCCTGGAAAATGGCTACTACGTTGAGGGCTACGGCCTGGATCAATTCGCCGCTGGTCATTGGGGGTTGCGGCCCCGGCACCGTAACCGCCTGGCCCTGGTGCTAGATCGGGGCATGGAGGCGGAGTTGCAGGGGCGGCACCGGCAGGCGGCGGCGGCCTGTCAAGCCACCCTGGGGCTGGATCTGCTGGGCTATGTGGTCACCGATGCCCCTCTGGGGGTGCGCTTGAGTCAGTCGGCCACGGGGGCCAGTTGGGGCACCCTGGACCGGCCAGACAGTTTGCTGCGGGCGGCGGAGCGGGCGATCGCCGCGGGGGCGGAGGCGATCGCGGTGGTGGCCCGCTTCCCTGAACCCCTGGAGGATGCCGTGACCCAGGCCTACCGCCAGGGCCACGGCGTTGACCCCCTGGCGGGGGCGGAGGCAGTGATTAGCCACCTGGTGGTGCGCCAGTTCCACCTGCCCTGTGCCCACGCCCCCGCCCTTAAGGCCGCTCCCCTGGATCTATCCGTGGCCCCCAAGGCGGCGGCGGAGGAGCTGGGTTACACCTTTTTGCCCTGCGTGCTGGCGGGACTGAGCCGGGCGCCTCAGTTTGTCACCCAACCCGGGGGGTGCCCCGGTGACCTCTGGGCGGATCAGGTGGATGCGGTGGTGGTGCCCGCCAGCGCCTGTGGGGGCAGCGCCATCCTCAGCCTGGCCCAGCGCCAGACCCTACTGGTGGCGGTGGAGGCCAACCAGACTACCCTGGCGGTCACCCCCGAGGCCCTGGGGCTGCGGGCAACCCGGGTGGCTTCCTATCTGGAGGCGATCGGGCTACTGGCAGCCCACCGAGCCGGTGTGGACCCCCAAACCCTGAGGCCAGAAATCCAGCCCCTGGCGGACCTGGGCCAGGGGTGAAAAGCGGTGTATCCTGGGCCTGAACCTATCCTTGAACCTCGGAGATCTGTGTGGCTCCAACCACTGTAACCATCACCGTACCTGGCACCACCGCCAACATCGGCCCTGGCTTTGACTGCCTGGGGGCGGCCCTGACCCTCTACAATCGCTTTCACTTCACCCCCCTGGATCAGCCCCCCGGCACCCACACCATAACGGTGCGGGGGGCGGAGGCGGCGCGAGTGAGCCGGGATGGATCTAACCTGGCCTACCGGGCTTTTGACCACTTTTATCAGCACCAGGGGCTGGCGGTGCCGGCGGTAGCCCTGGTCATTGATCTGGAGGTCCCCCTGGCCCGGGGCTTGGGTAGTTCCTCCACCGCCATCGTGGGAGGGCTGCTGGGGGCCAACGCCCTCTGCCCCGACTCCCTATGCTTAGAGGAAATTACCGAAATGGCGATCGCCCTGGAGGGCCACCCCGACAATGTGGTGCCGGCCCTGGTGGGGGGCTGTCAACTGGCGGTCAGTGACGGTCAGGGTCACACCACCCTCTGCCCAGTCCCCTGGCACCCGGAGATCAGGCCGGTGGTGGTGATTCCCTCCTTTGAACTCTCCACCGCCCAGGCCCGAGGGGTGCTCCCTAGTCACTACAGTCGAGCGGACGCCATTTTCAACACCGCCCACCTGGGGCTGTTGCTGCGGGGTCTGGAAACTGCCCGGGGGGACTGGTTGCGGGTGGCCCTCTGCGATCGCCTGCACCAACCCTACCGTCAGGCCCTGATTCCTGGCTACGAAGCGGTGGCGGCCGCCGCCACCCGAGCTGGGGCCTACGGCCTGGTGATTAGTGGAGCGGGGCCCACCCTGCTGGCCCTGGCCCCGGCCCCCCAGGCGGACTCAGTGGCCCAGGCCCTGACTGAGGCCTGGCAACAGCTAGGGCAGACCGTCCAAACCCGGGTGCTGCAGCTAGATAGCCAGGGTGCCAGGGTAGCCAATTCTCCCTAATTGAGCGCGACTCCGCTATCCATGACTCTGTAACCCCAGAGGGGAGGAAAAAATAGCAGCCAGGGGTTGCCAGATTGGGCTAGATCTGGTGAAATAAAACATTGAAAGCGCTATATAAAAAGTTTTTACCCTATAGACTTTTTGCAATCCTCTACCTGGATAGATTTCTTACTCTGGATTTTCCAGATAGGGCTGTTTAAGTTTAGGCTTGTGGAGTCAGGGATCTGGACTTTTGACTGTAGTCGTAATCTCCTTGTAATTTCCTGTATTCTATGGGTGAGTTAATCCTCACCCTTTTTCTTGAGTTAGTTTTCCTTTTCCTGACTCCAGCGAGTAGACTCTGGCCTTAAGTCTGTCCATTTCCCCTGAGTTCTGTTTTCTCAGGGCCAGTAACAAATCCTTGGTTGACTGACAAAACTCTCAACGCTGGCGGCTAGAAGCCGCGCCTAGACAGGCAAAACCCGCCTACGCGGGTTATGGATCAGTCGGCGCAGGCTGACTTCGTCTGTATAGCAGCGGTTTGAACCGCCGTGAGGCAATGTTTTGTCAGTCAACCGGAACAAATTCTGTGGGGACGCTGAGGAATTTTAATCTTTAGCCTTCTGCTTGTGCTGGCAGAAAGTCTCCATATTCATACTGCGTTGATCACCCTACCTGGCTATTTGGGGTCAGGCCCAGCTACCTGGCGTCAGCCGGGCCTGACCCAATGGGATAACCTGAGCTATAGAGCTGAGGGTATCCCATAATCCTGGCCTGCGATCCTAGCTAGAAGCTGTAGCCCAGGCCAACGGATCCGTTGACCTGGCTGTCGCCGTAGATTGACCAGCTGACGGTGCCGTTGGCTACTATATGGTCGGTGATGCGGTAGTCGAGACCGCCATTGACCAGGGGGCCAACCGCCCCAGCTCCTTCGGTGGAGATAGAAAGCCCCGCCCCCAGGAAGGGCAGTAGACGGCCATTATTCGTAATGGGGTCAAAGTCGTAGGTGACCGGTAGCAGGAAGACGGTTTCCCCGCTATCGCTGAAGTTGAGGTTAGACATCACCCCAGGACGCACCGAGAGGTGATCCTTGACGGTGATTTTGCTATTAATAGATAGGCCGACGTCGCTGTTCCCCAGATCACCGACGGCCACCCCAGCGCCGACGTAATTATAGTCGGTGGGGCTGGTTTGGGCCTGGGCGGCCAGGGGTAGGGCGGTCAGAGAAGCGGCGGTTAGACCCAAGGCGATGGCGACAATAGTACGAGTTTTCATGGTCATTCTCCCAAGACAAAGGTGTGTAGTAGAGAACCACCCCAAAACGGTTTGAGTCGATGTCATTAGGTCGGGATGGGGCAGCTATGGTTCAGATTTCCTTTCCCCACGCTGTATCCCTGTTGTAGCCCTGGGCCACAGTGGTTAGGTCCAGCCCCAGGACACTTGCTGTAGTGGATGATACCGACAGCCTGGTGCAGGCTTCAGGTTAGCGGCCCAAATTGTGACAAGGGTTGATTTAAGGCGCTAGTGAGGCCCTGTGGCGAGCCAGTGCACTGGGGATAAGCGACCTCAACGGGCCCACTCAGCCAGGTGGCACATCAAACTGGCACAAATGCCTGGGCCAGGGGAACTGGGCTAAATCTGGGCTGTTGCCTCCGTAGCTGGGGCGGCGGCACTCACCAGGGGCAGCAGGGGGCCCACCTGCTCCTGACCGCTGACCGCCAGATCACTGTGGCAGAGCACCACGCGCTCGGTGGTGCGGCCTAGCAGGTCCCGCAGGATACGCTCCAGGCGATCGCGGTGTAGGGCTTCGATCGCATCGGTGCGCCAGGGCCGCCCCCCGTAGCTCTGCAGAAAAATCGGAAAGCCAAACAGGTTATCGGTGCCGGTGAGCCAGCGGGCCGATCCAGCATCGAGCCAAAACTGCCAGCGGTGGCGCAGGCGCTGCAGGCGATACTGAAACACCGTGGCGATGGTAACGCCGCCACGGTTTCCCGGTAGGGCCTGGGCCGGAAAGGGGTTGGCGGTCACCGTCCCCTGGCGTAGGAGCTGGATGAATCGCTCCAGGGCCCCCGGCGATGGGGCGGGGCGGGGGCGTTGCCGTTCCTCCACCCGCCAGTAGTGCTGGGCGGTCTCCATCAGCTCCCGTAGGGCACTGAGCTGATCGGGGGGGAGGTGGTGGCCGCCACCATAGAAGGTTTGTATCCCCCGGTCCAGCATGCCCACCATTCCAGGAATTAGCCGTTGTTGCCGTTGCTGGCGCTGCTGGTCAATCCACTCACGGATCCGCTGGTAGCTCTCGGTAGCCCGGTAGCCCAGTCGGTCCCAGCGATCAAATCGTTCCACCGGCAACAACTCCGGTTGCTCCAGGTGGAGGGCAAAGCAGTGATCCACCAGGAGCTCCGCCCGCACCGGGTCAATCTGCAACCCCCCTAACCAGCCCCCCGGGTGGGGGGGCTGGGGGGAGTAACTCAATACCATCAGCATTTCCGCCACCGCCGAGGGCTCTAGCAAATGCCCCAGCCCCGGATAGATGAAGGCCAGCAGGGTGAGTAGGGCCCGCACCAGGGGGGAATGGATCAGGGGACGCTGATCGTTCAGGGAGGTTACCCCAATCCCCTGGTGATCGAGGATTTCAATTAGGGTATAGCGGGCGATGGCATCTAGCCCGGGGCCGATGATCGCCACCTCCGCCGCCGTCACCGCCCCACTCTGCACCGCCGTGACAATCGCCTCCGCAGTTTGTCGCAGCAACTCCCCCCGGGAGGTGGTTTGCAGGGCCTGGAAGCAGGGCAAACTGGTGGGGCTAGCCAGGGGGTTAAACACCCAGTCCACCACCGGTTCCGCCCAGGCGTCCGCCAAACTAGAGGTGGCTACCCCCGTTAAGTCCACCACCTGACACTGGGCCTTGAGGGCCTCCAGGCGGTCTGGGTCCGCCCCTACCCCCAGGCGCACCTTACCCTGGGGGTTCCAGGTAATGGCCAGGGGGCGGTGCTGATCGATAAACACCTGCAGCCACTGGGCGGTGACCGCCGGGTACTCATCCAGGTCATCCACCCAAAGACCGGCGTAGCGGTCTAGCAACTGGCGCTGGTAGGCGGGCTGGGGCAATAGATGGCGCCAGTAGAGCTCCGTCATCACCCCGTAGGTCAATAAACTCTGGCTGAGACACCAGTCTCGCCAGGCCACCAGGGCTTCCCCGATCGCCCGCCAGGTGCTGGGGGCAGCAAAGCCGGCGGGGATGCCCTCCGGCAGCAGGGTGGGCAGGTCTTCGGTGGGGATGCCGGCGGCGGCGGCCATTTGCAGAAAATCCAGCGATCGCCGCACGGTCTGGGCCGGCAACCACCCCTCCACCACCGGCAACCCCTGGGGCTGGGTCTCCTGCCAAAAGCGGCTGGCCAACTCCTGCTCATTTTCCGGCCGCAGCCGCAGGGGAAACTGGGGTAGGGGCCCCAGCTGGGATAGCAGTAGGGGCCAAAACAAAGTCACCTCCGCCTGCATGAAGGCGGAGGGGGTGGTGGTGAGCAGGGTAACTCGGCCTGGCGCTAGGGGGGTGAGGCGATCGTTAAGCACCAGGCGATTGTCACCATTGGCGGCAAACACTAACAAACTCTGGCCCGTCTCCAGAGAATCTAGGGGGTGCTGGGCCAGCCAGTCTAGCAGGTGCTGCAGCAACCAGGAGGTCTTACCGCTGCCGGTGGGCCCCCCACACCACTGGGGCTGAAGGACACCACCCGTACTTATCGCCGGTCGCCGGCTAGCCATCAACCCTCACCGTCTGGACCTAACCGTGGGACACGGAAACCGCCACGACGAACAGGCCAATCACCAGGGCGAGGGCTAACCCCCCCATGATGGTGTAGTTACGCTTTTGATTGGCCGTAGGGGGCTCTGCCTCGTAGATTTTAGGCTCATTGGCAAAGTTATTCAGGCGACCGCCCTCTTCAGTGGTGTAAGGCATAATTATAAACCTTTCTAGAACTGCTACTACCTTAGCAAAAGGTTGGGAAACTTTAGAAAAAGCTTAAGCTCCAGAATTCAGTGGTCAAGGGACGGGATTAATCATATAGATACAAATCCTGGCTATAGAGGCTTAGACTGGTCGCCGAGCGATGGTTGGTCGCCAGCGGGGGAGGTAAAGCACCCTGATTACCTCCAATACAACTAAGGGTTTAAATAGGGGTATACAAAGGATGGCAATGAATTGGGCAAACCGGGGTCAACCCACTGAACCTGGGTTCTAGGGATCGGTTTGCAGGTCCTGGGGTTGGAGTAGGGTGACCATTTCATCGATACCCCGCTGGATACGGCGGGTGACGGTCATGGGGCTGACGCCGATTTTGTCCGCCACTTCCTTGCGGGATAACCCTTTAAAGAAGACAAACTCGATGGCAGCGCGGGTTTTGCCCTCTAGCTGGCTCAGGGCCCGCTGCACCTGCTGCCGGTCTTCCTCCAGGTCCTGCAGGATCTGGTAGTGGGGATCGGGCAGGCTATCCCCCAGGGTCATGGTGGAGTCCTGCTGCTGGGAAACCGTGGCATCGAGGCTGAGGGGCAGGCGGTTGCGATGGGCCAGCTTGGCCTCCCGCCATTCCTTCACCGGTACCCCCAGGTGATCGGCCATCTCGGCATCGGAGGGCTGGCGACCTAGTTCCCGCATCAGTTCCGCCTGGCGCTTTTCCCCTTCCTTTTGCAGGTCCTGCCAGCGGCGGGGAATTTTCACGGCGGTGCCCCGGTCCCGCAGGAAGTGCAACATTTCGCCCCGGATATAGGGGACGGCGAAGGAACTGAAGGCACAGCCCTGGGCGGGGTTAAACCGTTCGATGGCGCGAATTAAGCCCAGGTAACCGATTTGTTCCAGGTCTTCATAGGGTTCGGAGCACTGATGGCTGACCCGGTGGGCGATTTTACGCACCAGGCCGACATTGAGACGGACCAGTTGGTTGCGTAGGGACACGGTGGGATTCTGTTGATATTGCATCAGCAGTTCCATGCCCCGAGAGCGAATAGTAGAGGGTTGCGTCACCATATTTGCGTATGTCCTTCCAAGAGCTGGTTCGTTAAGAACTGTGTTCTATTTTGGACAGTAAGACTGGTGAGCACCATCGTTAATCTACGGTACTCTACCCAGGCCCTGGGGCCGGTCTAAGTAGATACACCGAGGTTTGCCCCCTGATTGGGGGGCCGAAGGGGTAATTGGGGCCAGCGGTTTAAAACGGCGGCCAGTTCTAACCGGCGAAAGCTGACCAGATCCCCCACCGGCCGAGGGCTGAGGTGATCTAACCCCTGTTCCGCCAGGTGGGCCATGGTGGTATCTAGCACCGTGGTCAGGGGGGTTGACGGGTGGGGGGGCGCAAGGGTGGCCAGGATGGCGGCGGCGATGGCCCGCACCTGACCCACCTCGACGATTTGCTCCACCGCCCCCAGGTCGATCGGGGTGGCCCCCAACTGCAGCTGTTGCCGGTCTCGCACCTTAATTTTGGGCGCTGCAGGGCTGGCGGGGGCCTGCCACCGACGGCCCTGGGGTTGGCCAAAGTGGGCTCCCCCCTCCGGTTGCCGTTGGGTCTGGTAGGTGGCGGCGATGGCCCGGGCCTCGGCGGTGACATCCCGGGGGCAAAAGTCTTCCATGGCGATGACGGTGTCGGCCACGTCAAAGTAATCGCCACTGCCCCCCATCACCAGCAGGGTGGAGAGGCCGTGGTCGCGGTAGAGTTGGCGGACCTTGTCGATGAAGGGGGTAATCGGCTCCTGGGCCTTAGCAATCAAGGCCTGCATGCGGCGATCGCGGATCATAAAGTTGGTGGCGGAGGTATCCTCATCCACCAGCAGCACCCTTGCCCCCGCCTCCAGGGCCTCCATGATGCTGGCGGCCTGGGATGTGCTGCCACTGGCGTTGGCGGTGCAAAAGTAGCGGGTGGATTGGCCCCGGGGCAGGTGATTAATAAAGGGGGAAATGTCGACCCCGGTGACGCTGCGGCCATCTTCGGCCCGCACCTTGAAAGCGTTGGGGTCGGTCACCACCTGTTCCCGTCCATCCCCAGGAATGTGGTTGTAAACCCCCATTTCAATGGCCCGCAGCAGGGTGGATTTGCCGTGGTAACCGCCCCCCACGATCAGGGTGACGCCGCGGCCAATGCCCATGCCGGTGAGGGGGCCGGCGTGGGGGCAGGGCAGGCAGACCCGCAGGGAGGGGGGAGACTGGAAGGGCACCGCCGCCGCTTCTAGGGGGGCCGCATCAATGCCACTGCGGCGGGGGAGGATGGCGCCGTCGGCGATGAAGGCCACCAGGCCGTGATCCGCCAGCTGCGATCGCAGCGCCTCCCCATCCTCGGCGGTGTTGCAGTGGTGGGTCAGGGCGGCGCCATCCAGGCTGGGGTAGACCAGGGTTTGCTGGACCAGGCGGGGTAGGGTTTCGGTCAGCAGGGTGGCAGCCTGTCGCCCGGCAATGCGCCGCCCCTGGGCGGGCAGCCCCACCTGAAAGCGCAGCTCCACCACCGCCGCCGTCACCCTGGCGGCACTGCGCTCGAGGATGACCTGACTGGGGCGGATGATTTCGATCAGGCCGCTGTGGCCCGACCCCAGCCGCTGGTTTTGGGCCTGGCTGGCCCAGTGGAACTGGCGGGTCAGGTAGTCCGCCAGGGCAATGGCCCGGATCGGCAGGGTCCAGAGGTCGGGGGGAAACTGGGCGGTGGTCTGGGGCACCGTCACCCGCACCCGACTGGGGGCAGCGAAGGGATCGGCCTGGATATGGTCGAGGTGGAGGGTAAAACCCGCCATGGCGTAGTCGCCCCGCAGGGCTTTGTAGGCGGGGTAGCCCTGGTTCTCCAGGTGGATTAGGCGATCGCGCAGTAGGGTAGCGGTGGTCATGGGTAATGGCTTCAGAGGAACCCTTTGGGGTCAGTGGGCCTCAAGGCCCAGAATCTGGGGTATGGGGGGCCCTAACCCTAGACCCCCGAGCCATGAATGGGCAATAGACCGGGGTCAAACTCCAGGCTATCCAGGATGGTTCTGGCGGCTGGCCAGTAGGCCCCGGCCATTTCCGCAGGATATAGCAAGGTTACCTGCACCGCCTGGCCATGGATTTGCCCCAGCAAAATTTGACCGGATTGTTCCTGGTCGGTACTGAAGCTGATCACCGTTTCTACCCACGGGTAGGGAAAGTCTGCCGACCCCTGCCGCTGGATGCGATTGGTTAGCCAACCGTTACTGTTCATTAGGCCGTTGGGGCCGGTGACAAAGGGCTCTTGATCGGCGGCGGTGGCCGCCCCAGCGGGCAGAAAGATATGGACCTGGGCGCTATCCAGGGCATTGCCCTGGGGCTTAAAGGTGAAGAAAACCCCCACCCCCTCCCCGCTACCGGTCTCCGCAATCTCCATGGTGTCCAGGTATTGGGCCTTGACGGGAATCTGCTGGGCCGGACCATTGTAGGTGCGCAGGGTTGGCTGGGGGGATGCAGCTGCAGTAGCGGCCCGGGGGTGGAAGGGCTTAGGGGTGGGGGCGATCGCCGCCACCAGTAGGGCACCGGTCATGGCCATGGTTAGAAGGGTCGGTTTAATCATCTGGCAATTCCTCAAAATTCCTGGTATGACCCCGGTTCCCAGGCCTTGAACACGTCACCTGGATCAGCAGCTCAGGTTCAGTAGATCCCAAAGCCCCGTGGCCCTCATCCCCCAGCCCTTTCTCCCAGTTTTGGGAAAAGGGGAGCCCTCACCCTAAATCCCTCTCCCCATTTGGGAGAGGGATTTAGGGTGAGGGCTGGATCATGATAAAGGAGCATGTTTGTGATCTACCGAGGTTACTAAACCAGGGTAAAGCCTATCATCCTTGATGAACTCAGAAGATAAATAAAATTGGCAATGGGGAGGCTCTGGCTCATCTCCGCCGATCTAGAGCTATATCAACTAGGGATACAGCGGCACCCTTAAGTTAAAGAATTGTCGCTGTTTCACCAGGTAATAGCCGAGGGAAACCGTTAACAAAAGACCAGGAACCCCCAGCATTAAAGCAATTTGATTAAAATCAGCGGCTTCATCAACCAGGCCTCGCTGGATCAAGACATGCTCAATGATGGACTGAGCAGAGTAAAGTACTCCCTAATGTCAAGACAGAGAAAGAGTGAGTTTAAGAAGTAATCTCGCTGAGTAGAGAACAAGTCTCTGATGTTTTATTTGTTACAGCACCTCCGTTAGGAGCATCCGAGGGAATTAGCAGAGGTAATCGG
>JBEIGU010000006.1:0-59916 GCA_040381765.1 Leptolyngbya sp.
AAAAATATCACTATTAAATACTGAAATACATTTATTTAATGTACTGCTAAACTCGGTTCTCATTTCTTCTATTTCTTCTGGACTTAGACTTTGGTTTGAACTCATATATTCATCAAGATATTTTGACAACTTATCTTGGTAGCTATCAAGATCTCCTTTCAGTGCAAAATATCTAAGGACTTGCTCTTCTCCCTCTAGACTATCTTTAATTCTTTCACTACTCTCGCCCAAGCCAAAGTTTTTAATTGGTTCTAGGGAAGCCAATTCAGAAAGGAGATCGTCAAAACTTCCTGCATATATAGCATGGCGTATTTCTTGATCGGATAGTTTAACTGCTCCTTGATTGAGCCTTGAAAAAATTTCTCGGATTAAAGGCTTAGGATTTTCTTTTCTTAAAATGATACATCTTATCGTTGTTGACTCTAACTCAGATTTATAGTCACCAATTTGCGAGAATTTTTTTCCTTCCAATTCCTTGAAAGCACTAAGCCCTTCCAGCGCAAACTCATCCTGAAAGAAGCGGATAACGGTTGTAAGTCTTTGTACACCATCAATCACCATGTGCCTACCATCTTCACATTCTGCGAAGTAGCAGGACGGTAGAGGTATGCGCATAAGGCAGGATTCTATAAATTTTGACGATCGCTCCCAACCATCCTTATCCCATTTATATTTCCGTTGAAAGTCAGGGTCTAAAATTAGCTTTGGAGGATTTGCAGTAATTCGACTATGTAGAGTTTCAAAAGGATAGTCAATTGGATATAGATTAAGCGTCTTGTAATCTTGACCTTGATTCATAGCTTTTTCCATTTGTCCTTTTCACCTATACATAACTAAGTGCTCATACCAACCTTTACCATAATACCTATTTCTCCGACTCTATTAACCGCGTTTAATCAAATCCTGGTACAGACAGATAACCTTTCGGTAACAGCAGCGTTGACAGGAAGAAGACAGCTAACTCTTAATTCATTGGAAAGTTTCCGTATAATACCCTTCTTCAGGGGATTATCAGGACTTTTTCCGTATATCTTCAGGATATTGGGGGATGATCCGGACTGATTTCTGATAATCCCCCAAAATGGATAATTATCAGGACTTTTTCCGTATATTCTCCCCTGACTTAGGCGGGTCAATTCGTGATAATTGATACTTGGAGCAGGATGTACTACGGATGGAGCGCTCTATGGAATCTCGTCCCAGAATGTTACTTGATGTTGTGCGGGAGACAATTCGACTCAAGCATTATTCTTGCCGGACTGAAGTTAGCTACATCGTAAGCGTCCCAGGAAACTTTAAAGAAGATTTAGGGATTTTGGGCCAGGAATCTCGGTAGGTTGAACTGATGAGCGACGAGATTGAGATAGCTGGCATTAAAGTCCCGGGAGCAGATTGGGAGGTGACCCCTGCTAGCATCCAGATGCTAGTACAGGTTTTAAGTGAGGGGCTGTCGGCGCTGGAAGAGAAGGTCAATCGGACCTCGCAGAATTCATCAAAACCGCCATCAACCGATGGCTTTGGCAAACGGGCAAAGGATAAGAGCAAGGGCAAGAAACCCGAGGGTGCGCCGAGCAAAAAAAGCCGCCCCGCGAGAAGTTCGTAAGCTGTATCCAGCAGAGGATTGTCGTGCCGTCCATGAGGTGATTCCCTCGGCCTGCACCACTTGTGGGGGGAGCTTATCGGGCGAAGATAGTCATCCCCACCGCCATCAAGTCATCGAGCTGCCACCGGTTAAACCCGATGTGGTGGAGTATCGATTGCATGGCCTAACCTGCCCGTGCTGCGCCACAGTAACCCGGGCGGAGTTGCCGTTGGGGATCTCTGCTTTAGGCTATGGCGAACGGCTGACGGCGATGGTGGCGTTGCTGAGTGGGGCCTACCGACTGAGCTATCGGCAGGTGTGTGCGGTGATGGATGACCTGTTTGGGGTGCGCCTTTCCCGGGGCGGCATCGGTCGTCTGCGGCAGGAAGTCAGTGATGCGGTGAGTCCATCGGTGGCGGCGGCCAAGGCCTATGTGCAGGCCCAACCGATGATGCATAGCGATGAAACCAGCTACCCCCAAGGCAACCGAGACGGAGAGAATCCCCAGCGCACCAAGGGCTGGCTATGGGTGCTGGTGACGCCGTTGGTGAGTTTTTTCGAGGTCGTACTGAGTCGGTCACAGGCGACGGCTAAAGCCCTGATAGGGGAACAGTTTACCGGTATCGTCATCTCTGACCGCTACAGCGCCTACCGCTGGATTGAGGTGAGCCGATGGCAGGTGTGTTGGGCACATCTGAAGCGAGACTTCACCGCTATGGCAGAACGCAGCGGCGTCTCCCGGGAGATTGGCGAGGCGCTTTTGAACCGGCAGCGACGATTATTTCGCTGGTGGCACCGAGTCCGCGAGGGTACCTTGGCCCGCGCTGACTTTATCGAATGTGTCACCCGGTTACAGGCTGGTGTTAAGGCTGAACTCGAAGCCGCCACCGCTCTGCCTATTGCCCAGGCGGAAAAGACGCCGCTAGCGAAAACCATTCGCACCTGTCAACAACTCTTACTGGTGGAACCTGCCCTGTGGACATTTGTACAGACCCCAGGGGTGGAGCCGACTAACAATGCCGCAGAGCAGGCCTTGCGCTAAGCGGTCATTTGGCGGCGCACCAGTTTTGGCTCTCAGTCTACTGGGGGGAGTCAGTTTGTCTCGCGGATGCTGACGGTGGTGACATCGTTGAAGGCTCAGCACCGAAATGTCTTGGACTTCCTCAGTCAAGCCTGTGGAGCGGCTCGGTTAACCCAGCCAACGCCATCCTTACTTCCCCAATCGGAACCCTAGAAGGATGACTCACCATCCTCTCAACACAAGCCTCTATCCTTGGCTTAAAAGTTGGCTGAGGGACGGTTACTGTTTGATAGCCCAACCCCTGAGGGTAGCCGGGCGCAGCCTGGCCTACCCGCTACTTCACCTAACCCCTCCAGCAAGCAAACTAGAAGGCTGGGCATCAGCCCGGCCTGATCCCTCAAATCTTTCGCCCCATCGACACACTTGTAACCCCAAACTATTCAACCAGAGACCTTTGCACCCATAAAAAAACCTGACAAGGGCCGTAGCCCCTGCCAGGTAAGGCCTAAGCCACCGCCTGCAACACCGACCGGCCCCCCTGACGCCTGCCCAGGGTGACCTTAGCCGTAATCACCAGGGACTGAGCCTGAGCGGGAGCCGGGAAGATCAGGGCCAGCCGAGCTATCACCTGGGGTGCCCCCTTAAAGGTCACCGAGCCATAGCCCAGCACCTCAGACACCGAGTGATCGGTAATCTCACACCCCAGCTCAGTCAGCCGCTGTAGGATAACCTGATGGGCCTGACGGGGATAGCCCGACAGGATGAACTGCTTGCGATCGCGCAAACCTGTAAAGCGAGTCTTACACCACGCCAGGGGAACGCTTACACCCGCCACGGCATCAAACTGGGCAGCAGAAAAGGTAACCATAGCCAAAAACAGAACGCAACGGCAGTGCCCCGCGCCCCTGGCTGAAGCCAACCCATGGAGAACCCCCTGTCAAGGGCTGCGGGTCTGGCCAGGGCCACCAGCACCCCTGCCACCGGGTCAGCCGGCCAGACCGACACAGCTCGCGAAGCCCTTGACAGGCCCTGGGCGCGATAATAGACATGCCCGCGTGCTGTTTTATTAGAGACCCCCAAGCCCAGCCGCAGGGGCCTCAACAACAGGCTAAAAAGAAAGTTCCCCGCCGCCACCGTAGTCGCCGCAGGGAACCCCTGGATTTTCAGGAACATACTCAGGTAATATGCCCTACCCCCCTAGCCAGGGCCCGCCCCCGCCCAAATACAGGCCAGATCACCGATCACCCAGCCAGGGGAAGTACTCAAACCCCTAGGGCTGCCTCTCCGCCAGGGTCAAACTGCCATAGTGACACACCGAGTACCGCACCTGGTTGCCTGGATCAATGCGCATCAGCTCCCGATGGAGCAATAGCGCCTCCGTGCGACCAATGGTTTCCGCCAGCACCAGGTTGGGTTGGAGGCGATGATCGCTCAAACAGTAATCAAAACTCAGCACATCCGCCCGCACTACTTCATAGCGAGCCTTAGAATCCATTTCTTTCAACACCCTGGCCAAGGTCCCCAGAACAGCCGCGCTACGGGCCCGGGCAATGGGGGTGGTAAAGCTGCCCTCCCATAGGTTCAACACATAGGGTAACTGGCCCCGCAGGGTAACAGGACTGGCCTTCGCGATCGCAAGCAACTCCACCATATCAAGGCCCTTCGACGCTTAGAACCGGGCAACAAAGTGATCCATAACTCCTAGTGTAGTATAAACGTATTGACGAGAAGGCATAAAGTGTATTGGATGACTTGGGCACCCTATACTCAAATACTTAATTTTGAGATGGACGTTACCCCAACCACTTTCAGGCCTGGTAGAGTTCTCTGGCTATGCCTTTTCCTTTTTCCTGCTTCCATGCTGCTGATTTTAGCGATCGCAGAAGGGATCCATCGTTACAAAGTGTGGGAAGCAGGCGATACCTGGTGTATAACCCTTAGCCCGGATGGAAAAACCACTAAATACTATGGCGACCAGGCCTGTGGATTTATTGAACCCAGACAACCCCTATAGCTGGCTCTGCCGCCATTGCTGCCTGGCCAGGGCTGGCCCCTGCCCCCTTCATCCTGATGGCCCCCAGGGTCAATGTCTTGACTTCAGGTTAGCTCCGACTACTCAACCTGATCACCCCACCCAGCCCAGCACCTACGCCGGTGAAGTAATCATGGATCCATCCAAGGATATTCACCAGCAACTTGTTCTGCTCAATACCCATCCTTTATTCACCGGTCGCTGCCCCACCTGTGAGATGCCAATTACTGTGCCCCAGGTTCATTGGGACTGCCAGCATTGCGGTTGGGTAGATGATTCTGTATAGCAACCTGACCTTAATGCGATCGCGGGTGGGCGGAGGTAGCCATATATTTCAGTCAGACCATCGACCCCTCTCCGCTATGGACCAGCCAGATTAGGATTGACCCGACTGAAACTGAATATAAAAACCTCCAGCGATCGCGATCGCTGGAGGCATAGGTTTCTTTCCCTCAAGATACCCAACCCCGCCCCAGCCACTCCACCGCAAATCTACCCGACCCCTTTGCTATGCTGCTACTACTGCTACCTTCCTTGACCCTATGACAGGCTACCTGGAAGCTATCCACATCGGAGATCGCCTCAACCGCCGCCATGAGGCCGAAGGGGCTCGCCTCAGTTGGATCGACCACCAATGTCAACTGATCATCAGCCTGGACCACCTCAAACCGGAGGAGATCAGGGGAGTACAACGGGGCGTCTTTGAAATCGGCCTGAATGTTATCGATCATCTCCCCTTCGTCTGCTTTCGGATCTTTGAAGTCACCTCAACCAAAGGCTTTGGCCAACCTCAGCCCGCCCGTTTACTGCTGCCCTGGCACGAATGTCCCTTCCACCTATCCCGCTTCGACCCCCAGGCCCTACCCGACTTTGATGGCTTCCGGGCCAACCCCGAGGTTCATTTAGCCCTGACTGTAATCTTGACCGACTGGCCCAGCATGGTGGTCAGGGCCCTGCGGATGTTTACCCTCTCCCCCTTCTTCACCCAGAAACTGATCGAGGCCCTGCTCACCACCGCCACCGCCCACACCTACGAGGGCTATGCCCTGGCGGTGAACCGTATTTTTGAAACCTACCCCACCGGTGCGATCGGCGAGGGTAGCCGGGTGCGGTGTAAGTCGGGGGATTGATCTAGGAAATAGTGCCTAATACCTCTGGGAGTAGAGCCGAGCTCAGATCCCTAGCCAACCCCTCTCTAAGCGGCATAGTGCCAGTCGGTGAGAAAGCCCTGGTTAGCAGCCAGGGTGATCAGGGGGGGTAGGGTTTTGTCGTAGGCATTGCGCAGGTGTTCCAGGTTGAGCAGGTCGTGGGGGTTGGCCAGGTGAAGGTGGCTGAGGTAGGGTTCGACCTGTTTGCTCCACTGGGCGGGGGGTAGGGTGGCGTGGGTGATGGTGAGGCCCTGGTGTTGGAGGCGATGGAAATGGGCCAGGTGGCTAGGGGCGGGGATTTTGTTGGATTTGGCGGAGTTGACCTCCGGCAGGGTGGGAATCAGGTTCCAGAGTTGATCGTGGGCGACGAAGGACCAGGGCAGGTAGTGGTCGAGGGAGAAGCCTTGGGGGGGGATGGGTTGGCCTGAGTAGATGCAGGGGATGGTCTGGTGGGCTAACACCACGGCCCAGTAGGCGGTTTGCTGTTTGAGGGAGTCGCGTTTGCTGGGCATGAAGAGTTTGCTGGCGATCGCGGGGGTGTTAGGGTTGCGCTTCTGCATGTAGGTGAGCCATTCCCAGGCGGCCCAGCGGCGGATGATGGGGTCGTGCTGTTGCAGGTAGTGTAGCCAGTCGGGGTGGGGGATAATGCCCTGGCAGGTTTTGTACTCGGTGCTATCAAAGCGGTAGAGGGGGCGGCGGCGGTCAAAGTGGCGGTCGGCGATGGCGGGCATGGCCACATCCAGTTGGTTGCCCCTGCCCCGGCTGACGGCTCCCAGGTCGGCTGCGAGGAAGGGGATGATCAGGCGGAAGGGGACGTAGCGGCGCAGGTGGGTAATAGTGTCTTTTAGGTCCTGGCGGGCGATCGCCTGTCTGAGCAGGGTTTTGTCGGGGTCTTTGAATTGAACCACCGGTGCTTCCACCACCAGAGCGAGGGCGTCGAGCTGTTGGGCGATTTTGTCTTGACTACCGAAGGACAGTTTGAAGTAGCTATGGGGAAACCAGGCATTGGCCAGCATCTCGACGATCAGGTCGAAAAAGGCGATCGGGCTGGTGGGCTGGAAGTGGTGGCGGCGGAGGATATCTAGCAGGGAGAGGAAGAAGAGATATTTGTAGGAGTTGGTGGTGTCGTTGAATAACCGGGCCAGGGCGGGGATGTTGAGGGAGTCGCTGGGGGGTAGGCTTGAGATAAGACTGGGCGAGGTCATCGGTGGCTGGGGGTTGATGTTACCATGCCTTTAACTCTACAGAACGGAATCCATAGGTGATCTGAACGCAGGGGAATATCAGATAAGATCTGAATCTATTACCAATACCCGTCATTTACATGGATAGCATTAAATTGCTTCCATCGCCAATTGAGGGAATCCTCATTAGGCTTATTCTCGACCACCTCTGGTAGCCTTAAGGATCTACCTTCTAACTCTGCATAGACACTGTCTCGAATTTGAGGGGCCAGCCTAACTGTCAAAGAACTGGGATCAACCACTATCAAATTAAGATCAAAGAGGGTATGCAAATCGGCTCGCAGAAGCAACCCATTCGAGGGGTGATTATTTTCCGATTTACTGTAGGGCAGAATATGAGCAGCTTCTAGAGCTTCTTTAGCATCACAACCTGTAATTGCACAACAATAGCTATATGCATTAAGTAAGTTTTGTCGAAATTGTGATTGTCCTTGTCTTCGGGCAATCGATATACTGATTTGTTTTTGAGCTTCTTTCGTTGAATTTAGCTTGAAAAAATCTTCGTCGTCCAGTTATTTATGAACATCCTGAAGTTGCTTTAATGGATTGAAGATAACATCCTTGTTATCAGAACCTTCATTGGAATGATTACTATCAGGACCATTTGACTGATGAGTATTTTTCTGGGATGCAATGGATAAATTGTCATCCTCAGAAGACAGAAGCCTTATAAACTCTTGAGCTTCCAGAAACCTATCCTGCCAGTTATACAGGGAAAATAATGAAGCAGCCTCATTAAAATGTTCAAGCGCTTTCTGATTATCTCCAATCAAGTCAGCATAGGTAAGCCCAAGATGCCAATGAGCATCAGCGTATCTAGGCTCAATATCAATTACTCGATAAAAATCCTGGATAGCTTCATCGTATTTCTTAAGCTCTAGATAAACTAAACCCCTCTCAAAAAAAGCCTCACGGTTTAAAGAACTTCTATCAACTACTTCTGTATAATACTCGATGGCCTTGGCATATTCAGTATCATTGGCCTTTTGCCTTCCCATTCTTAGATAGCTGTCTATAAGTCTTGCTCCCCGACCTCGTTTAGCTAATTGACTTGAGTGCTTCTCCCAAGCCGAATTGAGGATATCTTCAGAAGACTTTATAAAAGTATGACCACTGGCTCTCAAATCAAATTGTACTGCTTTATACTCCGGCAAATTTTTTAGGATGTCCGTATCAAGAGGAGTATCGTAATCCACAACTGTATCCCATTCATAATAAACAACCAGCTCATCAGCTGTGTTAGGATACGAATACTGCTCAAAGAAACCTGTTTCAGGATTATAATCACCAAAAAGGTAAGCACCACTGAGATCTTGGAGATTATTATCTAGTTTTCGTAATTGAAATTCTTCCGGCACCATAATGATTCGCCCACGTGCGAAAATACCACGGGGTTGGTAAGCTACTCGCTTAAAATAAGCAATATCCCCCACTTGGATATTTTTCACCGTACTACAAGTCCATACCCCACGATGGGCAATGCCTTTAGAAAGTCGCTGAATGGCAAGCTCTATTTCGTCTCTTACACCTTGATAGTCATTTTCGTTGCTAAGAAAGATTCGTGCTGACATAAGAATATATATTGAGATTATTCCCTAAGAAAAGAGTTTTATTTATGAAAATTTTGTATAGATCCTCTGATTATCCCTAGTTTCACTCCCAAGCAGAATCCGGGTTAGAAATAGAAAGAAAAACGTTATTACAGAAACTCGCACTAGCATAGGAATTAGACCAGCAGGATTTTATTTCTTGCACCTTATCATCGATTGAATTTACATTAGTGGTATAAACGCTAATACGGTCAGGAATTTGGCGATAGGCATTGCTTGTTGGCGGAACTGTCTTTGTATGATTAATAGTCTTTTGCCAAAGTGATTTAGCTTGGGTTAGCTCTGATATTTGAAAATCATACTTGCCATTAGTGTAGTCATAGGCTTGACGAGCAAGCTGATCGCCATAGGCCAAAACATCCATAGCCTTTTTTTCGTTGGCTATACCCTGTTTTATCCAGGTTAGTTTTTTATGATATTCAGCTAATGCAGATGTGGCCTGGGCTGCATAGGTACTTTCCTTCGGGATAGAACCCATTATAGTAATGGCACTATTTAGTTTATCAATTGCCTTTTCCCACTCTTCTAATGGATAGGGTGGTTCATTGACGTAATCAATCGCCTCTTTTGCCATAGCTTCAGCCTCTTGCCAAGTAGAAGAGGCTGACTCCTCTGCTCTAATTTGACTTTTTACGGTTTGTAGAGACTCACGTACTTTTTCTAGTTCCGCCTGAGCTGTAGAATAACGAGAACCAGGTACGTCTTCAATTTTTCTCAAAAGATTTCTTGCTTTTTCTAACTTTTGAGATGCTGTTGTTAGTGCCTCTAAACTATTAGCACTAGAGACATTTGTTTCAGCAATAAGTGCTTGAACCTCTGTTAAAATCTTATTGCTATTATTATAGGCTTTTAGTACTTTATAGCCAATCACACCGCCTATACTTATGACAGTTAGTAGCATAATGATAAACGAGCTGATTATAAATCGCTTATCTGTCAAAAGCTTCTGAGTATATCGTAAGCTACTGCGACCTGCATTGAGGAACTGCTGTCGTAATTTCTGCCAATCAAGCCTGGTAGAGTTCGATTTAGATCCTGAAGTCGATGGGGTAAGTTGTTCAGAATCATACTTTAAGAAAATCTCATCAGTCCAGCCTTCTGTCGGACTATCTATTTTTCTTCCATAGATCTTAATATCTGTCAAGCAGTTAATTTCTAAGTCCTTAACTCCACGTCTAATAATTTGAACTAAGGATTTTTGATCGGGTACTTCATTGCCTTCGGCAAAAATAGTTAATCGATCTTGTACTAACTTTGCTCTAGTAATAATCTTCTTAGAAGACAAAGCTCGGTTCAAAAGTTCTGATAGCGCCTTAGGATTAGCTTGGCGAGCTTGGGAAATAATATCTAATTGATGTGCAGACATAAAATAAACCCTGATAAAATGTTAATCACTATTAGATCCTGATGCACACTGCAATACGCCGTCTGAAGTAGTTGAGGGTAGAGACGGAGGTGATTTAGATGGTTTCTCACTTTCACAAAGGATAATTTCAGTAGTTAAAAAACCGTCATCATCTTCAACTAGAGAAACAGCTCCGATAAAACTTTTAAGTCCCCGTTTTCTAGCTGTTGCCGTTACTGCCGTTATATCGTCATCAGAGACTACTATCTTATATTTATAATTATTACTTTCCAAATCAGTGCTTAGTTCAAGATCCTCAATTTTTTTGGCGAAAGCAGACTTATCTAGTTGATGTAGTTGTTGGCTTCTATTAATTATTCCAACATTTATCTTTGCTACAGATTCAGTTGCCAGGTTGCTATTCTCTAATTCACTATATCTAGAGTAAGGAACCTTAAGCACTGCTATACCTAAAGCTACTATAGGTATGATAAGTAGAGATATGGCAGCTTGCTTATCAGGTTTTCTATTACCGAAATATACCGCTAAGACTACTAAGCCAGTGCCTAGAAAAAGGAAGTACCATCCCCAAGAGAGCCCTGTTGCTGCCATAGCCGCATCAGCAATACCTCTAAAGGGATTATCTTCAAGGTCTCTATTAACAGAGGTTTTTGTATCAGTTATTACTTTTTGATAAAGCCAAAATGTCACCGTAACAGTCAAAAATGCCCATAGGCTAGATCCCCACAGCCAGGAATAGTACCTTTTAATTAGGAAGAATGCGGATAGCGCCATTAAAAATATTAATACAATAGCTTCTTCAGATCCATTTTTGAAGTAATTTACCGCTCCTACTATAGGAAGATTAATTACTGGAGATAAAATTCCAAATATGGTAATGGCTACGCCTATAAGTCCTATAATAGGAACTATATCTAAATTTAATTTATCACCATTGATTCCAGAAAGATGGATAGTAATACCTGATTCTGGCTTGTTGTGATTATTTTGGGTGGTAGAATTTGATGAACTAACAAAGTTAAATGGACGATCTCTGAGTTTATACTCATGACACCAAGTTGCAAAAGGTTCTCCTATTTTTCGTCCATAAACATACACATCATAGGTATTTTCAATATTCAGTTTGCTAATGCCATTAAAAATATACTCAGCGGCGCTTTCATGTATTATCTGCTTGGCGTCTAACATAATATGTAGATTGCCATTATCTAGATCAACCGCCGCTGAAATCTGTTTCTTCTCAAGCGAACGATTGATCACTGATGCGATCGCTGATGGATTTCCAGATCTTGCCTCTTCTAGTAATGTGGATGTCATGGCTATTAGAGTAAAAGGGTAAAACAGGATATTGGCTGGTTAATTTAATCGCTATAGCTGTAAAAGTAGTTGCCTGTTGAAACGTCTAAGCATGCTGTTAATCATTCCAACTTGCCCTCCAATCCGAGTTCTTTGAGGGCTGACTCAACCTCCTGGCGTTGATGGTTTGTAATCTGACCTTCTGCTTTGACGACTACGGTGAGGTTGAGATCCAGGTTTTTGTCATTGATTAACTTAGACAGCACCCGCATGTAGAAGTTCGTCCATTTCTGGGGAGTTATATCCCCTGTCCAGGTGAGGCCCTGGAGTTGGGGGTCGGGGGGTGGGGGAGGGTTTGGAGGATCAAATTTATCTGGGTCACTTGAGGGATCTTTTGCCCCTCTGTTCTCCAGGCTAAAGGTTGCTGTGGTGCTAATCTCCCCTGCTTTGGCGGTGACGGTGAAGTTGCCATGGGTTTGCCCGGCGGTTAGGACGCCGTTAGCGTCGATCGCTCCGCCGGTGGTGCTCCAGGTGATGGGGCCGGGGTCGATTGCCTGACCCCATTGATCAAAACCCTGAAGAGTGTAGGTTTGCTGATATCCGGCTGGTAACACTTGAGTCTTGGGAAGTAGCTCCAGGGTGGTGAGTTTGGGGTCCTCCTTCAGGCGGGCCTGGTATGCCTGGGCTTGCTCGCCGGTGATGATAAACACATCGTCAGTAAGTTCGATTTCGGCGGGGCTGAGGCTTTCTTGGAACTTAAAGGGGTGGTAACCATCGCCCTGCTTAGCCACATAGGCAATTTCTCCGGAGGAGACCCCCCGGGCGATGGTGTCTTTGAGGCTGTTGGGGTTAAGCAAGCGGGGAAACTGGGGAGAGGCAAAGCAGGTATTGCGGACCGAGACCGTACTCCACTCCTGAAAGGCGGGGGGCCAGTTACGCACCAAAAACCGGGGACTGAGTACCTCTTGCACCTCATCAGACTTGCGTAGTTCCTGCAGCAGATAGCTGGTCATAGATTGGCTACCGCTGGAGGTAATGCGCCCCAGGTCTTTCGTTTGCAGGGTATTGTCTTTAGCCAGTAGGGCCAGGTACTTGTAGGCTCGCCAGATCGATTCCTTTAGGTCCCGTTCTGCCTTAGCGATATTTTCCTTGATTTGGGTTTTTTGGGTGTCGTTTAAACCCTCCGGTTGATCACTCCAGATATTTTCCCAGGCGAGCAGTCTGCGGGCCTCTTCTCGCATGGCGATGTCGCTGTCGGCGATCGCCACCATCACCCCACTTTTGAAGCTGCGGTCTGAGCTACCCGCCTGGCGAATCAAGGCCTCTACAAAGGGCAGGGTGTCATCTTCTTGCAGAGATCGCCCGGGGGCCAGCACGGCGATCGCCAGCTCAGGCCGGTTAGGAATATCCGCCGGGGTTTCGGGGAAAAACCTGGGGGTGATGCCAGAGGCGGCGGTAAATACCTTTTGCACATAGCGATGGATAGTTTCCACCAGATCCTGAGGGGGCACACTGGCCTGGCGATCGGCCAGGAGTTTATTCAGGTTGGGGGAGAGGGTAAAGCGAAACTTATTCTTCTCTGAGGAAAGGTAGTAGAAGTGGTTTTCTAGGGTTTCCAGCACCGTTTCAATATGGCCAATATCCAGGGCGGGGTCAGCCACATCCAAGCGCAGCTCTGGAACCGTGGCCTCCGCCCGGGTACACCCCCCGTTGGATTCAAAGAAGATGGCCGCCGCCACCTTGCGGTGTAGGCGAGCTTTTTTGATGTCATCCGCCGCCTCTGTATCCAGGCGGGGGGCATGGGCATCGCTTCTACCGTCGATGTCGGTGGTGACCGCGCCCTCCAGACGCCCATCCCCCATCTGCTCAAACACCGCCGAGCGGAAGTTTAGATTATCGAGGGGGGCGGTGCCCAGGGTAATCAGGGCATCTTTATGGGCACCGCGAAAGCCCTTATCGTGGGCATCTGCCAGCCACATCGCCAGTAATCGCAACACCCCACGGGTGCGTTGGAAGCGGGGTAGGGCCTGCCATTTACGCTCAAATACAGACAGCAGGGTGGGGTGGAAGGGGTAGGTGGCCTCAAACACCTGCTGGGCATTATCAATGTCAAACCAGGTGGGGAGCTGCTGGCGGTGTTCTTTGATCCAGTCGGCGTATTCATGGCAGGTGGCCATGGCATCCCGCGAGAGCTGCACCCGGCCACCGGCACTGAGCCATCTGGAGTCCCAATCAAATAGCCGCCGCCGAATGATTTCTGAGGTTTCCGACTCCGCCGACATCATCACCGGTTGGCCCAGGCGATCGAGCATTTTCTTAAGGCGCTGCTCATCGGCCTCGTCTCGCTCGGTGTATTCCATGGTAGAAGCGGGAATGGACACCACCAACACCGAGTTGGTTTCCCCCCGGACGGTTTCCGATAGGGATTGCAGAAAGTTATAGACCCGATCGTTATAGCCTAAACCGCGACAGGTGGAAACGTAGCTCAGCACCTCATCGATCAAAATCAGGTTGGGCCGGTCCTTGGGTAACATGGCCCGAATCACATCCCCCTTGGGTTCAATAAATTGCTCGTCATGGTTAGCCACCACGGCAAAGGCGGCCTCGCCCCCCAGTTGGTAAGCGATTTCACCCCAGGGGGTTTGGCGAAAGGGGGTGCCATCATCGCCGCCCCGACCGGTGAGGGTGTCAAATTCGGTGCCCACAAAGACCGCCAGGTTAGCGGCGGGCACCGTGGTCAGCCCAGCCCGCGCCAGAATTTTATCCACCCCGAGCCAGTCCTTAGCTCCTGCCCCATGGTTAGCCAGGTGATAGAGCAGGGTAAGGGCATGGGTTTTGCCACCGCCAAATTGGGTGGCCAGGTTAAAGATGGCGGAGGTTTCCGCTGTTTCTCCGGAGAGGCGGCGACATACCTGGGCGGCAAATTCGGTGAGGCTTTTGGTCAGGTAGGTGCGTTCAAAGAAACGCTCTGGAATGCGGTAATCGGCAGGAGCCCGCTGGCTACGCACCTGATCAAGGTGAACGGCAAACTCAGAGGAGTCAAAGGCCTTTTGATCGCGAATATCCTGACGAAGCTCGATGCCGTCTACTTTGTACCAGGGTTTCAGGGCCATAGTCTGATCTCGTTAATATAGGCTGTTAAAGGTAACGGTCTGCGGTGGAAATCATCATTTTTCTGGGTTGCTTAAAACCCCAACCCCTTCTTACGGGCCAGGACCCCATCTACCCAGCGCTTTTCTTCACTGCCCCGGGGGTACAGGGCCGAGAGGGCCTGGGCTAGTTGCCAGTAACGGGGATCTTTGCCAATGCCATCGGTGACTAGGAAACTTTTTAGGGCCTCGCTGCGGCCAGCGGAGAAGAGAATCATGGTTTGGTGCAATCGATCTAGCACCGTAGAGCCCACCTTGGGCACCCCCGGATCACTCATGTCGAAGACAGCACCCAGCTCTGCGGCGGTGGGGGTGGCAAATAGGTTAAGTTGCTTACCGGCAGCCTTAGCCTGGCGACGATCGCTCGGGGTTTTGGCCTCGGTCTTGCCAAACAGGCTGAGGGCTCGCCGGCTAACCGCCAATAGGGTGGCCTTGTCCCCCTTTACCTCCACCAGGGTGGTGAGTTTATCCAGATGCACCCCTAACCCCTGGGCAATTTTGCGAGCGGTGTCGTATTCCAGGGTGTAGCCACTGGTCTTCGCCGCCTTAGGGGAGCGCTCTCCCCCCTCATCCTCCATCGCCTCCCCATCGATCTCGGCCCCAGCCCCAGCCTCTCCAGCCCCAGCCGAGAGCGTCCACAACCACATGGCCGTCAGCCGGGCATCCTCCTCAAAGCCACTGGTATCGGCATCATCAAAAATCATACCCAGGGCTTCCTTAGACACCGCCCCCCAGACCTGCTCCAGGTATTCCCGCAGGGTAACCGCCTCCCCATTGGATTTTTCAACCCTGGAGTAACGGGAGAAGATCTCCAACGCCGGACCCAAACAGGCAAAAATAGCATCGGCCCCCACCACACCTTCTTTAGCCAAACGCGGCATCCAGGCGTGGATACGAGGGGGTAGTTCTTGGAGGACATCCCGCCAATCGCCAATGTCTGCACGAAGGGAACCATCAGGGTTTTCGCGGGGACGGCAGACGAGGTGAATGGAGGAGGCCAGGGCAGCGGAATCTTTAGCTCTCAACCGACTTCCCATCTCGGTGTCAATTGGCCAGGATCCAGTCATGGTCCAACCCGCTTCTACCATGGCTTGAAGTTGGGCTTCCCAGCCAGAAGTGGACTTGTGAGCAAAAACAACTAGACCAATACCTTCGGGAGCTAAAACACGACAAGCTTCAGCCATAGCTTTGGCCATAGTCGTCTCAAAATATTGGCGATCTTTCCCCTTAACTTCATCGACGATACATTCATTTTGCTTTGGGGTTAGTTCCTCAGAAAATGTCATTCTGACTTTTGGAGGCAAACTACGTTTAAGCCAGACATAGAAGAAATCTGACAGGTCTGCGTAGGGAACAGCGTCATAGTAAGGCGGGTCTGAACAGAAAAATTGGGCTGAGTCATCCGGCAGGGGGTGTACTGTTGCATTAGCTTGACCGCTCTGACCTTCACGGATCTCCGAATCAACACTGCCTATAGCCTTGAGACAGCCTTCCACAGCATTAAACCAATCTCTGGTAGCCCCACTAATGACATTTGCTTCAACAAAGTCCCAGAGCATGGGTAGAGCTTGTCTACCGAAGGTATGACCTATATCTTGGCTAGTCGAGCGCCAAGAGCACAAAGATGAATTACTATCAATCTGCTTATCGAGTGCCAAGGCTAAGACCGTTTCCACCGCACAAAATAAGTCTTGATTTTTAGTAAGGTCTGTTTTCTCACCTACTTTCAAAACTAGGTCAGCTAGTATAGTTAAACCAGATGCTTGACGTGAGTTAAAAAGATTCCCCCATTTCTCCATTCCGTAAAGCTGAACTCGAAAACCAAGACTTCCTTGAGGAGGTAGCAGTTCATCGGGAACCAAACTCAACTCCCCTCGATGCATGTCTTTTCTTTTTTTTAATTCATCTGCTGCTTTGCTGACAGCTTCTAAGTCTTGCTCCGTTGGTAGCCGGTAAAACCGTCCCTGTTGTCCTGGCTTGGTGGTGACCACACAAAACAACCGGGCATCATCAGCTCCTCCGCATCGAGCTTTTAATTGCCGTCTAACGGAAGTTACAGGGGTGGTGTAGCCTGTAACCGGGCAGGTGGCGGTGCCCCGGGCTACTGTTCCTAATTCCACTTGTCGGACAGTTGCGGGTTCAAATATTTCCAGGAGAGGTCTTTTGACCTGGCGGGTGATTTTATCGGTATAGGTTATGGTCACGGTTTCGGTTTTAACCCGGCCCTGAGTATCTCGCACCCACCGTAGGGCACGGTTTCTACCTGATTTCTTTGCCAACCAGAGAGATCGCATCAGTGGCACCTCTACAGGTATTCCAGTGCCATCATCCGGGGCCTCTGAAATAATCGTCCTCGCCCACAAATAGGCGATCGGCGTACTACCATCCGGGTCCTTCGGATAAAACTCCGCCAGTTCCTTCTCCGCCTCCTCCTTAACCCACTGCCCCCACTTTCGCACCTCATCCGCCAGGCGCTGGCCATATTTGGGGATATACTCCAGCACCACCTTATTGAGCAGCACCGCCACCGGGTTAAGGTCACTGGCAAAGGCATCGGCCCCTACCCGCAGGGCCTCCAGGGGAATTGACCCACCCCCAGCAAAGGGGTCTACCACCAGGGGTCGCGTCCCGGGCTCACCTCCCAGGGCCTCGTGGGCTACCTGGGTGAGGGCGCGGCTGGTTTCTAGATAGTCTGGGTGGGTTGAGTTATCCCAGTTGGCAAAGTCAGCAATAAAATCTAGCAGGGCCTGACGCAGGCGGGGCCAATCATCGGGGTTGGTGGCATCCAGTCGAAGGGTTCCCTTAGAAATGTCAATCCATCGGCGGCTGGTTTCCTCCGACAGTTTGCCCGTAAACTGGGCGTTGCCAGCTTTTTTACCAAAGGCGGTGATGATCTGGGTCGCCTGGTCTCGAAACCTGGGTGGACATAGCCCATCCACCGGGTCAGGCCAAAGGGCCGCACAGATCACCGCTCGACAGGCCGCCAGGGGACGCCGCGCCCACCAGATATGCAGGGTAGAAATGTGACCATGGCGAATAGATTTCTCCCGGCGGGCATGGGCAGAAATCTGCTTGATGGGCAGATCCACTTCAATCAAGCGTTTTGGATAGCTGGCCATAGCCCTAAGCCTCCAGGCGATCGCGCAACTCCGCCAGCCCCACCCGGTAGTGCTCGACCTTAACCACCGGCTCCCACCCCAGTTGGGCGGGGTTTTGCACCAGCCGCACCTCTGGCTGACTGGCGCAGTTAAACACCACGTACAGCCAGTAATCCTCCTTCATCCGTTGGGCGGTTTTGTACTCATTCGCCGATAGGGCCACCGGCCCCACCTGCGATCGCCCCTTCACCTCAATAAACCGCACCGCAATGGCGGTTTTAGAGTCCTCTGGGTGGGGCTGGCGGGAAATCAAATCAAAGCCGCGATTTTCTGACTCCACACTTTCCACCTGCCAGCCCCGAGCCTGTTCGTAGGCGATGACCGCCTGCACCGCAATCTGCTCAATCTCCCTATCACTGACCATGGCAGCCATATCGGGGGAGTTGCGATCGGGGTGGGGCAAAACCCAGGCCTGACCATGGTGTTGAATGCCAAAGATGGCACAGCTTTGCTCCTGCTCTAGCTCCGCCAGCCGTTTCTCTAGCCGGCCATTTAATTCAAACAGGCGGTCTTCGGTTTGCTTAAGACGACCCTCTAACCCCGACTCTTGAGACCCCGCCTGTTTTTGGTCTAACAACTCGCCAAACTGACACTGAACCCGGTCGATGATTGCATTGAGACTAATCTCTAGATGATCACGAATCGTCTCAATATCCTTAATGCGGTGGGTTTGAATTTCCACCAAAAAGGGATTCAAGGCCTGCTCAATCAAGGCCGCCTCAACCTGATCAAGGGAGGGTAGGGTACTGTCATCGGGCAATACCCCAGCCAGGTCATCGGGGGCCACCGGCACCAGGTCTAAAAACAACGTCGGTTGCTTGACCCCCATGGTGCCGTCCAGGTCCGTCTGCACCACAAACAACCGACGATGCAGCATATTCCCTCGGCCATCCTGAATTGCCGCCGAAAACACATCCAGCCGGGCCGGTTGTTGTCGTTTGAGGTCATAGAAAATCGCCCCCCGCTGCAGGTCTGACTGAACCTGTTCTAGGGTGTGTTCCCGCACCGCCTCAAATAGGGGGTGGCCTGGGGTGACCCACTCCAGGGTGGGATCATTTTGGCTCAGCTCCTTAGCAAAGGCCACCCGTTTATAGTCCTTGCCTAACCGACCCCAGCGAGGTTCCAACCGTTCCCCCAGGGGCCAGAGCGAACGGGGCACCCGACCAATGCGGTAAATGCCTTGTTTATCCAGCGGTTTAGGCGTTAGCCCACTAATCGGCGCCGCCTCGACAAAGAAATCATGGATGACCTCTGGCACCAGGCGGCGTTCCTTGGCGGCGGCGGATTTACCCACAATCGACCAGAGATTTAGCTCCCGCTTGGCTAACCCCTCCAGGGCCGAGTCAGTCAGCCGACGCAGGCGATCCGTATCCACCTGCTCAACAATGCGGCTTTTGATCACATCCTCCGTCAGGTTATGGGCATACATATCCCGCAGCATGCGCTCAATTTGGTTGGAGGGAAACACATCCCCCAGCACGTTAAATACCTTGCCGGTGCGTTCAGGGTCGAGGTCTAACTCAATCGCCTGCACCCGTTCAAACAGCTTCCAAAACACCCGCCCCTCCCGGGTATTGGTGGACACAAAGTTGAGAATCAGACAGTCCTTCTCCTGGCCGTAGCGGTGGATGCGACCCATGCGTTGCTCCAGACGCACCGGGTTCCAGGGGATGTCGTAGTTAATCAGAAACCAGCAAAATTGCAGGTTGATGCCCTCCCCCGCCGCCTCCGTGGCCACCAGCACCTGACAGTCTTCTCGAAACTCCCGTTCTGAATAGATGCGGGTATTAGGGGTATCGCGATCTCCAATCTTCATGCCGCCATGGATTTGGGTGACACTCAGCCCCCATTCCCGCAGTTTGGCGACTAAAAAGTCGAGGGTGTCCTTGTGTTCGGTGAAGATCAGCAGCTTCATTTTGGGGTCGCCAAATAGACCCCGGTCCGTCAGCACCTGCTTAAGCTTCACCAGCTTGGACTCCACCTCCCGCTGCTCAAGCCGCTTCGCCTGGAGGATCAGGCGCTCCAGTTCAACAATTTCCGCCTTCAGGTCCTGGGGGTTGACTGAAGCCACCACCGACTCCAGGTTTTGCAGGATCTCCTCCTGCTCTGCCTCCGTCAGGTCATCAAAATCATCGGGCCGCTTGCGCTCAATCACCGACTGGCGGTAAGCCTCCGGATCCTCCAGAATTTTCTGCCGCTTATCCCGCATCCGCTCTAAACTACGGCGCACCGCGTAGACGCTGGAGGCAAACCGCCGCTGCAGCATGGCCATGGTAAACCCCAAGGCCCGGCCCCGGGCTGAGTCATCCTGGGCTGCCTTGATTGACTGATCCTCAACATAGCGGGTCAGTTCATCGTAGAAATCCAGTTCTTCGGCATCGATTTTGAAGTCGATGGTATCCACCCGCCGATTGGTGAACAGCTTTTTGGGCTTACCGGTCTCGGCATCAGGAAAGGTCACCAACGCCTCCTTCACCCGCCGCAGGTAGAAGGGGGCACTGTTGCGCCTCATGGCCTCCTCTAAACTTTGCACATCCCCGTAAACATCCCGGTCAAGCAACTCCAGAAACAGGCAAAAGTTCTGGGGGTCCCCCTTGTGGGGGGTAGCGGTCATCAGCAGGTAATGATCGGTTAGCTCCGAAAGCTTTTCCCCCAGTTGGTAGGCCAGGGTCTTCTTATCGCTGCTGTAGGCACTCATTTTGTGGGCTTCATCCACAATGATCAGGTCCCAGTGCGATCGCAGCAGACTTTCCTGGGCATCCGCCACCCGTGACACCCAAGACACCGAGGTCACCACCTGATGCCGATCCTGCCAGGGGTTCATGCCGTAGTTAGCCCGCAGCACATCCCCCCGAATCACCTCAAAGTCCTCCCGAAACTTATCCTTCATCTCCCGCTGCCACTGGAAGGTTAAGTTAGCGGGGGTAACAATCAGGGTGCGTTTAGCCAGGCCCCGAATTTTCAACTCCTTCAGCAGTAGCCCCGCCATGATGGTTTTCCCCGCTCCCGGATCATCCGCCAGCAAAAACCGAATACGGGGTTGCTTGAGGAAATACTCGTAAACCGCCTCCAACTGATGAGGCAGGGGGTCAACCCGAGCAATGGTGAGGGAAAAATAGGGATCATACTCATGGGCCAAGCCCAACCGCATTCCCTCAATCCCCAGGCGAAATCGACGGGCATCCCCATCAAAGGGGGCCTTCTCAGGGCTGACCTCCAACTGGGCGACCTGGTCAGGGCTCAGGACCGTTGTGTAGGTCTGGTTCGTGGTTAACCCCTGGCCAATCACCTGAATCGACTGCCCCATCGGCTTAACCACCAGCACCTTTACGGCTTCCGGAAAAAAACGCCCCCTCAAAATCACGTTAGGCTGAATTTTATCTAAATCAGTCAACTTAACCTTAACCTTAGTTATTTCTATAACTGATAACTGATCAGAGCGTGATCTAATTTGGCTTAACGTACCTGAATTATTAGAGTGACAATAACTATTACAAAGGTAAGCGGTCATAATCCGCATGCTTTCAATCACAAATCAGTAAAATGAAACGATACTTTACACGATCGGATTTGGGTTAAGATCGATAATACGCATAAAGGAGAACCCGGGGCCACACCCCAGGCAAGATTCACTGCAACAGTCAGTCCCCCTGAGCTGTTCTATTTCTCTGTTTGCCTAAGGCAATGAAAGGTTTTACGGCTGAGCCCCCTAGATGAAGGGCTTAGTTTTTCTGAACTACAGCTTTAACTCGAATGCTGGCAACCCAGCTAAAGACCCCCCTATGCCCCCAGATACTCCCACCGGGCCATCTGCCCCCGGCCATCCAGGTGGGTAAAACCCAACCGCCCCCCCTGGGCCAACCCACCCTGGGTCCCCCACCAGCTATCTAAGGCCCCATAGACCTGGGCCGGACTCATCCCCGTCACCGTAAAATCCACCCCATCGCCATAGAGATGGCGGGAATTACTCGCCCCTCCCACCGCCAGATTAACCGCATAGGGTCTCAGCCAGGAAGTAATGGTAATGCGTCGATTACCCAACTTACGCCGCACCTGCTGCATCACCCGGGCCATCTTAATAATCTGCTCCACCTGACCCCGATTATCCGGCTGACGGAACGTCTTACCATCCCAGTGCAAGGCCTCCGCCCAGGTAAAAGATAGGGCCTGGGGGTCAATCGGGTCTGACATGGTAAACATCGTCGAAAACCCCGGCAACTTAAAATTCACACTCTGCTGCCCCCCCTCCTTAATTCGCCCCGGCCTATCCGCTGGTTGATTACTGACGCCATAGCCACTGGGATCCTCACAGTGGGGCCCATAGACATACCAGGTATTGCGCCCACTGGCATGGAGCTCGGTCAGATTAATCCGCGCCCGATCTAAGGTAAAGCGAAGATGATCCCCCTCCGCCTTATAGGCCAGAATCGGTAACAACTTACCCTTCTCCACCGGCAACAAGGTCTGCGGTGGCAATAACCGGGCCTGCTCAGGGGAGGGCTTGAGGATGGTGGACTGGGTGATGAGGAGGTGCATAAGAGGGGAGTGGGGAGTGGGCAGTGGGGAGTAGGGGGGGAAAGGGGGAAAGTAGTCAGTAGTCAGGGGTCAGTAATCAGGAGTTTGAGAGGCAGGATTTTCGCTATGGGTAAGAGTGATCAGGATTTTGTCTAAGTCTGAGTTTGGGCAGGGGGAAATCCATGGCTTCGGCCTAGCCCCCTGAACACTCCCCAAGTAACCTCCGGTGAGGGTTTTGATTGGCTCCCTCCTGACCACTGATCTCTGATCACTGACCCCTCTTGCCCCTGTATTTTCCTTGCTTGGGCATTATTATAGATCGCATGTACTATGGCGAAAAGCTATAGGAGATTGCGCTATGGACAACCCCCCTTCTGTACCCTCCTTGACTTCGCCCCCGGCCCCTAGCCTGCCGGTTACCCCTAACATCGGCCTGGGGGAGATGGGCTTTATTGCGATCGCGGCGGTGTGGCTTTTGCAGACCGTGCTAAAACAACACACCTCCCAGGTTTCAGAATCCTGGCAGATGCTAGAGAACCTGGTGGCTGCTCAGCAGGAAACCAACAAACAACTGGTGGAAACCAACCGAGAGCTGATCCTCCGGTTGGGCCGCATCCATGAACGCCTAGAGCGACTGGAAAGACTCATTCACGACGTGCCCCGGGACCTGCAGCGGCTGCGCCTACCCAGCGGGGAGGAGGGGGGAGGAAGTAATCAGTAATCGGTGGTCAGTAATCAGAAGTCGGAAGGGCCAAATGGCAAAGTAACTGACCGTAGGAAGGTTCCTTTCCCTCCTTCTGACCACTCACTCCCCTACCCCCTACGCCATCACTCCCCCCATCCCTCTCCTGATCACTGACCACTGACTCCTGACCCCTCCCTTCCCATGCCTCGTGCCGCCAAGAAACCCACCCCAGAACAACTGGCCAAGATTGAAAAGCTGGCTGGGCTGGGCTGCACTCTAAACCAGATTGCGATCGCCATTGACATCAGCCCCCGCACCCTGGACCGCTGGAAAGCCACCCCCGAGGTGGAACGGGCCTACGGCCTGGGCCGCCTGGCCGCCTCCCAGGCCGTGGCTCAAAAGCTCTACGACCTGTGCATGGAGGGCAACACCACCGCCATCATCTTCTGGCTGAAGAGCCAGGCCGGATGGACCGATAAACCCGTAGAAGAACCGATTAACCCCGCCCAGGTGGTGATTTACTTGCCGGATAACGGGAGAGAGTAAGGGGAAGTAGTCAGTGATCAGGAGTCAGTGATCAGGAGTAAAAGAAGCAGGGTGCTTGCCGTGGATGACTTTCTCTCTGCCTTGGAAGCGTTTAGGAAACCAGGCTGACATCATGGGTTTCTCCTTTCCGGGAGTATTCAGAAAACAGTGCCAGATCAGGCTAAAACCATGGGTTTCTCCTTGCCATACCCAGGATTGACACCAAATTCTGAACAGTCTTGCCAAACGGGCAAGCTACCTAAAACAACAAGGCTGCTTCTCCTACTCCTGACCACTGACCACTGACTCCTGATCACTCCCATGCTTTACCTCCTCGCTCTTTCCCTCGCCCTCCTGCTCTGGCTGACCTGGACTCACCCTGGCCTGGAGCCTGGCGATCGCAATAGCTTTCCTGGCCGTCGGCAGGGGGGTCACTGTCAGGGGGATATTCCCCCCCGGGGCCGATGAGCCTGACCATTCGGCCCCAGCCGGGGCCCCAGGAGGCCTTTCTGAGTAACCCCGCCGATATCGTCATCTACGGCGGTGGGGCGGGGGGTGGCAAGACCTTCTCCCTACTGCTAGACCCGATCCGTCACCTGCATAACCCCCGCTTCAGCGCCCTGATTGTGCGCAGCTCCTACCCCCAGATCAAAATGCCCGGCGGCCTAATCGACGCCTCCATGCAGATCTACCCCTACCTGGGGGGCCGCTTCAAAATCGCCGCCTTGACCTGGGAATTTCCCTCCGGGGCCAAGATCGTCTTTCGCCACCTGCGCTTTGACAAGGACGCCCATAACTTTCAAGGCTCCGAAATCCCCGCCATTCTCTTCGACGAAGCCACCCAAATTAGCGAATACTGCTGGAACTACCTGGCCTCTCGCAACCGCTCCACCTGCGGCGTCCGCCCCTACATCCGGGCCAGTTGTAACCCCGACCCCGACCACCACCTGAAAGCCCTAATTGCCTGGTGGCTGGGGGAAGACGGCTTCCCCATCCCCAGCCGTTCTGGGGTGCTGCGCCACTTTGAACGCATCGACGGCCAGATCACCTGGTTTGACCAGCCCACCGACCACTCCCGCTCCCTCACCTTCATCCCCAGCCGGGTGAGCGATAACCCCGCCCTGCTCCGGGTCAACAAGGAATACCTGGCCGCCCTACGCTCCCTGCCCCTGGTGGAACGGGAACGACTGCTGGAGGGCAACTGGGCGATTAAACCCGTAGCCGGTAAAGTCTTTCGCGCCGACTGGTTTAAACTCCTACCCCCCGGCCCCCTCCCCCAGCTCACCCGCACCCTGCGCAGTTGGGACTTTGCCAGCACCCGCGATCGCCAGGGCACCGACCCCGACGCCACCGCCAGCGTCAAACTAGGGCTAATGCAAAACGGCGGCATCTTGATCCTCGATGTCACCGTCGACCACCTCACCCCCGCCGGCGTCACCACCCGACTGCAGGCGATCGCCGCCGCCGACGGCCCCGGCGTCGCCATCCGCTGGCAACGGGACCCCGGCCAGGCCGGAGAATACCAAACCCAACACCTACGCAGCCTACTGACCGGCTACGACGCCAAAGGCCTCACCACCCGCCTCAGTAAACTAGAACGGGCCGGCCCCCTGAGCCGCGCCGCCGAATTTGGCGAAGTCTACCTCCTGCAGGCCCCCTGGACCCACAGCTTGATCAACGAACTGGTCAGCTTCCCCGATGGAGCCCACGATGACCAGGTAGACGCCGCCGCCGAAGGCTACATGGAATTGACCGGTGTGGGAGTACCCCGATTTGGCACGGCAGCGTTTAGGTAAGCCACTAGTAAGCTTTTTCGGGATATGGCGAAGCACTCTTCCGAGGGGGCTACCATTCTGGATATCACAGAATCTTAACTATCATGGCGGTCAAACCGCCGGATACTTATAATAATACTTACCGTCTCATACTCAGTATCAGACCAAGGTGCTACGAAGCAACGTGGACTCTGAAAAGCTAAAACTATTGAATCTCAAATATTCTAGGACTAGGGATTATAAGTATTTTGGTAATTATCTGGAATTAATATCTCATTGTTTGAAAACCAAGTTCATTTAAACAATACATTTTAAGTGCTAAGTCGACTTACTTTATCTATTTCAGAATTCTAGATAGAAAGTTTCAATCCATATACTGAGCTAATTGATTCACGCATAGATTCAAGTGGGAATCTCAGAAGTGAGCTATAGATCCTATGTTAAGCAATTACCTTAATCAAATTCGTGGAGGCGAAGTTAAAACTTTTCTCTGTACTGATGTGACTGAGACAATATCTCAACTTGAGTTGTACGAGCTAGGGAGTTCCATGGATGGAAAAGTAGTTATCCAGACTTGGGACCAACTCCCTGAACATGAGACGGTTTTAGAAGAAATTCTGCACGTTCTGGCAAGAGTTACACTTGCTATTTGGCCGATGTGGTATGCACAGGAAGTAGCCTTCCGTTTCTCAGAGGAAAAGCCCTTTGAAGAGGCTCTTCTGAACGAGTTCAAGCTTCGAGAACTTCAAGCAACTCGACAAGATGTTTGTTTACCATGGCTGAAGGCGGCTGTAAGTATTTGTCAGGCTGGAAAATTGCCGGTATTCCAGCACTTTTCTAGAACTATTCAGATATCTCAGCTTGCATTAACGATCTCTCCACGCGATCTTGTGATTGTTTTAGCCCTTTGTGATCTCCATCCCTTAGAATACCGGTTGTTGAGTTTAGCAAAAGTTTCTACCTGGCTTGCTCAGGAGACTCAAGCTCGTATTGTTGTTCTTGTGCCAGCGGAATTGGCAGCGCAACAGGAATTAGACTCCATCTTGTATGGAGCTATTCCATTTCCTATGTTGGTGGCGCAGACAGTTACTCGACCCGTAGAGGAAGAGTCTAAGCATCTCATCTGGCCTATTCAGGGAAAACCTCATCCTTTTAGTCCTGGTGAGCAACTTTTGGCAAAGAAGTTGTCACAGGATGGAGAGTTGGCTAGCTTGTTTTACTTCAATCAGAGTGTAGAAACATCTCGTGGCAAACGATACTTGGTGGATTTATTGTGGCTAAAAGGTAAGGTTGTAGTTGAGATCGATGGATATCGACATCATGGTAACTCTTTTGCTTTTGTTGAGGATCGGCACCGAGATTATGAATTACTGATTAGCGGATATATAGTTCTCAGACTATCCCATGATGAAGTCGTGAATGACGCCGAGATTGCAGTCGAAAAAATCCGTGATGTAGTTAAATTTCGTCATAGTCAACAGTTGATCATCAAGTGAGGTGCAATAGTGAATTTTGAACCAACGCCCAAGCAAGCTCTTGCATTATGGCATCTTCTTATTACAGGTGAAGAGCCAGCAATGTCTGAGTTTGCTAAGAAACTACTTGATGCTCCTAACCGTCGCATCCTTGAAAAAGTTGGCCTAATTGACCTGGAAAGACGAGAGAAGTTACAAAGTGGACGACGAAAAGTATATGCTCAGCATATTGTACTAACTGACAAAGCATGGGAATGGGCTGCGGAGCATTTTGAAGTAGAGCTATCAAAATCCCAACTCGCAGTGCCTATTCTTCAAGAGTTAATAAAGAAGCTAGGTTGCTATTTAAAAGATTACAAGATTCCTCTGGTGGAGTTTCTCTCTCAGAACAATAAACTCATTGAAGATTCAAAAACCGTAGTCGAGATACCCTCTGACATAGAGTTCAAGATTCGTGAAGCCTATCTCAAAGCCTCTGGTGGAGAATATGTTGTGAGGGTACGGTTGGTGCAGTTACGTCAATTACTTGCTGATGTTCCACGAGAGCTATTAGATAAAACTCTGATTCAAATGGAGCTTGCGGGTAGTATTACCCTAATGCATTTAGACGATCCACAGGAAATTCATCCTGAGGATGAGCAGTCTGCTGTAAACATTAGCGGACATACAAACCACATTGTTTATATGTCGGAATGCTGATCACGATTAATTAGGAGCAGAATGCCATGCTGTTTTTGCTAAAGGCTATTGATTTCAACTGGACCATGCACATGGAAAGTGTATGGCATGATTTTGACTATGATGTTAGAAACTTGCACGAGGAACAGCGAAGTAGAATTATTAATGAGCTTGATCGAATAAAAGATAATAAAGAGCTAAATTCTCCATTAGGCATGGTATTAACTGGGGAAGCGGGCTCAGGAAAAACCCATCTTTTAAGTACAATCAGACAGTATGCATTTGAGTCAGGATTCAGTTTTGTCCTGGTAGATATGACAGATGTTCGTGACTTTTGGGAAACAGTTTTACAGGGATATGTGAGTTCTCTGCAAGAAGCCGGTAAGGACGGAATTCCACAATTTCAAAAATTAATCGAGTTTCTTATTTCCTACATAAATTCTGATATTTCAATTACACAACTAACTGAAGCAAGTACATCTGATTTAAAACAATATTTAAGTTCTATACTTTCAGCTTTGTCTCATAAAAATAGACGTGCGACAATAAAATTTCAAAATATTGTTCGAGCTTTGTTTCTGCTAAATTCAAGTAATTTTTCCCTTTCCGGAATTGGTTATAACTGGCTTCAAGGACTTGGAATTGAAGAAGAAGACAAATCTAATTTGGGTTTCACAGTGACCTCAGTCCGTGAATTAAGCGAGATTGTGGAAGGAATTTCTTGGTTGATGAGTTTACGTAGTCCTTCAATTTTAGCATTTGATCAATTAGATTCTATCGTAACTCAACATCACTTTGCAGCGGGTTCAGGGGAGTATGCTCAACTCTCTGACGAACAGCGGGTTTCGAGAGCAATTATTGAGGGAATTGGTGGAGGACTGACAGCCCTGCGGGATAAAACTGCTCGCACACTGATTCTTGTCTCCTGTTTGGAGGCGACCTGGGAAATTCTGAGAACCAAAGCAGTGAGTACTTTTCAAGATCGTTTCCATAAACCGCCCCTCCAGTTGAGTAAAATTCTTGATGCTAGTGTTGCTGAGCAGCTTGTCGCCTCTCGTTTATGCGATCTTTATAAGAGCCTGAACTTCTCGCCTCCTTACCCAACATGGCCTTTTGCTCCAGCATTTTTTGAGTCAGCAAAGCAACAATACCCCAGACGCATTCTGCAGCGTTGCGATGCCCACCGTAATAAATGTTTAACGGACAAAAAAATTACGGAACTCTTTTCATTTGGTGGAGATGCTGGTCCGCCTCTAAAGCCAGAGTCCTTTGATCAGCTAGACAAGGACTTTGCTGATCTTAAAGAAAAGAGTCAGGCAACTCCTGCTTTAGAAGAGAATAATGAAGATACGATTCTTGCTACCCTATTACAAACCGCTGGTGAATGTTTGAAGCGGGAAAACGTAACTGGAGAGCATATTGATGTAACTGTAGAAACAAGCTTCCCAAGAGGTCATAGTTTTCCGATTTTACACGTGCGGGTGCGGTTAATTTTTCATGACGAGAACGATCGAGAAAAACATCTGTGCCTACGGACATTACAGCGAATTAATGCTAAAGCTTACCAGACGCGGCTTAAAGCAGCGATGACGGCATCGGGCATAGATCGTTCCCTTAGTTTTCGCCGATTAATCATTGTCCGCACCCATGAGATTCCCGGTGGTGCCCTAACCCAGCAGTTAACCAACCAGTTTGAGCAAGCAGGTGGGTTATTTGCTCATCCTACAGAGGAAGAATTAGTTACTCTGCTGGTATTGCAGGAACTCCAGAACAGGAAAGACCCTAAATTCGATGCCTGGTTGCGAGAGCGCCGTCCGGTTTCCCAACTCCCCTTTATGCACGATGCTGTCACCTGGTTGTTTGGGGATGCGGTCAGTAAGTCCTCAGCAAAAGTATCCTCTGAGTCTGATAACAATGCTCCTTCCTCAGAGGTAGAAGAACCTTTAAGAACACCAGAAGTGTCTGGAGATAACCAGCCAATTGAGTCACTTCAACTGCCAGTCGGTGCCCGATTGGTAGGTCAGCAGACCAAAGATCCCGTTAGCATTCGAGTTCAGGATTTGACGAAACATACTGTGATTCTGGCGGGTAGTGGATCTGGTAAAACGGTTTTGGTGCGGCGACTGGTTGAAGAAGCCGTATTGCTGGGAATTCCGGCAATTGTGATTGACTGTGCCAATGACTTGGCGCGGATGGGTGATCTTTGGCCTACTCCACCAGAGCTATGGTCTAACCAAGACCGCAAAAAAGCAGACCTCTATCATCAGAAAAGTCAGGTGGTTGTTTGGACGCCCGGGCGCGAAGCAGGGAACCCTTTAAACCTAGAACCGTTGCCAGATTTAGCTGCAGTTGCCAATGATCCTGAAGAACTGGATCAGGCGGCTGATATGGCTCGTGATGCATTGCAAGAAATCGTTGCTCCTGGCAAGTCGCAGGCATCGACTTTGAAAAGGGGTATTTTGAAAGCTGCTCTTTTATATTTTGCTCAAAACGGAGGTGGGCGTTTACCGGACTTGATAGATCTCCTTTCGGAACTGCCACCGGAAGCCGGAGGGGGAATTGCAGACGCAGGTAAAAAGGCACAAGCAATGGCAGACAGCCTTAGAGCCGAAGTTCTGAATAATCCACTTCTCCGTCAGACTGGGGTAGCCTTAGACCCTGCAATTCTTTTTAATTTAGGTCAGTCTTCTGGAAAAACTCGTATTTCAATTCTCAACTTCGTTGGGTTACCTAGTATTGGGGCACAGCAGCAATTTCTCAACCAACTCTTTATGACCCTGTTTACCTGGATTAAGAAGAATCCTGCACCAACGGATCAGCCGGTTAGGGGATTACTCATACTGGATGAGGCAAAGGATTTCGTTCCTTCTACTCAGTCGACCCCTTGCAAAGCTAGTCTTAATCGCTTGGTAGCTCAGGCTCGTAAATATGGTCTTGGCCTCATTTTTGCAACTCAGGCACCAAAAAGTATCGATCACAATATCATTGCTAATTGCTCAACTCAGTTTTATGGACGAGCCAATTCCCCAGCTGCGATTGATGTGATTCAGGAACAATTGCGTCAACGGGGTGGAAGTGGGCAAGACATTGCCAGACTGGAAAGAGGTCAGTTTTATGTGGTCTCAGAGAGTTTAGCAACTCCAACTAAAATTTTGACTCCGCTTTGCCTGTCTCACCATCCTCCTACTCCTTTGGATGAGGTAGCAGTTTTAAATCAAGCAAAGGCCTGTCGTACTACCAAATAGGCAACTATACCAATTGGGTGGACATAGGCTGGAACCTGGAACGGACCCTGCCTGAAAGAAGGCCCTCTCCCAGGCCCTTAACCTATCCCACAGCGGTCGCTCCAAGCCCCGGAGATCGCTGGTTGGGGAATAGGCGACAATCAGGATAGGACAGGATAGCGGTTTTTGTCAGGTTGAAGTCAATGTTTTTGAGATCTGTCATTGTCTGGTTCTTAATCGCCCTGGCTGAAACCCTACACGGTATACTGCGCGTCCGACTCTTGAACCGCAGGATAGGCGATCGCCATGCTCGCCAGGTTGGTGTACTCGCAGGCTCGATCATGATTTTGCTAATTGGCTGGCTCACCATGCCCTGGATCGGGCCTGGCTCCATCCCTCAATGCCTAGCCATAGGAGCCCTATGGCTGGCGCTGATGTTGACCTTTGAATTTGGCCTTGGTCATTGGGTTTTCCGGTTTTCCTGGCGGCGTTTAACGGCAGACTTTGATCTTCGTAAAGGTGGACTCCTAAGCTTAGGGATGGCGGTGTTGTTCCTTACCCCCTTGATCGCTGCCAAGCTATGGGGCTTAATTTGAGATCCGCTATTACCCGCCCCCTACCCCCATCCCTCCCCTCGTAGTGGCGCCCTATAAAAAAGGCCACCCCCCGCCATAGTCGTTCATTCGTACTATCCTGGGGTATTGCTCCTGTCCCCTGTCATGCGCTGGTACACCTTCTGGGACGATCAGGGCCAATTTCACCGCCTGCCCAGCGTCACCACCATCCTTAACCTCACCCAGCCCCCCCAGGCCAGGGCCCAGCTCACACAGGCCTTAGCCGATCACCCCCTGGCCAGCACCCGCAAACGCCAGAGTAGTCGCCAACGGGGCGATCGCTTGGACCAGTGGTTTAAAGCCTGCTGCCACCAGGGCAAACTCCTCCCCCTCCCCCCCGCGATCGCCCCGATGGGCCGCCAGCTCAAACCCTACCTGGCCCAACTACTCGCCCTGCCCCAACCCCTTTACCCCAACCAACCCGTCTTCAACCCCGACCACGGCTACGCTGGCACCCTGGACCTGGTGGCCGGCCACCCCCTCACCCCCGGCCTGGTACTCTACGAACTCAAAAGCACCGGCTACAAAATCTGGCCCCAGGCGATCGCCGACGCCGAACTCCAGGCCGCCGCCTATGCTTTAGCCTGGCCCCACCAATTCCCCGACCTGCCCATCACCGCCCTAGCCACCCTCCACGTCACCCCCTATAGCCTGAAGGAAAACCTGATCCTCGACCCCACTGCGATCGCTCAGTTGCAGGGGCAGTTTTTGAAACGGCTGCGGGGATTTGGGGCGGCCTATAGGCAGGTGATGGGGTGATGGGGTGATGGGGTGATGGGGTGACCAAAGATACCATGCCTTCCTAATCCATCAGTCCTCCTCTTCCATCACTCCCCTACCCCCCTACTCCATTACTCCCCTACTTTCCCCCACTCCCATGCCCAAACGCTTCCCCCGCCCCCCGGGCCAACCGATCACCTACACCCCCCTGGAAACGGCCCAGTACGTCAGTCGTAAGGCCCGGGTGCAACGGGGCCTGACCCTCAGGCCCGACCGTCGTCAGGGCCACTCTGGAGGCTGGCACCTGTTCTTTCGCTCAGCCCGGGGCCCGGCCCTCTATGGCGGCTGCCACCGGGTCACCGCCCAGCGTTACCAGGAAGGCAGCACCGGTGGCAGCGGCGGCAACGGCCTCCCCCCCTGCCCGCCAGCGGGCACCGACTTGAACTACACCTGGAGCTTTGTTGACCTGGGCTATGACCTGGGACTACATCTAGTCCAGGAAAGCTGGGCCCTGGTGCCCGGCACTATCCCCTACTGGATGGCCCAGGCCCATGCCTACGACCCCATCCTCTACCCCACCCTGGACTATGGCGGCTACCAAACCGCCAGCCTCAGCGACTACGGCGTCAGATACGATGACCTGATTATTGATCGCGCCTGGCCCGATAGCCAGGGGGATGGAGTCAGCCTAGTCAGCCAGTTTTTCTTGATCAGCGACACCCCCACCCGGCCCAGCCCCTCCACCGCCTTCAACAATGCCTACCCCAACGCCCCCTGGCGACTAGTCTCCGTCACCGGCCTCGACTTTAGCAGCACCAGCGACCAGGGCTTTGAAAACGACACCTACTGCGACCCCGGCGGCGGTAATCACCTCCCCCCCGGCTATATCCCTGGCCAGGGCCCCTGGGCCTACACCTGCAGCTGCCCTGACTATAGCCACAGTGAAACCCCCTACCAGGTGCCCACCTACCCCTCCCAACGGCGATCGCGGAACTGGCCCGCCACCCGACCCCCCTTCCCCTGCAAACACATCATCGCCGCCGCCCTAGCGATCGCTGACCAGGGATCGGTACAGCAGTGGAGTCAGGAGGCGGAGGGAGATTTGGGAATCAGTAGTCAGTAGTCAGTGATCAGGAGTCAGGAGCAAGAGAAACAGCCTTCATGCTGTCAGTGGCTGTTCCGCTTTGGAGACTGATCAGGATTTTGTCTACATCCTGATGCTGGGAAGGAGGCACCCATGGTTCCAGCCTGACTTCCTGAACCCGCTCAAAGGGTGGAAGAGAGAAACCAATCCACCGCAAAAATCCTCTTTTTCGCACTCCTGACCACTGACCCCTGATCACTGACCACTCCCCCGCCCTGCACCCCGACAGTACGCTAGTATTGATCGCAAATGCATTCCCTTCCGTCCGCCCATGCCCTTCGCCAGCCCTACCGCTCAGAGAATTGGCAAATACCTGGGGTATCCGGCCAGCAATAGCAGCCAGCAGGCCATTGCCGCGGCCCTGAGCGCCATTGAAACCATGACCCACAGTGGCTACAGTAACGCCGCGATCGCCACCGTTGAAGACTACCTGGGCCAACTGGACACCCTCGCTGCCGCCATCAATAGCCAACGCAGTATCGAAGGCAGCACCCTGCTGCCGGAGCTGAGGCGCGAATACCGCCGCTTTGTCGCCCTGGTCAGCATCACCACCGGCCTCGAGATCTACACCGACACCTCAGGAGCCTCCCTGGTATGAGCACCGTCCAAAAAGCCGTCGCCGCCGCCTTGATCCAACAGGCGATTGTCAACCTGAAAGCCCAATGGGAACACCTCAGCCCCGCCCAGATCGCCCAACTGAAAATCATCATCGACAACCGGGAGCGCCTCGACCATGGCCATCACTGACCCGGAACGGGAAACCATCCGCGCCGTACTGGGCTACCCCCTGGAGTCGGTGTACACCAAAAAGATCGACGACAGTTGTAACCGGATCACCCAGCACTTCCCCCAGGCGGAAGCCACCCTGCGTAGCGCCCTACTGGAAATAGCCCGGATTCAACAGCAGATTAAAAACGTTCGCCCCTTCGCCGCCGAAACCTTCTCTAGCAGTGGGGCTGGCACCCGCCAGTACAACCAACCGGAACGCCTGGGTAGCCTCTACCAGGAAGGCCGCCGCTGGGTGCAGGAGGTAGCCGCCCTGATGCGCATGCCCCCCTACCGCCCTATCTTCCCCAGCTCCTCCGGCACCGCAGGCCGGATCAACCGGTAGCCAGTTAAATCAGTCCTTCTAACTCATCAGGGGAATAGCACTGGCCCAGGTCCTCCGGGTCCAGGGGAAATTCAAAGTCCAACTCCTCCTCTTCAGTTACGGTGAGGTCCCACTCCTGGAGCAACCCTGGATCGATGTTCTGGGGTGTGACAGGCTGAAACCTTTTGCCCTGGGTCTTCAACGGAAAAAGCCGGTGATGGGTCCGAGTCATGGCAGGTATGGTGATGTAGTTAGCCCTAGACTGCCCCCGGTAGCTCCGGGCCCCCCAGAGGATCACCCGGGTTAGGTAATTTGGCGGAGGGATGCGATCTCCCTAGTGTTCTGGGGGAAATAGTCTTTACTAGCTTGGATTGGTGATGACCTGGTTACTCCGCTTGACCCCCCAGGGCCGCCCGGGTAGCCGCTAGCCAAGTTGGACGGTATCTGGGCTCACTGTGCTTGCCGCGATGCTGGAGTAAGACTTAATTTGTGAGTACGAGCAAATATCCTTTAGTAACCTGTCAGAGTATGTCCAGGAAAGCCAGCCATCGCTTACCCTGGCTGCCATCAGGGAGCCAGGGGGATTCCCGCCCACTAACCAGTAACTGAGTAAGGTTTAAGCCATGGAAATTACAAACCCTATAAATATCAGGTTAAACGGAGAGCCTTGTTTGCAAGTGACGATAGACGGAGTTGATCGGATCATCAGTAATGAGCTAAAGGCTACGTTTATTCGGCATGGCGTTGTTTACATGGGGGATAAGAAGTACTCGGTTTCTATTCCGGGTCAGGTTGTTGAAGGGGCTTCTAATGATCCTCGGCTGTTTAGGTTGGCGGTGGTTTTTGGGGAAAGCCTTTATCACAACACATTTGAGGAGGGGCCAGCCTCGGACAAGGTAAGCGATCAGACCTTAAAAGACCTAGGCGAGCGGCTATCCGCTATCTCTGACTGGCCAGGCTCCCCGCCGTGGTCAGAAATAGTTGCCAGACTAGAACAAACCCCTTAACCGAACTGCTGACCCTCCTGAGCTGGGCGAGCTAAGTCTACTCTTTAGGAACACTAAAAGCAATTTTAAGTAACTGGTCTAAAACCGCCAATCCTAGAGGACCGGCGGTTTTTTATGCCTACCGCCAGCTGGAGTACCCTAGGCTTATATCTCTTTAACGTGGGTTATAGTCAGACTGTTTACCTCCAGGCTGTTTTTTTAGCTGGCCACTTTAGCACTAACGCCGGTTCTGGTGACCCGTAACAGCAGCAGCACCTCAGCGATCTGGCCCAACTGCTTACCCTGGTTGCTCGAACAGCGATCGCTGGCTCACCCCTGGGCTTAATAAAGCAAGCGACTTGTCATTATCAACGCCATGGCCCTGCCCTCACCGGTGGGGCTTTTTGTTGCTGCTGGTCTTGTCTCTGGCTACCCTACTCCACAGCGGTGATCCATAAAAAAGCCCTCTGGTGATCTAGACCTCCAGAGGGGAAACGGATTACATATAGCGGTATGCAGGGGAGTCAATTACAGTAGCAGCACTGGGCGAACCAGTTAAGAAAATTTTCTAAGTCCCCATTGCTGTACCGCACTAGCTCGGTTACCGCTATATGTATGCCAAGAGGTAATGTCTGAGATGTATATTCGACAAGGATCTCAGAGTTGGAGCAGATTTCTCGTCGCGTCACATGCTTAATATTTCGAAGCACAGGTTGACCCTGGATTTTGAAGCGTGACCAACGAGGTTTGAATGGCTTTAGCAACCGGAAATTACCTGCACACCTGGAAACCAAAAGCAACCTGCGGAATGCAGGCTCAAAGGCCTACCGATCGCGACTCTTAACCCCATGGACAAAGAAGATATAGTCGGTTGTCACGACCCCTTGTCCCCCTAGAATTACCGCTAGATAGCCGGCTTGGCACGCCCCCTAACCCCTGATCACTGCCCCCCGGCTAGCTCCCTAGCCCGTTGTGCCGGGTCAAACCCCAGGCGGGGGTCCCACTGTAGGGCGGTGGTATAGCCCTTGATGGCCTCCTCAACCTTACCGGCGCGGGCCAGGGCGTCGCTGTCGGCCACCAGGTTGGGGGCAGCGGCCAGCCGGCGGGCGGGGGTTTGGCAAACGGTGAGTTTTTTTAGTTCCAGGGGTGTGGTGATCAGGTAGGGGTTTAGCCAATTACAGCCCCGCACCAGCAGGGCATCGAGATCCTCTATTAGCCACAGCTTCACCGTGCCATCGGATCCGCCGGTGGCCAGGGTTTGACCCTCCCCACTCCAACTCACGCTCCAGACACGGCCTTGCTGGGCCTCGAGGGTGTTTACCAGGGTGCCATCGCGCCGCCACAGCTTCACCGTGCCATCGGATCCGCCGGTGGCCAGGGTTTGACCCTCCTCACTCCAACTCACGCTAGTGACCCAGCCTTGACGAGCCGCGAAGGGGCGACCTTGAATGTCGCGTAAAATTTGCCCCAGGGCGGCCATGGGGCTAACCGCAGGGTACTCGGTGAGGGGCAGGTGGTGGTTGATCAGGGGCCGTCCCTGGGTTTTTGCCTGGTCGGTGAGCAGGCGGACCTGGGTTTGCAACCCCTGCCCTGCCTGCAATGCCATCAGCAGGCCGGCTACCGAGTTGGTCTCAAACAGCCTGAGGGCGTAGCTACCCTGCTGCTCCAGTTGAGTGGCTTGTTGGGCAAGGGTAGTGGCTTGTTGGGCCGTTTGCAGAGTGGCTCGGGCCGTTTGCAGATTGGCTCGGGCGGCTTGTTCCTGGCCAATGGCACGGTCACGCTGTGCCTCTGCCTGGGTTTTGAGCTGATTCACCTGCTGGAGTTGTTGCTGGGCCCGTTGGTACTGATTTTCTGCGGCCTGCTGCTGGGCTGTGGCGGCTTTTCCCTTGGCGATCGCCTGTTCGACCCGAGCCTGGGTTGTTTGCAGAGTAGCGCCTAGGCGATCGCTCGCCTTTTTTAATCGATCCGTTTGCTTCTGGGCTATTTGGGTATTCCTCTGGGCCTTCTGGACCTCGGCCTGGGCCTTCTGGACCTCGGCCTGGGCCTTGATGGCACTGGGCACGGCAACGGCGGCGATGGTCACCGCCATGGCTGCCCCCACCAGGCTGACGAGGTTACGGCGGTTGGCTCGCCGTTTCACCAGGGCGGCCTCGGTGCGGATTTGTTCCACCTGCTGTTGCACCGCTACTAACTGCTGGTTGGCCTCGGCTAGCTCGGTTTCAGCCTGCTCTCGTACCGCTACTAACTGCTGGTTGGCCTCGGCCAATTCGGTTTCGGCTTGCTGTTGCACCGCTACTAACTGCTGACTGGCCTCTGCTAGCTCGGTTTCAGCCTGCTCTCGTACCGCTACCAATCTCTGACTGGCCTCGGCCAATTCGGTTTCGGCCTGCTGGCGGGCCTGGGTCAAAATCTGGTTGGCGTCCCGTTCCACCGCTAGTTGGGTTTCCATCTCCAGTTGCTGGCTGGCGTCTAAAAAGCGGCGATCGTCGTCGCTGAGGCCCTTATCGCGGGCCCAGGCCCGGGCCCGGGCCAGTTCTTGACCCCGCAGTAATTGTAGGGAGTCCTGCTGGTTCGAGGCTAGCCAGGCGGCGATCGCCCCGCCGTAGGGCCTTAACTCGGAGAGTGATCGCTCCAGCCAGTCGCGGTTAAAGACCTGCTGGTAGATCTGGTTATAGACCCGCAACCGCCCCCCTTGGTTGACCACCAGCCCGGTCAGGCGCAGGTCTACCTGCTCGGGGCTGTCATCCCCGGGGATCTCCCCCTGCTGCAGAATGGCTTGATAGAGGCCCAACAGCCGTCCGGTCTTTTCGCCGCTGTAGATCAGGCGATCGCGAATGGTACGCAGGTGCTGGGGAATATCCTGGCCTTCCCAGTTGTGGATGATGCCCTGCTGCACCCGCTCCGCCACCCAGGCGGCCTCCTGGCCGGGCTCTGGGGCAGAGTCTGCCGCCAGCAGCAGCTTGCAGAGCTTTTGGGTTAAAAAGGGTTGGCCACCGGTCCAGTCTAGCACCGCCTGCAGCAGGGTTTGGGGCTGGCTAGACTTGGCCTCTAACCCCGCCGCCAGGGGTTGGGCCTCGGTTAGGGTAAAGCCGGTCAGGTCGATGGGCTGGCCAATGTTGAAGGGGGTGCGCTGGCGATCGCGCATCAAATCCGCCGGGGTGGTCACCCCCAGCAGGGTAAAGGTGAGCCGTCGGTAGGCGGGGTGATCGGCGCCGCGATTATAGCACTCGCGAATCAGGGCAAAAAAGTCATCCAAACTAAAGGATAGACTCAGCACACTGTCGATCTCATCGATAAAGATGGCGATCCGGCCAGGGATCAGCTCCAGCAGCACCTCCTCAATGAACAGAGAAAACCGCTGCACATAGGAGAGTAAATGGCGCTCCTGCCACCACTGGTCGAGGTCAAACTGGCGATGCAACCGCAGGGGCCGAACGATGCGGTTGATCATGCCCACATACCACTGCTCAGGGGTGACACCGGCGGTACCGATCGCCGTCAGCTCAATGGCGGCACAGACCACCCCCTGCTGCTGCAACCGCTGCATCACCTGCACCCGCAGGCTAGACTTGCCCATCTGCCGGCAATTCAGCACATAGCAGAATTTGCCAGCCTCCAGGGCCTGGTAAAGGTCAGTATCGGCCTGCCGCCGCACGTAGGTAGGGGCATCAACCGGTAAACTGCCCCCCACCTGATAGTCATAGTCGAAATTGGCCATGTCGGTCATGGTTGTACCCGACCTCCCAATGGTTTCAAAATGGCCAGCCCCTGGTCAAGGTCTTCAAATGGGCCCACCCCGCCCCTGTCTTCAATTGTGCTGGCTTGGATGGTTGGGGCCATAGTACCTCCCGGGCTGTCTGCTGGTTACCCCTATTTCAACATTTCCCTGAAATACTGCCGATACAAATCGCATAACGGTAACACATCATTACCACTGAGACGCACCAGCCCCATGCTAGACAGCTTAAAGGCCTGGGTGTCATCAATGCGCACCGGCTCATCCCCGGCGATCACCCGTTGCATGGCCGCCAGCAGGTCGGGGTGTTCTTGCAAGCTGTAGAGATGGCGGCGCAGGTGGTCGCCGTAGGCCCATTCCGCCGTTGGCGCTGTGGCGATTAAGTCGGCGAAGGAAATCTCCCTCCGGGCTAGGTAAGACAGGGCCACCCGCACCAGGTAGGGATGGCCGCCGGTTAGATCCATAATGGTGACCGCCTGCCGGGGGGAGAGGGTCAACCCATACCGCCGGATCAGATCCGCCACCTGCTGGTCATTGAGGGGCGGTAACTCCACCGGCAACCCCACATTAAAGGGGGACTGGTTGATGTTGAGGGGAATATAGACCTCCTTAGAATGGGAGAAAATCAACCGCAACTTGCCCCACACCGGGTTAAACTTCGACTCTTCGTGCCAGGAACGCAGCAGGCCAAAAAAGTCACTGGCCACCGCCTCATGTTGAAACAGTTGGTCCACCTCATCTAGCCCCAGGGCCAGGGGAACGGTCAACTCCTCTAGCAGGTAAAGCTCAAAGTAGTCGGTACATTTGTCATTGCACCCCCGTGGTCCCTGCCAGTAGTCTTCCACCCGGTCCTGGAGGCCCAGTTTACGGCTGACTCGCGAGCAGAGCCACCTTAACAGGCCGTCTGGGCTCTCCAGGGTTTGTTCTCCGGCGGCCTGGAGATTCAGCCAGACCGACCGATAGCCCTGCTGGGTGGCGTGGTTCAAGATCCGCAGCATCAGGGAGGATTTACCCATCTGCCGGGGGGCCTTAATGCGAATCAGGGCACCGGGCTTAACCACCGCCTCGTAGCAGCGCGGCTCGATCGGCGGGCGCTCAATGTAGAAGGGGGAATCTAGCGGCACCTGCCCCCCCAATTCCTCCAGATTCACCGGCAGGGGGGCAGGGGTTGGCGGCGGGGGGGTCGGGGTGACTGACGGCGACCCTTGGGTGACCGGGGTTACCTTGCGCGCCGACGACGGTGAGCCCCCTTCAGTCGGGGCGGCGGGGGGGCGGTCAGGCTGAGGGTGATCTTTCTGCAGCAAAACCGGGGTTAACTCCTCTGCAATCCCCGCCATGCGAATACTGTTACAGGCAAATTTATAGGCAAAGGGAATGTCTCGCCCTGCCCCCAGGGCATCGTAAAACCCCACCGCAAATTCTCGGGCGGCGGTATCCCCCACCGCCTGGTTCATGCCAATCACGTAGGGAATATGCTGGGCGATCGCCCTTGCCTGCACCTCGGAGTAGCAGGCATTGAGCAGCACACATTCAATCTGGTCGGCAAACAATTCAAACAGTCCGGCGATGGCGGGGGTACTAACTAATTTGGCCTGGCCCACGTCATCCTCCAGGGCCAACCCCCCCTCCCCCACCCCATGGCCCGAGAAATGCACAATCTGGGGGGCCAGGTCCAGCATGGCCCGCTGCACATCCCGGGGGCGCACGGCCCACCGTTGCTCTAGCTCAAAGCGATCGCGCTGTTTGGCCCGGGTCAGCCCCTCGTCAATCTCCCGCACCTCCTGATCTAAACGCAGGGGGGTAGAGTTCTGGGGGTTGGCCGCCAGAATCAGAATTTTCTTGGTCAGGGGGTCGCTCATGGGGCAGGGGGTGGATGGGGTTAGCGATCTGGCCCAAATCCTCAGTGCCATGGCGGGCTGCAGTGGGATTGGTACGGGTAGATAGTTACTATTTTCGTCGATCAGCTTCCCTAATCCGGTGATTTTTACAACTTCTTCTTAAGTCGATAGCCTCTTATCTTCCCCAACCCCTTACCAAATCCCCCTTCCCAGCCCCACCCACCCCCACCTCAGTTCACCCGTACTATTTTCCACTATCCTTAAGGGCAACCCGAACCCCTAGCCCGGATCGTGCCCGATACCCCCCAGATCGACTACCTGTGCCACGCCTACCGGCAACAACTGCCCGTGTGGGAACTGCTCGACGCTGTCTACCACGGCGATCGCGCCTGGCTAGACTACAAAGCCGACGGCACCATCAGCCCCAAGGCCAACGCCAAACGCTTCCTGCCCCAACTGCCCGGCGAATCCAACAGCGAATATCACCAGCGGCTGGTGATGTCCCACTTCTCCGACAAATTCGCCAAAACCTGCCGCGACTTCATGGGCCTGGTATTTAGCCACGGCGTCCGCCTGGTGGACGCCCCCCGGGAGATCATCGATCACTGGGAATCCCTAGACGGCATCGGCACCCGGGGCGATCGCCTGTGCGCCCACCTGGGCGTTCAGGCCCTGCGCCTCGGCCACACCTTTTGCCTGGTGGACTACCCCCAACAGGACGATAGCGTCGTCTCCCTGGCCGATGCCATCGGCGCCCGCCGCCACCCCTACTGGCAACCCTACAGCAACCAGCAGGTGATCAACTGGCGCTACCGCCGCGTCAATGGCCGTAACGTTTTGGCCATGGCCATCATCCACTATAGCCAAACCCTACCCCAGGGCCCCTACGGCGAAACCGACCAGGACTTTTACCTGAAACTCACCCCCGGCCGCTTCGACACCTACATTCTGGAACGGGACCGCACCGGCAAGGCCATCGAACACCACCTGCCCGAGCGATCTGGCATCATGGGCCGCCGCGAACGGGGCCAGATCGTCCCCTTCGACCACATCCCCCTGGTCTGCCTCTACGGCGGCGATCGCAGCGGCTTCTTTCAAAGCAACCCCACCCTCTTTTCCCTAGCCAAACTCAACCTGATTCACTACCAGGTGAGCTCCGACCACCGCCAGAAAATGCACTACTGTTGCTTCCCCTCCCCCGTGCGCACCGGCGGCCAGGGAGAAGACATGACCCTCGGCCCCCGCCGCATCGTCGACGTACCCCTAGGCGGCGGCTTTAGCTGGGTAGAACCCAACTCCCAAAGCCTAGCCATGAGCCGCCTCGACATCAAAGACATCGAACAGGAAATGGACTTTCTAGGGGCCGACTACCTGATCAAACCCGGCGATCGCCAGGCCGCCCTCACCAGCCAGATCGGTGCCAAGAAAATCGAAAGCGAACTGTACCTATTCGCCTCCGACTTCGCCACCGGCATCACCGAATGCCTGCGCCACCACGCCTACTGGCTCGGCCTAGCCTACGGCGGCCACGCCGAACTAGAAACCAAATTCTTCGACAACCTCGCCGCCGACCCCCAACTGCTACTCGCCTACAGCCGCCTGAAGGAACTGGAGGTAATTAACACCGGCGAATTGAGGGAACTGGCCCAGAAGACCAAGTTTTTTCCCGAGACCTTTCCGGAGAGTGATACAGGATGATTTTGGCGCAAGGCCCAGGGCGCAAGGCGCAAGGTCTCGGAATACAAGAATCCTTCCTCCATGAATTACTCCCAGATTCTGTTTCCCGTTCCCTTCCCTTCCCGTTCCCTTCCCTTCCCTTCCCTTCCCTTCCCTGCCCTGCCCTGCTCTACCCCCCCACTCCATCACTTTTCTCATTTTCCTCCTGATTCCTTTACTTCTAGCTCCTGACCACTGACCTCTGATAACTGACCACTGACTTCCCCCCTCCTGACCACTGACCACTGACCTCTGACTACTGACCCCCTACTCCCCCTCTGCCATGGACCTCTCTAAATACATCCGTGAACTCAAGAAAGCCCTCCCCAAGGATGCTGTACTTTCCGACGATGCCCTGGAACGTTTGAACGCCCTACAGCAGGCGGTGACGGATCAGTTTGCCCCCTACCAGGGCCTGGACCCCCAGGCGGCGCGGGAGGCTCTGGCGGCGGCGGCCAACCAGCCGCTGCTGCAGGAGCAATTGGACACCCTAACCAGTGAACGGGACGATTTCCGCAGTCAACTGGAGGACCTGCAAGAAGAAATCAAAACCGAACGGGACAGCACCCGCAGCCAGGTAGAACAGCTCCAAACCCTGGCCCAGGACTATCAAAAACAACTCCACGCCGTCCGCGGCCTGGTGCACACCGGCATCCGCCCCGAATACGAAGACCTGCTCCTCCCCAAAGCCACCCACGCCCTGCAATTCAAAGACGGCACCATCGTCGAACCCGACGGCCTCTGGGGCGACCTGAAAACCAAATACCCCGCCATGTTCTTCTCCAACGACGCCGCTGGGGCAGGCACCACCGGCGAAGCCAGCGTCAGCCGCGAAACCACCGCCACCTACTCCCCCGACGACGGCATCGTCAAAGGCATTAACCCGATTGATGTGTTGAATGGGAAGGTTTCGATTGCGATTTAGGGAGTAGGGAATGGGGAGTAGGGAGTAGGGTCTCGAAATACAAGAATCCTTCCTCCATGAATTACTCCCAGGTTCTGTCCCCTATCCCCTACCTCCAGCCTCCTTCCCTCTCCCAGTCCCCTAGTCTCCCCGTCATCCCCCTACTCCTTCCCTCTCCCAGTCCCCTTTTCTCCTAGTCTCCCTGTCACCCTTCTACTCCATCACTCTCCCAGCCCCCTTTTCTCCTAGTCTCCCTGTCACCCTTCTACTCCATCACTCCCCTACTTCTTCCCTCCTAACCACTGCCCCCTCCCTCCCTCCTAACCACTGCCCCCCTCCCTCCCTCCTAACCACTGCCCCCCTCCCTCCCCCACTCCCCACTCCCCATTCCCTACTCCCCTTCTTCCTATGGCCCTCGAAGACCTCTACGGTAAGATCCTGGCCCGTGCCATTGATGTGATCCGCAAAGAAACCAGCCTACCGGCCTTGATTAACCACCAAACCACCGGCGATCGCTCCCAGGGGGCTAACTACGGTGGCGTCACCGAAGTGATCATCCCGCCGGAGTTTATCTCGCGCCCGGTCACCCCGGCGGCGTCGCCCCCGCCCTCCGGCAATGCCCCCAACCCCCTGACGGTGAAGGTGCCCCTCAACTACTGGGAAGAAGTCAACTTTCCCCTCAACGAAGAGCACCTCACCCTGATGGAGAACGCCGACCGGGACACCCCGATGTTTTTGATGAACGCCGTCAGCCCGATTGTGGAGCGGATGACCGAAAGCATCGCCCATAACTACAAAGGCATCTACGGCGTGGTCGGCACCCCCGGCACCACCCCCTTTGGCTTTGCCCCCACCGACGCCCAGCAGGCCAAGACCGTGCTCACCCGCCAGAAATGCCCCAAATTTATGCGCAAAATGTCCCTTAACTCCGGGGCCTACGGCAACGCCACCGGCCTCCCCGCCTTTCGAGATATTAGCCAATCCACCTCCTCCGAAGCCCTGCGGGAGGGAGAAGTCTCCCGGGCCTACGGCTTTGACTGGTACGAAGACGTGGGCCTGGACAACATCGCCCACCTCTCCACCCCCCTCACCGTCGGGGCCACCACCGTCAATGGGGCCCACCTGGCCGGAGCCAAGACCATCCGGCTCAACAAAGCCACCAACCCCACCCCCTTGATCATCGGCGACGTGATTACCTTCGCCGGCGACAGCCAACAGTACGTGGTGACGATGGATGTCACCCTGGGGGTCGGCAACACCAACGTGGCCATTGAGCCCGGCCTGAGGCTACCCAAGGTAGGCGGCGAAGCCGTCAGCCTGCTAGCCTCCCACAGCATCAACCTGGCCTTTCACCCCTTCGCCTTTGCCTTCGACTCCCGCCCCGCCGCCCGCCTAAACATCCCCGGGGTGACCAATAACTTCCTCACCTGGGTAGACGACATGACCGGCGTCACCCTGCGCCTAGAGATCCGCGATGAATATCACCAGCTCGGCTTCTACCTCTCCTGCCTGTGGGGCACCGTCTTAGTCGACCCCCGTCTCGCCGTCCGCATCGCCGGACAGGTCGGTGAATAATGATCCCCACCCTGGAAATTATTCACCCCGACCTGCCCGGGGCCAAGATGATCATCAACGAAGCCGACTTCGACCCCAGCCGCCATCAACGCTACAGGGAACCCAAGGGCCGTAAACGGTCCCCAGAACAGACCCCTGTTCAGTCCGAAGACCGGTCCCCAGAACCGATCCCTAATCTCTCAGAAGACCAGCCAGCATCCGCCCCTGATCTATCTCAGGAACAGTCCCCAGAACCAACTCCTGATCTACCTGAAGATTTATCCCCAGAACAAACTCCTAAGGGGCCTGAGGAGCAACCCCCAGAACCAACTCCTGATCTACCTGAAGACTTATCTCCAGAACTGACCCCTAATGGGCCCGAGGACTCGCCCCCAGAACCCACTCTCTCTGAAGCCCAACCTGCCACCTACAGCCAATCCGACCTAGAAACCAAAAACATCACCGCCCTACGAGCGATCGCCGCCGAGAAACGCATCCCCCGCCGGATGAAACTCTCCCGGGATGAACTTTTACAAGCGATCCTCTCCACCCCCACTCCCCCGGCTCCCCCTGTCAGTCAGTCTTCTACCGCTTCCTTTGTGACTTTCGACCTTTGACTTCTGCCCAATCCCTTCCATCACCCCATCACTCCCCTGCTCCCATGACCCCTCCTTCCCTCCTGATCACTGACTACTGACTACTGACGCCCTCCCATGTCCACCCCCTTCCCTACCAACTACCAGGGTGTCGTCCTGGAACTGCTCAACCAACTGGTGGAGAACTTCGGCGGCGCGGTGCCCCCGGTCACCGGCCCCACCTCCTACGAACAACGCTCCGTAGAACTACTCCTGGCCCTGCGGCTAGCCACCGAGGATCTGGTGGACCAGATCGAAGGGGGCGGCGACAGCGGCGGCAGCCTCACCTGGCAACTAATCACCGCCCCCAGCACCCCCATGGAGGTGAATACCCACTACCTCTGCCAGGGCCTCAGCCTACAACACCTGACCTTGCCCCCCCAGGCCAACCCCGGCGATCGCCTGGTGGTGAGTGGCCTGAATAACCTCTTTCGCATCGAACAACCCCCCCACCAACAGGTGCACTTCAACACCGCCACCACCAGCCCCGGCATCAGCGGCCGCATCCATAGCCTCAGCCCCGGCGCCGTCCTCGAACTTGCCTACACCGGCCCCCAGGCCTGGATGGTGCAAAGCAGCCTCGGCAACTTTGAAGTGGTTTGACCTCATCCATCACTCCATCACCCTAGATTTCTTCTCCCCAGATCCTCCTCTCCCTTTCTCCTACTCCATCACTTCCCTACCCCCCTACTCCCCTCCCTCCCTATGGCCATCCAAAACAGCTACAACAACACCCTGGTCAGAGACCTCCAGGTTGCCCTCGGCAACGACGCCACCGGCGACCTCTACTACCGCGATGCCAACGGCAAATTTACCCGCCTCCCCATCGGTGACCCCGGCCAACTCCTGGCGGTCAACGGCGGCCTACCCGGTTGGATCACCGGCGCGGCCCCAGTGGGTAATGCCGGGGGCGATTTAACCGGCACCTACCCCAACCCCACGGTGGCCAACGCCGCCATTAGCTTTGCCAAAATGCAAGCGATCGCCAGCAGTACCCTGCTGGGTCGTAGTAGCACTGGCTCTGGTGAGATCCAGGCCCTCTCCATCTCCGAAGCCCGCACCCTGCTGGAACTAGGCAGCGCCGCCCTGGCCAACACCGGCAGCGGCAGCGGCAACGTGCCCGTGCTGGATGGCGCCGGTAAACTCGACCCCGCCACCATTCCCCAGTTATTCCTGAATATTCCCGTCCCCGTGGCTAACCAGGCGGCCCGGCTGGCGGTCACCGGCCCCAGCGAGGTGCCGGGCTACACCGTCAAACAACTGGATACCGGCATCACCTATATCCTGGCCGCCCTGCCCGCCGCCACCGATAGTAACTGGGTGGCAATTGGAGACACCGCCATTGATGCCGCCGACATTGGTTCTGGGGTACTCTCCACCGCCCGCCTGGCCAGTAGCGGCACCGCCAACGCCACCACCTGGCTGCGGGGCGACCAGAGCTGGCAACCCCTGCCCTTCGTCGGCCTACCCGTCACCGAAGTCAGCAGTACCACCGCCACCATGGCCGCCAACACCGGCTATCGCACCAACAATGCCGCCCGGGTCACCCTCACCCTCCCCACCACCGCCGCCGTTGACTCCCTGATCCGGGTCACCGGCATCGGTGCCGGCGGCTGGCGCATCGCCCAGAACGCCTCCCAATTGATCCACTTCGGCAACGTCACCAGCACCACCGGTATCAGCGGCAGGCTGGACAGCACCCACCGCCGCGACTCCCTCACCCTGCAATGTGTGGTGGCTAATTTGGAATGGCAGGTGGTGGGAGCGATCGGGAATGTTGATGTGTTGTAAGGGAAGTGATCAGTGATCAGGAGTCAGTAATCAGGAGAAAAAAAAGAGGGTTCTTGCCGTGGATTGGTTTCTCTATTTCTGTGGTTTCCTACCCCCTGACTCCATCACTCCTCTCATTTCCCTTCTGATTTCTCTATTTCTAACTCCTGAGCACTGATCACTGACTACTGACCACTCATTCCCCATTCCCCACTCCCCCCCTGATGCCCCTCCAAAACGCTGTTAACCGCCCTTCTACCCTGGCTGCTGCTGGAATCACCGACGGGGTAGGGACCAGTGGTAACCAGACGATCTCTGGCACCAAGACCTTCAATAGCTCACCCCTGGTGCCCACCCCGGCGGTTACGGATAACACCACCAAGGCGGCGACCACGGCTTTTGTGGTTAACCAGCGCAGTCGCTACCAGGTCCATCTCACCCACCCCGGGGCCAGTAACCAGACTGCCCTGAATACCTGGACCCCTCTGACCGCTAACCTGACCGAGGTGGTGGACACTAACGGCATCCATAGCGGCGGCACCATCACCATTCCCTACACCGGCATTTGGGCGGTGGGGGCCAGCCTCAAGGTGGAGGCCGGGGCGGTGGTGAGCGGCGGCGGTAGCCTACCCCCCTGCCCCAGCTCAGGCACCCCCCTGAGCTACACCTGGAGCTTTGTACAACTGGGCTACGACCTGGGCCTGCACCTGGTGCAGGAAAGCTGGGCCCTGGTGCCCGGCACCACCGCCTACTGGATGGCCCAGGCCCACGCCTACGACCCAATTCTCTACCCCACCCTCGACTTTGGCGGTTACCAGACCGCCAGTTTCAATGACTACGGCGTTTCCTACGACAACCTGATCATCGACCGCGATTGGCCCGATAGCCAGGGAGATCAGGTGAGCCTGCTGAGCCAGTTCTTTTTGACCAGCTCCAGCCCCACCCGGCCCAGCACCTCTACAGACTTCAACGACACCTACCCCAACGCCCCCTGGCGATTAGTCTCCGTCACCGGTGCCAACTTTAGCAGCACCAGCGACCAGGGCTTTGAAGACGACATCTACTGTGATGACGGCAGCAGCGGTAGCCTGATCACCACCTACCCCGGCCTCAACGAAGCCCGGATCGCCTACAAACTCAACAGCACCGACGGGGCCTTACCCCTGTACCACACCAAACTGGCCGCCCTCAGCCCCACACAAAATAGCGGCCTGGTTTTAGGCGGTAGCTTTCAATGGCTTGGTCAGCTCAACCAGAACGACACCCTCCAGCCCCAGGTTTACGTCGGGGCCAACAGCGGCCACTTTACCCTCAGCCCCGCCCGCTTTTGGTGCTACCCCGCCTACTGACCATGATTACCTACTACGGCGAAACCTTCGAGGATTACAACCTTCCCAAGGCTACCCCAGACCACTCCACCTATAGCCATGTGGTGTTGGTCAAACACAAGGGCATCGTGCGTATGGTCCGCTTTGGCCAGCAGGGAGTCAAGGGATCTCCCAAGCAAGCCGGCGAATCAGAGGCCGATAAAGCCAGACGGGAAGCCTGGTATGCCCGCCACCGCAAGAACATTGCCAGGGGCCCCCTCCACCCCGCCTGGTGGGCCGCCAAGGTAAAGTGGTAACTCTAGAAAATCACCCAGACGAAGTAAAAGGCCCCAACCTGCGGCTCACCTACTCAAAAGAGCAGAGATACCGGCTTGAAGCCTTTTAGTTGATTACTTCTCTAGATTTGCTGGGTTAACCAGCTATCTAACAGGCAACAATTTCAGGAACATAGCTCAAGGCCTTAACGCCTGAGCGGCCCTTAGGGAAGGGACATGCCGATTAAACCATAGTCAACCTGACTCGTACAGCATTAGGATGCAAAAGTTTCTTAAACTTCAGAAAAGTTTAGGCAGATTAGCAACACCCCGCCTGATCTATGCTCCCTTCAGGACAATAATCGACCGATGGCGGTGGCGATTTCCCCAACCTCTTACTCCACCCCCATCGACTCCGGGGTATCCCCCCCAACCCTCCCCCTATTTTTTCCATCAAGCCCGATGCAAAATTTTTTCCTTTTCAGCCCCCTCAGACCCGGATGATGACCATGCCCTAAATTTTCCAGAACTGGTAAGCTTACCGGTGCCCCAGGGCAGCCAGACAAGCACCCCCGGGCAACACCCCTAACCAGGAGCCAGGATGACGGAACAACAGATGCCATTACAGGTGGGCTATAAAGCCGCCTACCGGAAGGAGATCACCTGGGTGGTGGGCACCATCGCCGCCCTGGAGGGCGATCTGGCCCTGCTGGACCTGGAGCCTACCCCCAGCTTGCCGGTGGAGCCTGGCAGCAGGATTAGAATAGCCCTCACCGATCTGTTCCCGCCCTTTTAGGGATTGAGTAGATGGGTCGGGTAGTAAATCAGTGACTACGCCTGCAGGTTAATTCAGGTCACTCTTATGGCTGGCCCCAAAACCAGGCACCCCCATCTCACCCCTCCCCCCATAACGCCGCCGCCAACCCCAACCCATCCACCGGCCAGAAACACTCAGGCCGGGGCTGATGCACCCCCGCCCGCCCCGCCTGGGGGCGACAACTCAACACCCGCTCCAACCATTGGGCCGGAATCGCCTCCACCCCATACACCGCCCCCAGCAAAGCTCCACAGACCGCGGCATTGGTATCGGTATCGCCCCCCCGCATCACCGTATCCACCACGCCAGCCTCTAAATCAGGGGCCTGGAGGAGTTGCCAGAGGGCATTGCCCAGGGCGATCAACACCCAGCCCTGCCGCTCTACATAGTCCACCGGGGGACCACTGGCCGCCCCCCGGATCGCCCCTAGCAGGGTGGGGTCCACCGCCTCCTGCACCGCCCAGGCCACCACCTGCTGGTAAAGCTCCTCAGGGCTGGGGCCGGTCCTAACCGCCTGGGCGATTGCCATGGCAAACAGGGCATTGGCCTGCTGACACACCGGATGGGGATGGGTGAGGGCGGCATCCTGCCGGGCCCACTCCCCCACCCTTGCCAGGGGATAGCGAGCCCCAAAAATACCCAGGGGGCTGACCCGCATCATCGCCCCATTCGCCTGGCTATGGGGATTGGGGCACCCCTCCAACCCCTGGGCCGTGGTCAGACCACAGTCAAAGGGGCCAGACTCTAACCAAAACCGATAGGCCGCTAGGGCCCCCTCTCGATGGTAGGTGCCCCGCTCCACCAGTAGCCGCGCCAGCATCAGGGCCAGCTCCGAATCATCGGTGGGCTGACCCGCGATCGTTCCCCAGGTGCCGCCATCCGCCAGATAGCGCACCCCCTCTGGGTACAGCCGCCGAATCTCTGCAGGCGACTGGAACTCCACCAGACTACCCATGGCATCCCCCGTCAGTTGACCCAGCCAGCAACCCTGGGCACGATTGATAGCCATGGTTAACCTCCAGCACTGCTAACTTAGAAGAATCTCCCCACTCGCTGGGGATCCCAATTGAATGGAAACTTCATTCCTGGAATTGCTAGCCACCTCTCACGAGAAATTTCCCATTACAAAAATCTACACATGGACATATGTGCATAAAGCGATAAATAAAGGCAAAAAAATTCCTAACCTAGACAAGTTTGCTAAACCCACAAACAATTCATAGTCTCCTACTTCCTGGGGCGCCTATCGCTAAACCCCAGAACAATTAACCCAATTTTCCTAAAGAGGATAGTATAAATGCACCACTCTTTGCGTTAATCTATGGGTTTCTCTGTCTCCGGCGATGCCATTGAACCCAGCCTTAATCTCAACCGCCACCTGATCCCCAACCCCGTCGCCACCTTTCTGATGCGGGTAGAGGGGGATCTGGTGGCGGGGGCCGAAGCCCAACCCGGAGACCAGCTGATCCTGGTCCGTTTTAAGGCTCCCCAATCCGGCAGCCTGGTGGTGGCAGAGATCGCCTGATGGCCGCCCTCGACCACCTCAACCGTTGCCTCCGCCCCGATGCGGTGAAATTTGGTGCCCTGGACCTCAACCCCACCTGGACCCCCCGGGCGGAGCACTTCTCCCAGCGTTACACCACCCACTGGCAGGAATTAGCCACGGTGACACCCTGGCGATCGCCAGAAACACCGGTCACCCCACAGCCCTTGGGTCAAATTATAGACATCTCCCCCTCAGGACATCCGCCCTGCCACCCACCACCATGGACCCTATCGCCTATACCGCCCAGATCGTAGCCGCCAAGCGAGCGATCGAGCAGACCCTACCCCACCCTCTGGGCCAGGACCCCTACGCCGGGACCCTTCAACGGGTAGCAGGCCAGGGAAGCCTTGGGTATCCTAAAACCATAGTTATCCTACGAAAACAATGAAAGCCTGGTACCTACCATGGGTAGCCCTCATCCTGACAGGCTGTAACCCCCTTAACCCTATTCAGAGCACGATCTCTGAACCTGAACCAGACCTCGCGATCGCTAACCTCAACCTGCCAGAGGCTACCGTTATTTCGGTAGGCGACGGCGACACCCTGCGGATGGATTACCAGGGCGAAAACATTACCGTTCGCCTGGCCTGTATCGATACCCCCGAAACATCTCAAACCCCCTGGGGGCCTGCCGCTACTGAACGGCTGCGCCAGCTAACCCCCCGAGACTCCACCATTCAGTTTAGAGAAGCCGATACGGATCGCTACGGGCGATTGGTTGCCGAAATCTATGCCAATGGCCAGAACGTCAATCTCCAGATGGTGGCCGAGGGCTATGCGCCCGTCTATACCCGATTCTTGAGTAGCTGCCCGGATACCCAAGCACAGTTGCTCCAGGCAGAAGCCCAAGCCCAACAGCAAAGGCTCAATTTTTGGAGCCAGGAGGATCCCATCATGCCCTGGGATTATCGGCGCAGTAGATGACCATCTTTCCTTCGAGGGGGTAGGTCTCATCCTGGAAACCAGCCATGTCTTAATCGAAGGGGCTGAAGTGGTACCCATTGGCTTCACTACTGTCCACAGTTGAGGACACAGTGATAGCTACCAGCCCGCGATCGCAATTCTCTCCGGCTCCCTAATGCCAATTTGCTGAGGAATTCGATTGCTACCCCAGCGATCGCCATTCTTTCTTTGCCCCAGCCCAGGCAACAGCGTGGGATCCTCCTGGCCCCTCATCCCCTGTCCCCAGAACAGACCACCCCTGCCTTGGCTGGCCCTACCTTGTAAAAACTTAGATGTACCCATTTGTTCCCAAATAGGTACTAAGATAACCCCAGCCAGTCTTAGGTTTTCTCTGCTAAGCACTGGTTTAGTTTTTCGCCAGAACCCTTAATCTATAAGCCTTTGGGCCGCAGATAATTGGATCAACTTAGGTCAAGGAGATAGTGGATCCTAGATTCCTAAATATTAAGAACGCTTAAGAAAATGTACTTGCTAGTGTCCAATGGTTTCCACGCCAAAAGCAGTCGTACAAACCACAAACTGCAGCCGGTCCGCCATCCAATCCGCCTCAATTTGTCGACGTTCGGCGCCCCCCAGGCCAGCATGGTAGGGGGCGGTGGCGTAGTGGGGGGCCAGCTGCTGGGCCAGGGTTTCGCTATCGCGACGGGTGCGCACGTAGATTAACCCCGCTTGCTGGGGATGCCGCTCCAGGTAGTTACGGATCAGGTGGTGGCGCTGGCCAGAACTAAACACGGTCTTAACCTGTAACCACAGGTTGGGGCGGTGGGGGTTGAGGCAGACCCGTTGGGGCGATCGCAGCTGCAAGACCTGCACCAGGGTTTGCTGGGCCTGGGGGTCGGCGGTGGCGGTAAAGGCGGCCACCGGAATTGGCGTTGATCGCTGCTGGCTAAGAGCCTGACGCACCGCCCCTAGCCGTCGGTAGGCGGGGCGAAAAGTTTCCCCCCACTGCACCAGGCAATGGGCCTCATCCAGGATTAAGCCATTGATCTGGATCTGGGGCTGGGCCAGGCGCTGCCACACCGGTGGACTGAGCAGGGTCTCGGGGGACAGGTAGAGCAGGCGCAGTTGCTGCCGATCCAGGGCCTGGAGAATTTCATACCGTCGCCGGGGCGACAGCTCACTGTGGAGGGCTGCCGCCGGCAGTTGCTTAGCCTGCAGCTCCTGCACCTGGTTTTCCATCAGAGCTAGCAGGGGGGAAACCACCAGGGTCAGCCCCGACTGCAGCAACGCAGGCAGCTGAAAACAAATCGACTTGCCGCCGCCGGTGGGCAGTACCACCAGTAGGTCGCGGTGGGCCAGCAGGGCGCGAATAATGGCATCCTGGGGGGGGCGAAAGTTGGGGTAGCCCCAGATCCGTTGAAATTCCGCCAGGACCTGATCCCAGGCGAGGATAGAGGCGTCAGTCATGCTGGATTACTGAGGGTGAAAGAATTTACATTGCCCCCAGGATGCCCCCCCACAATGGTATATCCCTGCCTTATAGCCCATCTCAGCACAACGGCTGATCAGAAAAGCGAGTTCTGAAATTTAGGAATTCAGTCATTAAGAATCAGAAGCTAGAACTTGGGTCAGCTCCTGGCCCCTAACCGATCCGTAGGTCGAAGCTTAAGTTAGGGATGCCGGTCGGCAGGCGGAGTTGGCTGGCTAACCGGCCAAGCTAGTCAGCGATCGCCAGGGAGACCCGGCTGCCCCCCACATCCCGCATGGCCCCCAGCACCTCCACAATAGTCTGGTAGGTGAGCTCGTAGTCGGCCTTGAGCACCACCGCCCCTTCGGGATTTTCCCCCAGATACTGCTGAATGGCCTGGACCATCTGGCTCTGGTCCATGGGTTCCCCCTCCAGGAATAACTTGCCCTGCTTATCCAACTGCAGAATCATGGGGTCTGGTTGATCAACAGCCTCACCCCCCGACTCAATGGCTGGCAGACTCACTTCTACCGCCTGCTGATTGATCTGGGCGGTCATGGAAATAATAATGAAGAATACCAGGATGGTCATCAACACGTCCATCATCGGCACCAGGTTGACCTCCGGCAGGTCTCGCCGTTGTGACTGGGACTTAAACCGCATGGATGGATCTCCGCTAAGTAGAAGGGGAATCAGGATAGCTCAAGCCAGAACCGTTAGCACTCGTAATCATAGGTGGGGTAAATCAAGCGACCCTTGAAGGGAGACTCAGTGGTCATAACTCACTAGTCAGGATAAGCTAGCCTATTTACCCCCGGGTCTACTAGGGAGAAACTACCCCAGTAGCGGTTCCAGGCCCTAGGTCCAGGGTATCACCCAAGCCGCTGCCTGTATGGTAAGCCGCCAGGAGCACATCGCTGGTTTTGCCCCATCCTACTTCCCCCTGCTGGGTAATGGCAATGGCGCCAAAATCCCGCTGGTTGAGGGTGGCCTCGCTAAAGGACTTGGCCAGGGCCGCCCCCAGGCCCAGGCCATCACTAACCCGAACCACCAGGCGAGCCGCCAGGCACTCATCAATAATATCCTCGCCGATGCCGGTACAACTAACCGCCGCCAGAGCATTAGCGTAGGTGCCAGCTGGCATAGCCGCATCACTGACTCGCCCCAACCGTTCTAGCCCCTTGCCCCCCGTGGAGGTGCCCACCGCCAGGTGGCCCTGGCGGTCCAGCACGACTACCCCAATGGTGCCGCGCCGGGCCTGGGGATCGGTGGCAACCACTCCGGCCATGGCCTGGGAGAAGTGATTCTGACGGGCCTGCAACCACTCCTGTAACCGTTGGGGAGTTACCGGGTCAAAGGGGGGCAGGCCCAACTCTCGAGCCAGTTCCGCCCCCCCCAATTCCGATAGCACCCGGTCAGGATTGGCCTGCAAAGCCGCAGCCAGGTGAATGGGATGCTCTACCCGAGCTACATTAATTACCCCGCTAAAGCGCTGGCTGACCCCGTTCATGAGGCCCGCACTTAGACGGGCCTGACCATCCGCCTGTAACACCGAGCCATAGCCGGCATTAAAGCGGGGCCGGTCCTCCAGTTGCTGACAGCCGTAGATGGCACAGTCCAGAGCCCGATCGCCGGCCTCAACCCGTTGGTAAACCGCCGCCACCACCGCGTGGAGATCCTCCCGTACCGCCGCTAGCCCTCCCTTATCCTCCAGGGCAGGACCGGCGCCACCGTGGATGATCACCTTAGGGACCCGATCACTCATGGGTGACGGTGCGTTCCGTAATCAGGCGGGACCCCTGTTTGCGGGTGATGTAGTTGGAGGCCCACTGGATCATGACAATTACCTTATTGTCAAACTCAATCAGGAAAAAGACATGGATAAACAGCCACACGAACCAAGCTGGGAAGCCGGTTAATTTAACCTTAGGGGCATTGACCACGGCGGAATGGCGACCAATCACCGCCAGGCTGCCCGCATCCTTATACTCGAACTTGGGTAGGGTTTCTCCCTGTTGCCGCCTTTGAATTAACTTGGCCACATACTGCCCCTGCTGCATGGCGACGGGGGCTACTCCGGGGAGGGGCCGGTCCCCCTGGTGGGCGTAGTGAGCCAGATCCCCCACCACAAAAATATCAGGATGGCCGGCTATGCTCAGGTCGGGCTCCACGATCACCCGCCCGGATCGGTCCCGTTCCGCTCCGGTGCGATCGGCCAAAATCCCCCCCATGCCCGGGTCTCGCACCCCCGCTGCCCAGAGTACGGTGGCGGCCGCCACGGTGGTGATCTGGTCACCCTGCTTTAGGGTAACCCGGTGGCCCTCAATTTCCGTCACCAGGGTCTGGGTCAGGATCTCCACCCCCATCTTCTCCAGATCCTGGCGGGCCCGGCTGGAGAGATCGGCAGGGAAGGGGGGCAACACCCGGTCCATGCCCTCCACCAGGATAATCCGGGTTTGACAGGTATCCACCCGGCGAAAGTCTGGCTTCAGGGTATCAAAGGCTAGCTCCGCCAGGGCCCCGGCCAGCTCTACTCCGGTGGGACCGCCGCCGACGATCACAAAGGTCAATAGGGCCTGGCGGAGGTCAGGGTCGGTGGTTTTCTCCGCCGCTTCAAAGGCTCCAAACACCCGTCGCCGCATTTCCAGGGCGTCCTCTATGGTTTTCAGGCCGGGGGCTACATCAGCCCAGTCATCCCGACCAAAATAGAAGTGACTCATGCCGGTGGCCACGATCAGGGTGTCGTAGGCCACATCCCCATCTTGCTTGAGGCTAACGGTCTTTGTCTGGGGGTCAACATCCACCACCTCCGCCATCAACACCTCGGTGTTTTGTTGGCGACTGAGCACGCCCCGCAGCGGAGAGGCGATATCCCCCGGCGAGAGCCCCCCCATGGCCACCTGGTAGAGCAGGGGCTGAAACAGGTGGAAGTTACGCTTGTCAATCAGGGTGACCTGCAGATTGCTGGACCGGCCCAGTTGTTGGGCGGCGTAGAGCCCGCCAAAGCCCCCCCCAATAATCACCACCCGATGCGGACCCGGAGGCGTGGCGGGAGCGGCGGGACTGACCTGGGTAATATCGAGGGTTTGCATAGAGGGAAGGGCAGCGGTAGGACGAGGGATGGCTTTGACCAGAAGGCTAGGATTGGGCTGATCGGCTAAAGCTTAACTGGGCAGGGGTTCTAGCTCACCTCCACCAGGCTACGACGATAGCTACACAATTGGATATTGCCCCAGATCGCCAATCAGGGCTGTAATTCTAATGTCACTTTAGCCCGAATTGCTTAATATTTCTTAAAGAGAAAACAAAGCTCTTTCTAGGTTAGAAAAAGACTCGGAGAGAATTGCCGCCCAGGGGGCAAGCCTAGGGTTTGCCAGCCACAAAGGGGGTATGCCAGAGGTGCCAGTTTTCCTTGTTAAAGGGCGATCGCCAGTGGCGAATCAGGGCGGATTCCAGGGCCTGTCGCGATCGCCGCTGCTGGTCAGCATGGGGCCAAAAGCCAATGTTAACCGCCACCGCCAGCTGGTGTTGACGATGGGCCTCCACGTAGCTGAGGATGTAGCCCTTACAGTCGTGCACCCCCCGCCATCGCTGGTTAGAGTTAACGGTTTCCCCCACGTAGAGCAGCAGGGGGACCTCATAATCAACCACAAAATAGAGGGCCGGCACCCCAGCCCCCTGGGGATGTTCCCGCCAGAATTCGGCGTTTTGAGGGGGTAGGCTAAAGGGGTCAAGGCTATCCACCCCGGCGGCGGGGCTGGCTTCACCAAACAGGTTGCCCTGGCTTTGCCCTGGGCCCGATCTCAGGCGCTGTTGATAGTCAGCCACCCGTCGTTTCCAGCCTTGCAACTCAGCCAGGGAGAGGGCAGCCTGGGCCCGGTGGTTGTACACCGAGGATAGATCCGCCGCCCGCAGATCGGCATCGGACAGTAGGGAGGGTTGATAGTCCTGGGTCATGGTTAGCTCACCAGCTCGGCCCGGGTCGGATAGCGCCGCAGCAGGGTGAAGAAACGCTGGCGATCAAAGCTGCGGGGGTCGCGGCGGCTACCGGAGCGATCCACTGCCTGGTGGGTGGTGATGCGACCATCGGGAATGGTGGTTTGAGCGATCAGCCAGGCCAGGGAATTGTACTGGGCCTGGGTATAGCCACTGTGGCTGCGGCGCTGATTCGCCCCATCCCCGGGGGTTTCGAGGGAGACATGGTAGGCAAAGTTATTCACCGAAGGGGGAAAGGCGGGATTGGTGCGGACGGTCTCCGGGCCGTTAGGGCCATTAAACACCGAGTTACCCGCCCCAAAGGCCCGCTTCTCCGGCGGCACGATGTAATAGATGGTGCCATCCCGACCGATCAGGGTGTGGTAACTGACCTGGTCCTGATCCCGGGGGTGGGCGGTACGAAAGAGGTTGAGGGCGCTCTGGGCGGAGCCGACGGTTTCGTGCAGCACCGCAATAAACTCGTTTTGCACGGGGCGACCGTCGGCATCGGTGGGGAAGCGATCGCCGTAGTTGGTGGGGTCCGCCAGGGCCACCACCTGGCGAGGTTCCCCCTGGCTAGCCAGGGGAGCAGCCCCGGCAAAATCCACCGGTGCGGCCTGGTTAGCCTTCAGGGGGGTGAGGGGCGCCGGTAAGGGGGGCAAAGCCGGCAACCCCCCTACCCCTGGCGAGGGCGATTGGGGGGGGATAGCTCGGACAGAGGGCCAGGTCATCCCCACCCCCAGAATCAATAAACAGCCGCATAACCCAAGGCAGAGCTTGATTAATCCACGCTGAACCAACCTGTTCTCCTATCCCGTTTGGGTAATGATTACCGGGGGTGGCTAGCCCAAAGCCCCCCTATTCAGCATACCCATGGCCCTGGGGGGATTGTCTAGATCCCTCGGTTTAGGCCTGTTAAAGATTAGCCCGGTGGAGGCTAGACCTCCATCGGGCCAGCCATTTTAGACATAACACGGTCCGTTGCCCCCGACTGTGCCCTGGGGCACCCTAAACCTTTTTCAGCCAGCTAAACATGGCCCGCAGGTCCTTACCCACCTCCTCGATCGGGTGCTCGGCTTCCCGGCGACGCATGGCGGTAAAGCCCGCATTACCGGACTGATTTTCCAAGACAAATTCCCGGGCAAACTGACCGGTTTGAATTTCCTTGAGAATCTTCCGCATTTCCGTCCGGGTCTCGTCGGTAATAATCCGGGGACCCCGGGTGTAGTCGCCGTACTCAGCGGTGTTGGAGATGCTGTCTCGCATTTTCGCCAGCCCCCCCTCCACCACCAGGTCGACGATCAGCTTGACCTCGTGGAGACACTCGAAGTAGGCCAACTCGGGCTGATATCCAGCATTCACCAGGGTCTCAAAGCCGGCCTTAATCAACTCGCTGAGGCCACCGCAGAGCACCACCTGTTCGCCAAATAGATCGGTTTCGGTTTCCTCCCGAAAGGTGGTTTCCAGGATGCCCGCCCGGGTGCCGCCGATGCCCTTGGCGTAGGCCATGGCGCGATCGCGGGCCTGACCCGTGGCATCCTGGTGGACTGCAAACAGGCAGGGTACCCCCTGCCCTTCCTGGTAGGTGCGCCGCACCAGATGCCCCGGCCCCTTGGGGGCCACCATCACCACATCCACATCGGCGGGGGGCCGGACCTGACCAAAATTAATATTGAACCCATGGGCAAACAGCAGCACGTTGCCCGCCTCCAGGTTGGGCTCAATCGCCGCCTTGTAGATGGTCTTTTGCACCTCATCCGGTAGCAAAATCATCACCCAATCCGCCCCCTTTACCGCCTCCGCCACCGGCTTCACCGTCAGCCCCTCCGCCTCCGCCTTGGCGATGGAGCGACTGCCCTCGTAGAGACCTACGATGACATTAACGCCACTGTCCTTCAGGTTGAGGGCATGGGCATGGCCCTGGGATCCATAGCCAATAATGGCCACGGTTTTGCCGTTGAGTAAATCTAAATTGGCATCACTGTCGTAGTACATGCGGGCCATGGCGATCTCCTTCTCCACAGGCGGGGGGTCACTTCACAAGCCCCTCATTTTATCAAACTAATCGACCCCTCTGATCGAACCCTGGTTGACTGACAAAACATTGGCCTACCGCAGTAAAACCACTGCTATCCAGACGAAGTCAGGCTTCCCCGACTGACCCATAACCCGCGTAGGCGGGTTTTACCTGTCTAGGCGCGGCTTCTAGCCGCCAGCGTTGAGAGTTTCGTCAGTCAACCAAGATCGAACCTTTTCAGTCAGTTTTCGAGAAATCTTTTAATCATGGTTATCCAGACAGGGTAATCGCATCTTAATTGGCTAATTACGATACAGACAGATTGCTCACTTTCTGAAGCAAGAGCAGATTTACTGGTTCTTCATCCGTGATCACGGCTAATCTCATACTGATACTGCATTTTGGGTTATATGAGACA
>JBEIGU010000007.1:0-55663 GCA_040381765.1 Leptolyngbya sp.
GGGAAAATCAAACGGCAGATCCGTTTTACACACTGTCATGGCAAAATAAAAGCACTTAATTTCTTGAAGAGTCTGATTCTAAAGCGTTTCAGGCTCTTTTTTCTGTGATCTATTTATCCTTCGTGAATTATCCAGGCTAGGAGTGCTGGCCAAAGCCATCACCTTGCAAACTCTTATTTCAAGATTTAAAGAACTCTAGCCTGAAGTAAAGCTTCTCTACTAAGCCTGGGTACTTCCGGCTAACTACCGCAAAATAGGACTAACAAAGTGACGCAGGAGCCTGACCCGGCCTCCTAACGGCAACGATATTCCCTACGTATGAGGTAAATCCATGACTACTCCTAACCCCCAAGAGGTACTACAGCATTTACAACAGCTGGAGCAGGTGGATACGGTGCAGAGTGCATCCTATCGGGAGGAAGCCCAAGATGTGCTGGCTGATTCCAGTGTCAGCCTACCCTGGCGCGAAGCCATCAGCGATCGCCTTAACCAGGCCAATCACGACCTGGCGCTACACACGGTGGGGAACGAAGACAGCTACTAATCCTTCAGGGGCAGTTTTCCACTGGACTGACTGGTGGAAGGCTATCACCCAAGCTATTTGCCAGCTAGGCGATCGCCGCAGCGTGCGAAAAACGAAACCCCGCCTGGCGAATCCTATCCATGGCTTCTGCCAGGCGATCTTGATCAGCAATTAAACTGACGCGAACGTAACCTTCTCCACCAGGTCCAAAGGCATTACCGGGAGTAAGCACCACTCCGGTCTGCTCGAGTACGGCTAGGGCAAAATCCGTAGAGGAGGTATCAATCGGGCAAGGTACCCAAAGATACATGGTGGCCTGGGGTTTGGTCAAACACCAGCCCAGGGAGGTAAATTCCTTAATCAACAGATCGCGGCGACTGGCGTAGCGGTGTTGTACCTCCTCCAAATAGTGATCGGGAAGGGATAGGGCGGTCTCCGCTGCCCGTTGCAACGCAGCGAATATACCATAGTCTAGGTTAGTTTTGAGGGTGCGCAGGCCCTGGATCACCTGGGAATTTCCCACCACAAAGCCAACCCGCCAACCCGCCATGTTATAGGTCTTGGAAAGGGTGTGAAACTCCACGCCAATCTCCTTGCCCCCGGGAATTTCCAGCAGGCTGGTGGGCTGATGACCATCGAAGGCCAGCTCGGCATAGCACAGATCATGCACCAAGAGAATTTGGTAGCGATGGGCAAAGTCCACCGCTGTTTCAAAAAACTCCCTCGGGGCGGTAGCGGCCGTAGGGTTATTAGGATAGTTAAAAAATAATGCCTTGGCTCGCCTGGCTACCTCCGGGGGAATGGCGTCAAAATCAATTAACCAGCCCTGATCAGGGCTGAGAGGGAGAGGGTAAATCTCTCCTTCAGCAATGGTCGGCCCCCGAAAATGGGCAGGATAGGCCGGCGTCGGCACTAGCACCAGGTCCCCTGGATTGATAAATGCCATGGCCAGGTGGGTAATTCCTTCCTTCGACCCGAGCAAGGGTAGGGCTTCCGCAGTGGGATCGAGCTGTACCCCATAGCGGCGAGCATACCAATCCGTAATGGCGGTACGAAAACTGGCCGTACCCTCAAAGGGAGGATAACCGTGGGTAGTGCTATCGGCGATCGCCCGTCGAGCAGCCTCAACCACTGGAGCCGGGGTAGGGCCATCGGGGTTACCCATACCCAAATCAATTAAATCCACCCCCTGCTCCCGGACGCGAGCCTTGAGTTCATCCAAGCGGGCAAAAACGTAGGGAGGCAGGGTCGCAATCCGTTGGGCAGGTTGAAGCCAACTAAGGGTCATGGCTATAGCTCCGGGGTAGCCGTAGGGGTTAATAGGGCACAGGAACGCGGCCGCAGTTCTGGGCTGAGGGGAGAAACCATGGCGGCCATCAGGGCGTCAGGGGTAACGGCGAAGGGTAGATGATGGATATCCGAACCTTCCCGACAGGCGAACTCCGAAGCTTGCTGTAAATCCCTAAGGGTAATATCCCCCAAGTTGAGATCGATTAGACAGGTGGGCAGACCAATTTGACGATAAAACTCAATCAATTGTTGCCGGGCCGTAGTCGCCAAGGCCCCTCTACCCCCCATTTCTTCTAAGCGGAGTTGCACCAAAATACCATAGGCCACCTTTTCTCCGTGGAGCATACCGTGGCAGGCAGGCAATTGGGTCAAACCATTGTGGACAGCATGGGCAGCCACGGTTCGGCACTGGGGGCCGCCAATACCCCCCACCACCCCCGCTAGCAGCACGGTGGCATCCACCACATCGCGCCAGTCCTGCCCCCCCCATTGGCTAAGGGCGGTGGCAGATTTTTGCAGCAGAATATCCCGTAGCACTCGAGCCTGCTGCACCGCTGACACCAGCAGGGTATGTTCAGAGGCGCCACTACTGACCGAGGCTTCGTACCATTTGGCTAGGCCATCGCCAATACCAGCCACCAGGGTAGAGCGCGGGGCCGTTTTTACCAGATCGTAGTCAAGAATTAACAGATCGGGACAGCGGGGGAGGGCTACATCGTAGCGGAAGGCGCCCTGATCGGAATAGACATTGGATAAGGCTGTCCAGGCTGCACAGGTGGCTCCAGAGGTGGGGATGGTCACCACCGGACAACCCTGGTGATGGGCTAGGAGCTTAGCCGTATCCAGGGCCTTGCCTCCTCCCATCCCCACGATCAGATCAGCCCGATGGTCCTGAGCTAGGCTACCCAGACGAGCTAGGGCGGACTCACTGCAATCCTCACCGTATACAGCAGCTTCCACAGTCAGACCCAGGCTGTGAAGACCCCTGAGTAGGGGCTCTATTTGGGTTAGGGCCTGCCTACCACCAACCACTAAGGGACGACGGCCAAGCCTGGCGATAGCTTTGCCCTGATCTGCGAGAATTCCTTCACCCCGAAAAACTTGGGCAGGAGCAATGGTAAGGGTAGGTAGATGGGCTGTACTCATAGAACAAGGATACTGCGGAAGTAAGGTATTATATTAAGCCATATCCACCATAGGAGAAAATCTATATAGGCTTGATAATCCTGGCTTGAAGATTTGATGGGATGATAGCCATAGCCACCGGTAAGGGGGTGGAGGGGAGCCAGAACGCAGTTCAAGCATGAGTTTTAACGAAAACCGCTATATTCTGCTTTGTCTTGCAACAACGCCATCAGGGACGAAGATTCAATAGTGACAGAACAGGCATAACTGGCATTATCGAGGCTCAGGGTCAATTCTGATAGGCCAGGCTAACTGGGAAGGATCCCAATCTCAGAACTGAGTTGAACGACGTAGGCAGCTTCACTTTCCTCGAGGGGCGAGGGGTTGGGCTGGACTTGCCCCAGGTAGACTAGTCGAGAGACGCCCCCAGGGGCATGAATAATAGTGCGGGCGCGAATAGTGGCCGTTTGACCAGGGACGCCCAATCGATAGGGCTTAAAAAGGTTGCTGGCGGCCTGACGTAGAGTGGCGTCCAGGGCTACTGGAGTCACATCCGCCGGTACAGTAATGACAATTTCGCTAGCCCCGGAATCGTAGACCGTAGCGTAGGGTACTGCTCCAGGAATCACGGTACGGGTAAACGGCTCTAGACTGAGGCCAAACAGACCCACCGTTAACACGATGGCCAGACCCGTCGCTCCTACCAGGCGGAAGCGAACCCCCCATTTTAAGACAAATCCTAAGACCGTTAAGGCGGCTAAGGTTAGGGTGCCTATCCCCATCCATTGGGCTGCGCGGGCAAAATCAGCTGGATCTAGCATAGGACCGTCAACTATGGAAATCTAGTCTATAAAGGTGCAACCCGATCCTAACAGCAGTTTCTCCTCCGGGACTACTGGACCAGGAAGACTTAGCTTTTGTAGCAATTACTAAAGACGGGGCAGCGGGGCTGAACATAGGATCAATTCAGTCAACACTGCCCGGAAAAGCTTGTAAAGACCCCCAAGACAGGGTACAACTTGAAGCCATAGCGCGTTATTCATGGCATAACTATGGCAACAGCATTGGTTAGGGTGTTCAGCGATCGCCAACGATCGCCCCGTCGCTGGGCCACAGCCCTGGCAGCCCTGACTGTGGTAGGGTTAGTCGGCTGTGGTTCATCAAAGGTCAGCCAGTGTAACAAGCTGGCAGAGGTGGTGAATCAAACCCAGGATTTTATGAAGGAGTTTGAAACTGAAATTCAAGCCTTTAGCGAAAAGGCTGCTCAAGTTAAAAACCTCGATGATATAAAAGCAGCCGCCAGCCAATACACCACTGCGGTGGATAAGGTGGTGATTAACCTGGACGGACTGGCGCAGGAACTCAAGACCACACCCCTCAAGGATAGCGAGCTGAGTCAGTTTCGTGATAGCTACGTTGAGGTGGTGAGTGGCTTCAAGTCGGCCCTTGAGGAAGCTCGCCAGGCAATGAATTTAGTGGTAACGGTGCAGTCAGAAACGGACCTGCCCGCCAAAATTGAAGAATCCCAACAGCAAACGGTGAAGGCGGTAACCACCATTGAGAATCTATCCCAAAAAGAGGCCCAATTGATTGCCGACGTTAACAACTACTGCGGGGCTGTTCCACCCAAGGCCGAGCCAGCCCCAGACCAACCTCCAGAGACAACCGCGCCCCAACCCCCAAACCAGTAGCCGGCCAGGCTGAAACCCTTGTCAAAATCACTAGACCAGAGACCAGAGGGTGGGAAGAAAGAGGATTAACCGTAAATTTTTGCAAAAGTTAGCCATTTTCTTCCAGACGGGGTATCCTAAGGGTCTGGCTAGGGTGATTGTTAAAACTCCCTGGTGCTGGAGTTGCTGAGATCTAATGACCGTTTGACCGTATAGGTCGCCGTTTTCCTAAAAGTAAGTCTTGAAATTTTAATTAATTTCAAGCGATCCGCCTGATTTTAAAGGCTTAATTTGTCTTCAAAAGTTGGCTAAAGTCAGGTTGGGGGATGATGGCTAGTTCTCATTGCAGGGTAGTCATAGCACCGTGAGTAGACAGACTAAGGTTGCATCTCAACTGAAGTTGGAATTGTCTAAAGTTTTAGACCGTAGTCCGGCGGACTGGATTTTAGTCTACCTGGCCCTCGCCATGATGAAAATGGGGGGGCATCGCTACGGTACCTTTTTGGATGCGGCCACCACCGCTGCCAAATTGGCTATTTACAGTACTTTTATTGAACAAGGTAGCAATATTCGTAAAACCGGCTTTCTCTACCACGTAGAGCCGAAGCGGGTTAAAGCCATTGTTAAAGAGGTGGAGGATGCCGTCGCTGAAGGCCAGAGCTTGAAGGTCTTTAGTTCAAAGGAGCCCTTCTACGTAATGGCCCTGCCCTTCTTGTGGAATGAGCGGTTTCCCTGTGGCGAACATGAGTCGCCCGTAAAAATCAGCGGGTTGACCCCGGGGGAACGCAAGGGTATCGAGGAAAGCTTGCCGGAAGGGTGCCCTCGGGCTCGAATTTTGGACCAGGTGGAGTTTAGTGAACTGATTGAAATGGTTCACAACCTTTCCCAGGAGGAGCTGCCAGAGCCACAGCGGATGCCCTTTAGTGATGCCTTGATGCTACACATCAAGTTTCGTCTGCTCCACTCGGGCACAGTGGTTCAAATTGATTCTCCCCTGGTGGATATCCCCCTGTTTGCCCTGACCAGCGAGTTTTACTCGCCCCGGGGAGAACGGGAACGGGTCTTTGCCATGATTGATGACGTGGCCCGTTACTTTAATATCCTGCAGGCCTGGGTAGAAAGTAAGGAAGGCACCCTACGCGGGGTGGAGGTCTTTGACATCGACCTGGATCGTCGCCAGGAGGCCCTGGATGAACTCGATACCATGATGCGGGAATGGGCCGACAAGTACCATGTGGATGGCGGATTTCCTATGGTGTTACAATTTGCAGCCGGTACCCGGGAGTATGAGTAGGGGCTGGCCTACTCGATTAGCTTGGGCTGGGCAATGCCACCCTTGACAAGCAGTTGGTCGATGTCTCGCAACAACTGACTATCGGCGCTTCTCAGGTCATCGAGATAATGTTGATGGGTATGGTTCTTCCCGGGCTGAAGAAAGTCAAAGGCCGCCAGGAAGTCTGGCGGGGTAGCGGTAACGGGAGCTGCCAGGTGAGCTGGGATAATCTGCTCAAACTGCCAGGCAGCGACCTGATCAGCCCATGCCCTAACGACGGCGGGGCCGCGGTTAAAAATTAGATACTTTAAAATGGGTGCCACCCTGATTTGCCCCTGCTGGTGCAGAGCCTGAAAGGATTCAGGCCAGCCCGGTTGCCAGTCAAAGGGGTAGTACCCAAAGTAATTGCGGCGGGAGTGATCGGGGGCCTGGCGAGCCGCCGCCAGCATGGCGGGCAAATTGGCCACCGCCAGGGTGCTGGGGCGAAAGTAGAAGGCAAACAGGGCAATCCGTTGCCAGCCCTTGCGGCGATTTTCGGGGCTATCCACCAGGGGGTCGGCCGGGGTGTCCCGGGCGTGGAATAGCAGGGGATAGGGATCAAGCTGCAACACCTCCGGGGGATCGGCGGGGATGGAGACCACCGCATCGGTAACCATCAGGGTGCGACTGGCCCGATGAAAGCAGGCGGTTTCGGCAAAGGGGCCCAGACCCAGGGGGATAGGGCCCAGCCTGGCGTAGTCCACCTGATCGGCAAAGGGGGCCTGGGAACTATCGCTGGGTAAGGGGTAGGTGCGATCGCCGGGCAGCCCTAACCAGGAGAGGGGCAGATTGATCGGGAAACTCCACTGCTGGGGGGTAACATAGACCTGAGCCTGGGGAAATTGGCGGGCAAAGGGGCCGACGAAGACCTTGTGCTCGATACCGGTAACCGTAGACAAGATAATATATCGCACCGAGCCGTAGCGGTCCTCGAGCTCTCGCATCAGGGCGATGCACTGGGGGGTGGGAGCCACCGGTGAGTAGACCAGTAGCCCCTGGGGCTGGAGTCGCACCACCGTCATGCGGATGGGCACCACCACATAAAAAATTCCCTGGAACTGATCAAAGATCCAGACTGTCTCTGGAACTACCTCCTGCCGCAGGGTAGGCCGTTGACCGTAGGGGTAGAGGGGCACGATGGGCCAAAAGGGCCAGGCCAACTGGCGACGATGAAGAGGGGCGGCGGTCATAAAAACAATCGGGACAATAGGTGAGTCTAGAAAGACCTGGAGACTATTCTATAGCGTCTATCGTCATGGGCAGGGAAGAGGGCCGGTCGTCAGCCAGCCATGGCGATAGAATTGAGATAACTTCAACAGTACCGTTGGCACACCCCGGATTAGTCAAGTAATGTTCACCAAATCCCTGAGCAAGTCTCCCCTGCGTCTGGGGTGGGTAGGGTTGGGCCTATTCCTTACCCTACTCCTACTCGATGCCATAGCTAACCTGACGGCGGAGGGGTTTTGGTTTGCTGAAGTCAACTACCTGGCGGTGTTTTGGTTGCGGCTGCAATCTCAGTTTTGGCTAGGCCTGCTGCCCATTTTCCTTACCCTGGTATTTACCTGGGGTAATCTGATCCTGGCTGACCGTACAGCGTCTTTGGTCACTCTGGATCCGCTGCGGTCAGGGTCAGGGCCAGCCACTCGATCAACTCTGAAACAGCCTAAACCGGGTTTCTATCGGTTTGGGCTGAGCCGGTTATTGCTATTTAGCATGATACTCAGCCTCCTGGTGGGCGTTCAACTGATCTACCAGGGTGAACTTGCCGCTGACTTCTGGCGCCAGACGACTAGTCTCTATGAGGTGGCCACGCCCCTCCCGCTGTGGCCGAAGCTGCGATCGCTCACTGCCTTGGGGCAAATTCTAATTAACCGACCGGCCCTGGGGATCGCCCTGGCGGTGAGTACGGTGGCTTTTTTGATCTATCCCCGGCAGTTGTCACGGCTGGCGGCCGTGCTAATGAGCCTGGGCTTTGGGCTAATTCTGGCTAAGCAATGGCCCACCATCCTGTTGGCCCTCAACCCCACCCCCTTTAACCAGGTAGATCCGATTTTCAACCAGGACATCGGTTTCTATATCTTTCGCCTGCCGGTCTTGCACTTGCTGGAGTTTTGGTTGATTGGCGTCCTGTTTTTCACCCTGGTGAGTGTTTATTTGGTCTACCTGCTGCGAGATCAAAGCCTTAGCCAGGGCTACTTTCTGGGCTTTTCCCCAGCCCAGCGCCGTCACCTCTACACCCTGGCGGGGTGTTTATTTCTAACCACGAGCTTCAGTCACTGGTTAGGCCGCTACGAAGTCCTCTATGCTCGAGAAGGAGTTGTCTATGGCGCCGGCTATAGCCATGTTCATGTTCTATTACCGGCCCAGTGGATTCTAACGGCTTTTTCCCTGATTTTAGGCCTGGTATTTCTGGGTTATAACCTACCGTGGAGGCCCTATCCCTTGAGGCCGCCGTCACCCTCACCAACAGCGGCCAACTCTAGGACCTGGCAAGTTGAGATCAACCGCAGTAGCTTCCTGATTAAGGGGATTACGGTTTACCTCCTGCTGGTGGTTTTGGGGTTAGTCTTGGTACCGACTGGGGTCCAACGTCTGGTGGTGCAGCCCAATGAACTGCAGCGAGAACGGCCCTACATTACCAATTCCATCGCCTTGACCCGCGCCGCCTTTGACCTGCAGGCGATCGATTCTGAGCCCTTTGACCCCAGCGGTGACCTGACCCTGGCGGATCTGCAGGAGAACGACCTGACCCTGGAGAATATTCGGCTGTGGGATCCTCGCCCCCTGCTGGAAAGCAATCGCCAGCTCCAACAAATTCGGCTCTACTACGAGTTTAAGGACGCCGACTTTGACCGTTACAGCATTTTCAACCAGCAGCGGAGATCGGAGCGCCGCCAGGTGATGGTATCGGCCCGGGAACTGAATTATGATCGGGTTCCCGACATTGCTAAAACCTGGGTCAACCAACACCTGGTCTATAGCCACGGCTATGGGTTTACCATGAGTCCGGTGAATATCGCTGGCAGTGATGGCCTACCCACCTATTTCGTTCGGGGTATCAACAATATGCCCAGCAATGAGGCGGTGCGGCAGAGCATTCCGATCGGCGAGCCCCGCCTGTATTTTGGCGAGTTGACCAACACCTACATCATGACCAACACCCAGGTGTTGGAACTGGATTACCCCAGTGAAAATGAAAACGTTTACACCACCTATCGGGGACGGGGGGGGATTAACCTGGGCAGTCCCTGGCGGCGACTAGTGTTTGCCCGCCATCTATTAGATTGGCGCATGCTGTTCACGGAGGACTTTAGGGAGGATACGCGGCTGCTGTTTCGCCGCAACATTGCCCAGCGGGTCCAGGCGATCGCCCCCTTTCTGCGCTTTGATAGCAACCCCTACCTGGTGGTGACGGACATTGGCGATAGCTCCCGCTACTGGGGAACCGCAGCCGAACACGGCGGTCCTTTGCCCCGGCAGAGAACGATTGAGGAATTTCGCGATCGCGACCCCAACCTGACCGCCGCCAACTTTGCCCCCCAAGATGGCCAAAACTCCCTCTACTGGGTGATCGATGCCTACACCGTGAGTGGTCGCTACCCCTACTCTGATCCCGGGGAGAATGACTTTAATTACATCCGTAACTCGGTCAAGGTGGTGGTGGATGCCTATAACGGTGCCATCGGTTTCTTTGTGGCGGACCCCCAGGACCCCATCATCCAAAACTGGAGCCGTATCCTGCCCGAGATGTTTATGCCCCTGAGCGCCATGCCGGGCAACCTGCGGGATCACCTTCGCTATCCTCAGGATCTTTTTGGTGTGCAGGCGGATACCCTGATGACCTACCACATGACCGATCCCCAGGTGTTCTATAACCGAGAGGATCAGTGGCGGGCCCCAACGGAAATCTATGCCAATGAGGCCCAGCGGGTGGAACCCTACTACCTGATTATGAAGTTGCCAGAGGAAGCGACGGAGGAGTTTGTGCTGTTGCGGCTATTTACCCCCTCCCAACGCAATAACCTGATTGCCTGGCTGGCGGCCCGATCGGATGGCGATCGCTATGGGCGACGGCTGCTCTACCGGTTTCCCAAGCAACAGTTAGTGTTTGGCCCAGAACAGATCGAAGCCCGCATCAATCAGGATCCAGAAATTTCCCAACGGATTTCCCTATGGGACACCCAGGGTTCTAGTGCCCAACAGGGCAACCTCCTAGCCATTCCCCTGGGGCCGTCGATCATCTACGTCGAACCCCTCTACCTGGTGGCCCAACAAAATCAGCTACCAGCCCTGACCCGGGTGATTATGGCCTATAAAAATCGCATTGCCATGGCCCCTAGTCTATCCGCCGTGCTGTCGGCCATTTTCGAAGCGGATACCCCAACAGCGCCACCCATTTTAAGGGAATTGGAGGCGGGGGCTGGGCAGGACGGGGGAGACATCATTCCCGATCTATTACAGCCGGAGGGGGCCGTCCCCCAGCCTGAGCTTTAGGCAACGAAAATGCTACCCTGGGGCAGTCGCCTATTCCCCTGGTGCTATGCCTGATACCCCTCCCCAGTCTATTCTCGCCGCCCTTGACCGCCTGGTGCAGGTGGTGACCCAGCTGCGTCACCCGGAGACCGGCTGTCCCTGGGATCTGGAACAAACTCCGGAAAGCTTGATTCCCTACTTGATTGAAGAGGCCTACGAGGTGGTGGACGCGATCCGCAGCGGTGACGCCGCGGCGATCGCGGAAGAGTTGGGGGACCTGTTGCTGCAGGTGGTGCTCCAGGCCCAGATCGCCAGCGATCGCCCCACTGCCCCCGGCCACCAGCCCCCCGCCTTTGACCTGGCCACCGTAGCCAACGGCATTGCCGATAAGCTGATCCGCCGCCACCCCCACGTGTTTGGGGATGTCACCGTGGCGGACATCGAAGACATCCGTCGCAACTGGGATCGCATCAAAGCCGAGGAAAAAGGACAGGTCCACGATCCCCAGCGGCTTTCCCCCCAGCTGGCCAAGTATAATCGCACCCTACCGCCCCTGATGGCCGCCAGCAAGATCTCCGCCAAGGTGGCCAAGGTGGGGTTTGACTGGGAGGATGTGACCGGCGTGTGGGCCAAGTTCCAGGAGGAACTGGCGGAATTCCAGCGGGCCATCGCCAGCCAACCCCAGGCCAACCAACAGGCGGAGTTGGGGGATCTACTCTTCACCCTGGTGAATATTGCCCGCTGGCATGGTCTGGATGCCGCCGCCGCCCTACACGGTACTAACCAACGCTTTATCCAACGGTTTGAGCAGGTCGAAGCTGCCCTGGTTAAACCCCTGACCGACTACAGCCTGGCGGAGCTGGAGACCCTCTGGCAGGCGGCTAAAGCTCACCTCAACCAGACCGATCCCCAACCCTAGCCCTCGATATGCCGCCATGGCTACCCCCGTCACCTATAGCCCCGCCCATACCCTGGTGCCCACCTACGAGTGTTTTAACCGTTGCACCTACTGTAACTTTCGGGTGAATATCGGCCAGGGGGAGTGGCTGAGTTTGGCGACGGTGCAGACCCAACTGCTGGCGCTACAGCGACGGGGGGTAATCGAGGTGTTGGTGCTGAGTGGGGAGGTGGCCCCCCACAGCCCTCGCCGGCAGGATTGGCTGACCCGTATCTACCAAATTTGTGAATTAGCCCTGGAGGCGGGGTTGTTGCCCCACACCAATGTCGGGCCCCTGTCACGCCCTGAAATGGCCCAACTGGGGCGGGTGAATGTGTCCATGGGGCTGATGCTCGAGCAGGTCAGCCCCCGGCTGCTCGAGACCGTACACCGCCATGCCCCCAGCAAGCTGCCCCACCTGCGCCTGCAACAGCTGGCCCAGGCCGGGGAGTTGGCCATTCCCTTTACCACCGGCCTGCTCCTGGGGCTGGGGGAAACGGAGGCGGACTGGGTAGAGTCCCTGCGGGCGATCGCCACTCTGCACCAGCGCTACGGTCATATTCAGGAGGTGATTCTGCAGCCCTACCAGCCGGGACAGCGCCAAAGCCAGGGGGGAGAAGGACTGAGGGGAGATCAGCTGATCACCGCCCTGGCGCTTGCCCGACAGTATTTACCCGGGGATATTACCCTGCAAATTCCCCCCAACCTGACCGACGCCACCAGCCTGCTGGCCAGTCTGGCCGCCGGTGCTCGGGACCTGGGGGGGATTAGCCCGGTGGATGAGGTGAACCCCGACTACCCCCACCCCCAGCCCGGGGAGTTGGTGGCGGCGATCGCCCCTGGGGGCTGGCAACTGCAACCTCGTTTGCCGGTCTATCCCCAGTACGACGGCTGGCTGTCCCCCAGCCTGGGGCGGCTAGTGCGCCACTGGCGTCATCGCCTGGCCCAGCCACCTACTCCGTTACAGGAGTTTGCGATCTAGCCGGTCTCTCCACCCTGTCCGCTAAGATACTGAGATGATCACCTGGGGGAATCGGACCATGAGCACAGGCAATCTCCAGACCTGCCCGATCTGCGGCGTGAAAATTTTGGTGGGGATTGTGGGGGGAGATCGGGTGTTGTTCTCTGCTGGACCGCCAGGTAACCGGGCCCGCCTCTACGATCGGGTATGCCGCTATGTGGATCGACCCGGCTGCATTAACAAAAGCGCTGGTAGCCAGCCCCCCAAGCCCCAGTACTAGTCTTTGGGAGGGTGAATTCGGCGAACCATAGTCAAGAGGGGAGCAGAATTCAAGGGTCAGTACTCAGGAGCCAAAAGAAGTGGATGTATTCACGCCAAGCATTACCAGGTTAAAGGTTAGGGCTTGGGGTCAATCTAGGGAATAATGAAGATAATCTGCGGTTGACTGAGTTTCTATCGCCTCCTGCCAGGAAGATATTATTATGCCCGCTCATCTATTCCAGCGTCATGCCCTTTGGATTCCGGCTGTTCTGGTGTTTCTAGTCAGCAGCGGTACCGGGGTTAGGGCCCAAAGCCGTATGTATTCTCCGGTTTCCCTGCCAGCCAGTCGGGAAATCAACGATACCCTCAGCCCTCAGGATATCCCCACCGGAACCGGCGGTTTTGCCCGCGACTACACCGTCAGCCTGGAAGCTGGGGATCAGGTGGCGATCGACGTCATCTCCGATCAGTTTGATACCCTGGTCACCCTGATCAACAAGGATGGTGCTGCCGTGGGGGAAAACGATGATGGTCCAGACGGTACCACCAACTCCCTACTCTTTGCCCGGATTACCGAAGCCGGCACCTATACCGTACGGGTCCAGGCCTACGGCGGTGGTGGCGGTGGTGAGTTTTACCTAAAGGTAGCTCGCCTGCGAGAAATTCCCTAGGGAAAGACCACTAAGTTTTCGCCCCATGCGCTTGTCAGGGGTCACCCTGGCTTGCTATCTTAAGTAGATGTTAACTTCCAACTCCCAGCCGGGATAGCTCAGTTGGTAGAGCAGAGGACTGAAAATCCTCGTGTCGGCGGTTCAAGTCCGCCTCCTGGCATGTTGTTCGAGCTTAATTTTTACTTATGGGATGTTCTCCCCCAACCGCTTTGCCTTTGGCTAAGGGGGTAATTTCCAGGAAAGTCAAAAATTAAGGCGAAGGTTTATCTCCGTCTTTTCTTTCAGCATTGAGTCAAAAATTATTCATCTAGGGGATGGGCGATACTGGACTCGAACCAGTGACATCCTGCTTGTAAGGCAGGCGCTCTACCAACTGAGCTAATCGCCCGTTTACTTTTAAGATTTATTATTTTAGCAGGTTTTGGCGGCTTTCGGCAGCCTCCTGAGCAGGTCGATGGGATGGCCCTACTGCCCTAGATGTTCTAAAAACTGGGGTCGCCACAGGGCATCGGCCACCCGACACACCTGGGCCATTTCCGCCCCGTCATGCACCCGCAGGATATCCGCCCCACCGGCGATCGCTGCGCAGCAGGCGGCGGCGGTGCCCCAGATTCGCCCCTGGGGGTCGGATTGGTCCAGCAGCCAACCCAGGAAACTTTTCCGCGACGGCCCCACCAACAGAGGGCAGCCCAGGTCCCGCAAACGGTGCAGCTGGCGCAGGATCTCCAGGTTTTGGGGATAGGTCTTGGCAAAGCCCAGGCCGGGGTCAAGGGCAATGGCCTGGGCATCAATGCCCACGGCGATCGCGGCGGCGATTTGCCGGGCCAGGAAAGCGTGGATCTCCCCCATCAAATCGGCGTACTCGGTCAGGCCCTGCATGGTGACCGGGGTGCCCCGCCGGTGCATCAGCACCATGGGCATGCCCAGGTCCGCCACGGTGGAGAACATGGCGGCATCCTCACTGCCGGCGGAAACGTCATTGATCATATCCGCCCCCGCCCGGTGGGCGGCCCGGGCCACGGCGGCGCGGGTGGTATCAACGGAGATCACCGCCCCCTGCACGATCTGATCGGGGTCGGCCCGTAGGGCCGCCACCACCGGCACTACCCGTGCCAACTCCTCCGCCTCCGAGATGGTCAGGGCCCCCGGTCGGGTAGATTGGCCGCCAATATCGAGGATATCCACCCCGTGGTTAAGCAAATGCCGGGCCTGGGCGATCGCCGCCGCCGGGGCTTGAAACTGACCGCCATCACTAAAGCTATCGGGGGTGACGTTGAGGATCCCCATCAGGTAGGTGCGCTGCCCCCAGGTAAAGGTGCGATCGCGGATGATCCAGGGAGCCGGAGCTGCTATGGCTGCCATAGGCCGAGGTAAAAGAACCCAACGATTATAGCGGTAGGTCCAGGTAACGGGCAGAGCCCTGGCTCCACCAGCCGCCTAAGACCAGACTAAAATAGGTAAGTCTTTACCCTGGCCCCCGATTATGACTGCTTCCCCCGATCTCCCCCTCGCCCCCCTCCTGGGTCAATCCCTGCCTGCCCTCACCGACTGGGTGCTGGCCCAGGGGCAACCCCGCTATCGGGGCCAGCAGTTGCACCAGTGGCTATACACCCGGGGGGTGCGATCGCTGCAGGAGATCACCGTCTTCCCTAAGGACTGGCGCCAAACCCTGGGGGAGGTGGCGGTGGGCCGGTCCACCCTGCACCACCGCACCGTCGCCCGGGATGGCACCGTTAAGTACCTGCTACAGCTCCAGGATGGGGAAATCATTGAAACCGTTGGCATTCCCTCCCCCCGCCGCCTGACGGTGTGCGTCTCCTCCCAGGTGGGCTGCCCCATGGCCTGTGATTTCTGCGCCACCGGCAAGGGGGGGTTTCGCCGTAACCTGCAGTGCCATGAGATTGTGGACCAGGTGCTAACGGTGCAGGAGGACTTTGGCCAGCGGGTCAGCCACATTGTTTTTATGGGCATGGGGGAACCGCTGCTGAATAGCGCCAACGTGGTGGCGGCCATCCACTGCCTCAACCAGGAGGTGGGCATTAGCCAGCGATCCATCACCCTCTCCACCGTTGGCCTGCCCGGCCAGATTGCCAAACTGGCGGAGGCTCACCTGCAGGTGACCCTGGCGGTTAGCCTGCATGCCTCTAACCAGGCCCAACGCCTGACCCTGATCCCCAGTGCCAAAACCTACCCCCTGGCGGACCTGCTGGCGGAGTGTCGCGACTATGTGCAGCAGACCGGGCGACGGGTGAGCTTTGAATATATTTTGCTAGCGGGGGTGAATGACCAACCCCGCCACGCCCAGGAGTTGGCCCAGCACCTACGGGGCCTGCAGAGCCATGTCAACCTGATTCCCTACAACCCCATTGCTGAGGCCGACTACCAGCGGCCTACGGGGGCCAGTATTGCCGCCTTTGTGGCCGCCCTGGAGGAGCGCCACATCGCCGTCACCGTGCGCTACTCCAGGGGCCTGGAGGAAAATGCTGCCTGCGGTCAACTGCGGGCCTCCCGGGTGTCGGCTAGCGACCCAGCCCTAGTCGTGAATTGAGCCGTCGGGCATAATCGTGCCGGTGAGGATGGTGCCGGTCAGTTTCACCATGGTGCGGCCCCCCACCGCCACCTTGGCACCACTCAGGTCTGCCCCGCTCAAGTCAGCCCCACTCAGGTCGGCCCCGATCAGGTCCGCCTCCCGCAGGTTGGCGTGGCTCAGGTCCGCCTGCAGCAGGTTGGCTCGAAACAGCTTGGCCCGGCTGAGGTTGGCCCGGTTGAGATTCACCTTATGGAGAAAGGCATCACTGAGATCGGCGCCACTCAGGTTAGCCTCACTCAGGTTGCGATTGGCAAAGTCCCGTTCCCGCAGGTTAGCCCCCCGCAGATCGGCCCCAGTCATATCGGGGCTTTGGCGAGCTCGATGGGCGGTGCTGGTGCCATTGCGGGTGTGGGCATTGTAGGTGTTATAGCCCTGATCCTTCGCCGCTGGCTGATCAGGGGCGGGCTTTGGCGGGGCTGGATCGGTTTTCGCTGAAGACTCCTGAGGAGGGGCCTTGTGGGCAGCAGCGGTCTGGGTCGTGCCCACCCCGGCCGCCGCATCTCGCCGTTGCCGATAGCTGGATTGGGAGGGGTTGGCTTGCCCCTGGGTTGAGTGACTGGTAGAAGGCTGGGGTTGCCCCTGGTCAGCCCGAGGATGGCGATAGTAGCGGTTTTGGTAGTGGTAAGCCCCGTTAGAGCGACCGTTCCCCCCCTGGCCGTGGGCACCAGCCCCGTTCCCCGGATACCCGTCACCGGATTGGGAACCGGTATAACCGGTACTGGACCGGTAGGGGGAGGGGGTGGTGCGGCCAGTGCCGTTGGAGCTAGCGCTGCCATTACCATTGCCGTTGTGATCCTGGCGATGGTGGGACCGGAGCAGGTCCCGGGCATGGTTGAGGGCTTTAATTTTGTCCTGGGCCTTTTGGTAGAGCCGCTCGTTGTCCTGGGGGATGCGATCGGGGTGCCAGACGAAGACCAAATCCTTATAGGCCCGGTTAACCTCCTCCATGGAGGCACCGGGTTCTAATTCCAGAATTCGATAGGCGGTCTCCAGCTCGCGCATGGGCGGTTAGTCTCGCGGTGATCCGTCAGGAGTAGGTCGACAGTAGATACCATTTTAGGCGGGTTCTCCCCTCCCGCGGTAGTGGGGGTGCATGGTTGCTTATTTAGCTTAAGCGGGCCCGGCCCCAAATCCAGGAATCTTAAGGAGAATTTCGGGGATCACCGCAGCTTAAAATAGGGGCGGGGACTGTCGATCATGCCCCGGTATGGATTAGAACAGGTTAGGAGGATGGTGATGCGCATATTGGTGATGGGGGGCACTCGCTTTATTGGGGTGGCCCTAACCAAGCAGTTGGTGGCCCAGGGCCATCAGGTGGTGCTGTTTAACCGGGGCCATCGGCCGCCGCCGGTGGCGGGGGTGGAGACGATTATTGGCGATCGCACCGTCGCCGATCAGCTGCGGGTCAAACTCCAGGGCCAATCCTTTGACGCCGTCTTTGACAACAATGGCCGCGAGCTGGCGGATACCCAGCCCCTGGTGGAGGCCCTGGGGGATAACCTGCGACAATTTATCTACGTCAGTTCCGCCGGGGTCTATCAACAGGCCGACCAGATGCCCCACCTGGAGGGGGATCCGGTGGATCCCAAGAGTCGCCACCGGGGCAAGTTTGAAACCGAAGCCTACCTGCAGGCCCAGGGGGTTCCCTTCACCTCCGTGCGGCCGGTGTATATCTACGGTCCCCAGAACTACAATCCCCTGGAGTCCTGGTTTTTTGATCGGGTAATGCGGCAGCGGCCCCTGCCCATCCCGGGTAATGGCATGCACCTCACCCAGTTAGGCCATGTGGAGGACCTGGCTCGGGCCATGGTGGCGGTGCTGGGCAACCCCCGGGCGGTTGGTCAAATCTACAACATTTCCGGAGTGAAGGCGGTCACCTTTGATGGCCTGGCCCGGGCCTGTGCCCTGGCCGCCGGTCAAGACCCCACCGCCCTCACCCTGGTGCACTACGATCCCAAGGCCTTTGACTTCGGTAAAGCTAAGACCTTTCCCATGCGGGTGCAGCATTTCTTCACCACCATCCACAAAGCCCAAGCCGAGCTAGATTGGACCCCCCACTTTGATCTGGTCAGCGGCCTGCAGGACTGCTTCCAGCAGGACTACCTGGCCTCAGGGCAGGATCGGGCGGAGGTAGACTTTAGCCTGGACGATCAGATCCTCCAGGCTCTGGCCTAGGCCCGGCAGAACCCGCCATGGTCAGCCAGGCTAAGCCGAGGAATCAACCTACTCGCCTACTGATCATGGGGGCCGCCGGGCGAGACTTCCATAACTTTAATGTGGTCTACCGACAGGATCCGACGGTGCAGGTGGTGGCCTTTACCGCCGCCCAGATCGAGGGCATTAGCGATCGCACCTATCCCCCCAGCCTGGCCGGGCCCCTCTACCCCGAGGGCATCCCCATCCTGCCGGAAGCCGATCTGGATCGGCTCTGCCAACAGCGGGCCATTGACCAGGTGGTGTTTGCCTACAGCGATCTATCCCATGATCAGGTGATGCACCGGGCCTCCCAGGTGCTGGCCCAGGGGGCTGATTTTTTGCTGTTGGGGCCCCACCGCACCATGATAAAGGCGCCGGTGCCGGTGATCGCCGTGTCGGCGGTGCGTACCGGTTGCGGCAAATCCCAGGTGAGTCGCTGGCTATCCCAACGGTTGCGCCAACGGGGCCACCGGCTGGCGGTGATTCGCCATCCGATGCCCTACGGCGATCTGGAGCGCCAACGGTGCCAGCGCTTTGCCCAGCTGGCGGATCTGGCGGCGGCCCACTGCACCCTGGAGGAACGGGAGGAATACGAACCCCACCTGGCGGTGGGTAATCGGGTCTACGCCGGGGTGGACTACGGCGAAATTGTGGCCCAGGCCGCCCAGGAGGCCGATCTGTTGTTGTGGGATGGGGGCAATAATGATTTTCCCCTGGTACAACCGGACCTGCACATCGTCCTGGTGGATGCCCTCCGCCCCGGCCATGAAACCCGCTACCATCCGGGAGAGGCGGTGCTGCGGATGGCAGACATTGTGGTGGTGGCCAAGGCGGATATGGCCCCCGCCAGCGGGGTGCAAGAACTGATGGAACGGCTGCGATCGCTGTGTCCCCAGGCTCACCTGGTCAGGGGAGGCTCCCCCCTAAGCCTGGAGGGAGCGGCGGCGGTGCAGGGCAAACGGGTAATCGTGGTGGAGGACGGCCCCACCACCACCCACGGCGGGATGGCCTACGGCGCCGGTTACGTTGCCGCCACCCAGGCCCGGGCCTCTGCCATTATCGATCCCCGCCCCTGGGCTGCGCCGGCGATCGCCAGGGTTTACCAGCAGTATCCCCAGATTGGCCCGGTACTGCCCGCCATGGGCTATTCCCCTGAGCAGCTGCAGGCCCTGGGTGCCACCCTCAACCAAACCCCCGCCGATTTAATCGTCTCCGGTACCCCCATCGATCTGGAGGCCCTGCTCCAGCTCAACAAGCCCATCCACCGGGTGCGCTACGAATTTGCTGACCTGGACAGCCCTGGCCTGGGGGATCGGGTGGACCTCTTCCTGGCCCCCTAGCTTCAAGCCCCCCTAGCTTCAAGAATTATGCAGACCCCAGCCTAGGCGGCCACCAGGAAAAGATAGCGGAGGATAAACAGGGCGGCCAGGATCCACATGCCCAGGGTGGTATCCGCCAGTTTACCCTGAAAGGCCTTGATCAGGGGATAGGCAATCAAACCCATAGCTAACCCCTCAGCGATAGAAAAGGACAGGGGCATGAGGATAATGGTCAAAAAGGCCGCGATCGCCGCCGCCGGGTCCTCCCAGTTAATCAATCGGGCCCCGGACATCATCATCACCCCCACCAGCAGTAGGGCAGGGGCGGTGGCAAAGGCGGGAATCCCTGAGAACAGGGGAATGAATAACAGGGCCAGCAGGAATAGCAAAGCGGTAACCACCGCCGTCAAACCACTGCGACCCCCCTCGGCGATACCCGCCGCCGACTCAATGTAGGTGGTGACGGTGGAGGTACCCAGAATGGCCCCGGCGGTGGTACCCACCGCATCCGCCATAAAGGCCTTTTCCACACCAGGGAAATGCCCCTCACTATCAATGTAACCGGCTTTGCTGCCCAGTCCGGTGAGGGTGCCAATGGTGTCAAACAGATCCACAAACAGAAAAACAAAGACAATACTGACCATCTGCCAGACATTCATGCGTAGCAGATCGCCTAGCCCGACAAAGGCCTGGCCAAACAAACTGACCGGGGCCTGGGGGAGGGCCACCAAACCGCTGGGCCAGGGGGCAATGCCAAACAGCCAGGCCAACAGGGCGGTGGCCAGCATACCCCAGAGCAAGGCTCCCGCTACCCGGCGGGCAAATAGGGCAGCGGTAATGGCCAGCCCCAGCAGGGCCATGGCGGCCTGGGGCGATCGCAGATTACCCAGGGTGGTGAAGGTGGCCTCAGAGGCGACGATGATGCCGGCACTCTTGAGGGCAATGTAGGCGATAAACAAGCCAATGCCAGCGGTGGTGGCGTGCTTGACCGGCTCTGGAATGGCTTTAACGATATGGTTCCGGACGTTAGTGACGGTCAGCAGAATGAACAGCAGCCCCTCCACCAGCACCGCCGCCAGCGCTACCCGCCAGTCTACCCCCAGGCCTAAAACCACAGTGAAGGCAAAGTAGGCATTGATCCCCATGCCGGGGGCCAGGGCAAAGGGTAGACGGCCATAGAGCCCCATCACCAGGGTGGCCAGGGCGGCACTAAGGCCGGTGGCCATCACCAATTCTCCAAACAAATCCCCCGATTCACCCAAAAACACCGCATTGGATAAAATGCCAGGGTTAACGATCAAGATGTAGGCCATGGTGACAAAGGTGGTCACCCCCGCCAGGACCTCCCGACGGAGGTTAGTGCCCAAGGCCGAAAAGTTAAAAAAGGCGGCAATCTTTCCTTCTAACCCAGATGGATCTGGCTGGGGACCTAAATGTCCAGATGAATGACCCACGGTTGCCCTCTTGCTACAGTACACAGTCCTAGTGAGCCTTAAACTGGCTAGAAAATCTGTAGATTAGATTACTGACAAGGCAGTTGACGGGTTCTACAGGACCCCTGGCTACCGGCTTAGTTCTGGCTTTGGCTAGAACCCTGCTCTCAGGGTTGATCGGTCAAGACTAATTCTGGGTAGCGCTCTAGCTCGCCGCCACCAGACTAGGGCGATAACCGGAGCAACCCCTTGTCTTGCTAGTCTTGCTAAGATAAAAAATAGTTAGACTTGCCCTCTAAGCCCATCGCCATGCCCGTCCCTATCCAAGTTGAAAAAACCAAAGTTAAACAGCCCCCCCTGGAGATCCATACCCTGGGCGATCGCGTGCTGCGCCAGCCCGCCAAGCGGGTGGCCCGGGTGGACGATGAGATTCGCCAGTTGGTGAGGGAAATGCTGCAAACCATGTACAGTGCCGATGGTATTGGCCTGGCAGCGCCCCAGGTGGCGGTCAACAAGCAGGTGCTGGTGGTGGACGTGGATCCGGAAAATGCCACTACTCCTCCCCTGGTGTTGGTTAACCCCGAAATTCTGAAGGTATCCCCGGAGCAAGCCGTGGGGCAGGAGGGCTGCCTCAGCATTCCCGGTGTGTTTCTAGATGTTGTCCGGCCCGCTGCCATCGAGGTAGCCTTTAAAGACGAAAATGGTCGGCCCCAAAGGATGCAGGCCCAGGAGCTATTGGCCCGCTGTATTCTCCACGAAATGGATCACCTCAGTGGGGTACTGTTTGTGGATCGGGTGAATAACAATCTGGCCCTCACCCAGGAACTGAAGAAAAATGGCTTCCTGGTTAAACATGTCCAGCCAGTCAAGGCCTAGGGGCCGGGGTTCTGCCCCTAGGCCCAGGCTCAGCAGGGGTGATCCAGACCCCCCGACCCAGTTTCTGCACGTGTTACTTGTCCTGACCTGAGCCTTTGGCCTCAAAGCGAGCTAAACCGGCCCGGCCCGGATTCCTACCCTATCCCAGGAGAACCTTTGTGACCCCCAAGAGTGGCCTGTTTCTGGCTGGTTCCTGTGTGGCGGCGATCGCCGCCGTCGGCTCAATCTTTGAACTGTCCTCCGGCACCCCTGACTGGGGGACGGGGGTCACCACCGCCATCCTGGGCCTCACCCTGCCCCTGGCGGGCTTGCTGTTTTACGCGGCAGTCAAGGATGCCAATGCCAATCAGTCCTAGGTCATTCCCCCAACCCAGCCAGCCCCCTGGTCTCACCCGTCGCGCCTGGCTAGCGGGGGCGGGGGCCACTGTCGTCGGCCTGGTCTGGAGCGATCGAGCCCAGGCCTACACGGTCCAGATTAGCCCCGACAACCCCCAACAGGGGGATACCCTTGCGGTGATCATCCGTCCCGAGCAGCCCCAGGCTTCAGCGGCTCCGGTGGTGACGGTGAACATCCGCCAGTATCCTGCCTTTTCGCTCCCCGATGGCCGGTTTCAAGCCCTGGTTCCCACCACCCCTCTGGATACCCCAGGGCGCCTGGTGATTCAGGTCAGCGGCAGCGAACCCACCCGTAACCTGGCGGTGGGGCTACGACAGCGGCGCTTTCCTACCCAGCGCATCACCCTCTCCCCCCAGCAGCGGGATCTGGGCACCCAGCACGAGTTTGACCGGGTGGCCGCCTTTAAGCAGCGGGTTACCCCCGAACGCCTCTGGCGCGGTCCCATGGTGCGGCCCAATGGGGGCCAGGTGAGGAGCCCCTACGGCGTGCGCCGCTACTACAATGGCGTGTTTGCCCAGGATTATTACCATCGCGGGGTGGACTACGCCGCCAGTACTGGGTCGCCGGTGCGATCCCCCGCCGCCGGCCGCATAGCCCTGGTGGGACGAGTGACAGAGGGGTTTGAATTGCACGGTAACACCATCGGCATCGACCATGGCCAGGGGGTCTTAAGTATCATGATCCACCTCAGTCGCATTGATGTACAGGAGGGGCAACGGGTGGAGGCAGGGCAGGTAATTGGCGCGGTGGGGTCCACCGGTGCCTCCACCGGGCCCCATCTGCACTGGGGGCTCTACGTCCATGGTCTCTCGGTAGACCCCGAGCCCTGGCGTCAGCGGGGGTTTGACTAGCATGGCCGCACCTGGAGCAGGAGGGAGGGCCCGTCCTCGCTGGCTAGTCTGGTTAGTGTTAGCCCTGGTTACTGCCATTCTGGTAGCCACCCTGGGGATGGCCGCGAGTCGTCGTAGCCAGACCACACCGCCCCCCAGCCGGGAAGCCCATCAACAGATCGTGGCCCGGGTGATTGCCGCCAAGGACCGGCAAACCCTGATTGGCAATTCCCCCACCCGCGGTAACCCCGCCGCCCCGGTGGTGCTATTTGTGTTTGCCGACTTCCAGTGTCCCTACTGCGCCATCAGCGCCGCCCAGATCAGGCCCTTTGTGCAGGCCCACGCTGAGGATATGCTGTTTGTTTTTAAGCATTTTCCCCTCACCCAGATTCACCCTGAGGCTGAACCGGCGGCGATCGCCACCTGGGCCGCTGGCCAACAGGGGCAATTCTGGCTCTACCACGATGGTCTATTTGTCCATCAAAACCGCCTGGGGGAAGCTCTGTATCTAGAATTAGCCACCGCCATGGGCCTGGATCTGGAGCAGTTTAACCGCGATCGGCAAAGCCCCGCCGCCAGGGCGGCCCTGGCGGCGGACGTGGCCTTGGCCCAGGAACTTAAACTGCAGGGCACCCCGGCCTTTATTATGAATGACCTACTGATTCCCGGTGGTGCCCCCGTGCCCCTGTTCGAGGAAATCTTCAAGCAGGTGCAGCAGGCCTTGACCCAGCAGTCGGGAGGCCCAGCCCGCTAGGGTTCTATCGCCTTTTAAGGAAGGGGTTAAGACAAGCAGGGGAGAAGGGAGATAGCTATCGCTCAATTAAATTTTGATAGCCCCCTATCGCTAGACCACCTGCCCCCGGGGGCGGCGATGATCCACCGGGTTAGGGCCGTCACCCTGCTGGTGGGCCCAGGCCTGGTAGTCCTCCACCAGTTGCCGCTCTAACCGATGTTTGATGGTGGCCAGAATACTGCCTAGCAATCGCCCACCCGCCGTCTGGACCATGGCGGAGGGCATCAGGTTGAGGGGGGCAGGCAACTCTAGTTGCACCTGCAGATCCGCCTGCCCCACCAGGGCGGTGTAGGGGTCCTGGGGTTGGGGAGTGAGGCGGCCGGAGAGGCCCATGGAAAAGGATTGGTTAAGGTAGTCAAGGTAGGCCGGTCCATAGACCTGACAATCCACCGCCTCTAGACAAAGGGTGCCGTCGGTCAGCCCCCAGACCCGTAGGTCGGTGGTGGGCTGCATACTGATACCCAAGAATTGCAAGGGGCGCAAACTAAGGCGATAAAGCCCCTCCTCGAGCTGATCGACGCAGCGGGGATCGGTGATGGCCTGCACCAACCGGTGGGGCTGGCGCAGGTAATGCTCGATCGGTAGGGGGCCATTGGGCACCCGCAGGTTAAGCACTTGGCTAGCACAAAACTGGGGCATAAGGGGGAGGCTAGGGAAAACGGCAGAGTAGCTCGTTCTATATAAAAACATCATGCCCCAGATGAGTAAGACCTGGGAGAATCATTATTTCCAGTGTAACCCTGGGAAGGGCTGAGCCTCCTCTAAAGGGGGGATTTATTCGCCCGACTCAGGTCATGACTGGGCCGCGACCCTATCAGCAGTCAGGGAGAACAGCCAAGTTTCTGCCCGGCAGTGTTAATTTCTGGGATCCAGCCAGGTCTAGCGGTAGAACTGGGAAAAAATCAGTATCGAACACTAAATCTAAAAGGAATCGGCTATGATAGGTTTCCATCAACCCGCTTCCCTGAGCCGACCCAGGCGGAGGGGTTAGGCTAGCGATCAGTGGCTAATCAACGACGAGAGACTGTACCCATGGTTCAAGAACTGCCCCGTATCCGCCCCTCCGGGCCCTTCCCCGAGACTGCTCCGGCTGCTTTTCCAGTGTTTTATCGCACCTACAGCCGCCGGGGTGAGGTGGTGGAGGGGCAGCGGGAAAGCTGGGAGCAGGTCTGCGATCGCACCCTGGCTGGCCTGGTGGAGCTGGGTCACCTCACCCCAGCCGAAACCGATCTGTTGCGACGTATGCAGCACCAGGTTAAGGCCCTGCCCTCCGGGCGCTGGCTCTGGGTGGGGGGGACGGCCTGGAGTAAACAACCCGAGAACTTTTCCGGTGCCTACAACTGCACCAGCACTAACGTGGTGGACTGGCGGGCCTTTGGCCTAATGATGGATCTGGCCATGATGGGCTGCGGCACCGGTGCCATTTTAGAACCCAAGTATATCAACCAGATCCCGACCATCCGCAACCGCCTGGTGGTGACCATGGCCGGCGACCTGGGCCAAACCCCAGCGGCGGCACGACGCCAGGTCACCGAGGTGGTGATCGAAGGTAACCGGGTGGAGATGCGGGTGGGGGACAGCCGCCAGGGCTGGGTCCAGTCCTACCAAACCCTGCTAGAACTCTCCACCGACGATCGGTTTACGGGGGAGGTGCAGGTGGTGGTGGACCTGCGGGATGTGCGACCCGCTGGCGAAAAACTCAAGGGCTTTGGCGGCGTCGCTAACCCGGTGCGGCTGTCCTTTCTCTACGATCGCTGCGCCACGATTCTGAATAAGGCCCTGGGCCGCCAACTCACCTCCGTGGAGTGTTGTCTGCTGATCGATGAGGCCGCCGCCTGCGTTGTCGCGGGGAACATCCGTCGGTGTTTGCCGGAAGATGCCCTGGTGCATACTGAGGCTGGTTTAGTTCCAATTGCAAAAGTGCGAGTCGGTGATCGAGTGCTGACCAGCAAAGGATTCTATCCCGTCACAAATTTCTTCGTTCAGGGAGAACAGTCACTCTGTCGTATTCGTACCCAGGACGGAGAGTTTGAGTGCACGGAAAATCATAAGGTTGCTGTTTTAACCGATGTTTTCGGCCAATACCGGATGGTCAAGGCAAAGGATCTTCAGCCGGGGGATCGCCTCGTGTTTGTGCCTCAAGTCTTAGCAGGTACTCCGACAGAGCTACCTGAATTTCGTGGAGAAGTTAAAGGTAAGACTAAACCCATTGAAATTCCTGCCTTAACTCCTCCAGTCGCTTACTTTATGGGTTATCTACAGGGGGACGGCTCTGTTGCTTCTGATGGTTGGCGAGTACGCTTCAGAGTCCATGAAGATAGTCCAGAGATTCTAAAGCGTCTAATTGAAGTTGGACAGGAATTTGGTCTAGATACTCATACCCTGAGAACACCTGAGCAGTGCCAGACTAAAGCCTATGAGTTGCAATTCAATTCCTCTTCTCTCAACCAGTACTTAAAACAGTTTAAGCAGGCATCACAGGCCTTGAGCGTCCCAGATTGCATACTGATGGGGACTGTCGAAATTCGTAAGGCGTTTTTGGCCGGCCTAGCAGATGCAGATGGGTGTCACTCTCAAGGGGTTCTTGTTGCTTCGATTCATAAGCGCTTCCTTCAGCAGGTCCAAGTCATTTATGCTTCTCTTGGTATTACGGTGCGGATGTGTAGTAGTGTTCGAAAACGTACTAATCAATGGGAAGGGGAGTTAGTTACAGTCGGAAAAGCAGCCTTTGAAGCAGTAGCTTCAGCCTTTGAAGCCTACTCGGTTCAATTTCCAATCAGTCGACGGGAACCTCCCAAAAGGTTTAATGATCATGGATTTCCAAAGGAAATGGTCAGATCATTAGTGAGTTCAACTCTTTATCACTGGGGTGCTGTTCATAAGCAAATGAATCATCAAACCCTCAAAAAGTATGTCCCTGATACTACTAACTTAATTCCGGTAAAGGTTAAAGGGGTTGATCGAGATATCCGCATTGCACGCACCTACGACATTGAGGTGGCGACTGTCCATGAATTCATGTGTGAGGGTATTCTCGTCTCGAATAGCGCCGGAATGCGTCAATTCGATAGTCAGGATGAGCTGGCGGCCAGTGCTAAGGACAACCTCTGGCAGCAGGATGCTGAGGGCAACTGGCGGATTGATCCGGAGCGGGATGTGCTACGCATGGCTAACCATACCCGGGTGTTCCACGAAAAGCCTAGCCTGCAGGATTGCGTTGATGCGGTGCGGAAGCAGTTTTACTCCGGTGAGGGGGCCATGCAGTGGGCGGGGGAGGCTAAGCGTCGGGCTGGAGGCAGCGATCGCTACGGCCTTAATCCCTGCGTTACCGCCGACACCTGGGTCCACACCGGCGATGGCCCCCGACAGGTTAAGGACCTGATTGGCCAGCAACACAGTACCTATATCAACGGTGAGTTATTTAGCACTACCCCAGAGGGGTTTTTCTACTCTGGAACCAAGCCGGTGCTAAAGCTCACTACCCAGGATGGTCGAACCCTGCGTTTGACCGGCAACCACCAGGTATTAAAGGTCACGGCCCAAACCCAAAAAGCCCAGTATACCGAGTGGGTGGCGGCGGCAACCCTCCAACCCGGCGATCGGGTGATGTTGCATAACCATCGAGGCTTACAGCCCTGGCCTGGGTCAGGCAATCAGGAATCAGGGTGGCTCCTGGGTAATTTAGTAGGTGATGGCAGTTTGGCCAAAACCCAGTGGCGCGACTCCGCCCTGCTGAGGTTCTGGGGCAACTCCCAGGACGAAATGAGCCAACAGGCCATGGCCTTACTGGAGGCCAACGTTGGCTACGAACGGCGCAGAGCCTCAGCCCATTACCATGCCCAGCTTAAGCACCGGGTAATTACCTCCACCGGGCTAGCTCGACTGGCCGCAGAATTTGGCATACTACCTGGCCAGAAAGAAATCACTCCCCTGGTGGAGCAAGGCAGTTACGAATTTTGTCGAGGCTTTTTGCAGGGGTTATTTGATGCCGACGGTAGCGTTCAAGGCAGTCAGACTACGGGCATTAGCGTTCGGTTAGCCCAGAGTAGCCTGGCCAATCTACAAACCGTGCAGCGTATGCTGGGGCGGTTAGGCATCCTTGCCACAATTTATCGGGAGCGACGGCCAGAGGGCTATCGCCTTTTACCCGATGCTAACCGTCAGCCATCCTCCTATTTTTGCCAGGCACAGCATGAATTGGTAATTGCCAAGGACAACCTACTCCTGTTTGAATCTCTGGTGGGCTTCCGTGAGCCCGCCAAAGCCGCCAAGCTATCGACGGCCCTGACCAACTATAGACGCAACCCTAACCGTGAGCGGTTTACAGCCATTGTGGTCGATCTGGAGCCCGATGGGGTAGAACCTGTCTATGACTGTACGGTGCCAGGACCGGCCCGGTTTGATGCCAATGGTTTTGTGGCCCATAACTGTGGTGAAATAATTGGATCCAACTTCCACTGCAATCTGGCGGAGGTCCACCTTAACCAGATTGACCCCAAGGACTCTCAAGACCAGGAGGATGCCTTCACTGCGGCGGCCCTGGCGGTGGCGGTGCTGCTCAACCACCAGTTTATTGAGCCCCGCTACCAAAGATCCCGCCTTGAGGATCCCATCGTCGGGGTGTCCTTCACCGGTCTCTTCGACTTCTTTGTCAACGCTTTTGGGGTGGAGTGGCTACGCTGGTGGGCCGACGGCCGACCGGATACCGTGGCCGGGCTGGAGTTTAAAGCCAGGGAACAGGCCTACCTGAGCGGGTGGCGCGCCACGGTGCAGCGGGTGGTGGCGGACTACTGCGATCGCCATGGCATTAAAGCCCCCAACCGCTGTACCACCGTCCAACCAGCGGGGACCAAATCCCTACTCACCGGCGCCAGCCCCGGTTGGCACCCCCCCAAGGCCCAGCGCTTCATCCGCCGGATTACCTTCCGCAAAAACGATCCGGTAGCTCTGGCCTGTATTGACTACGGCTATACCGTTGTACCCGCCCAGTCTGACAAGGATGAGCAGGGCAACCTGCTCAAGGATCCCTTCGATCCTCGCTGTACGGAATGGCTGGTGGAAATTCCCGTCGAGGTGGGCTGGGCTAACCTACCAGGGGCTGACCAGGTGGCGATCGAGCAATTTTCCGCCGCCGCCCAGTTTGACTTCTACATGCAGGTGCAGCGCCACTACACCACCCACAATACGTCTGCCACCATTGAACTGCGGGAGGCGGAGGTGGAAAGCTTAGCAGAGCGCATCTACCAGGCCATCGATCAAGACCAGGGGTACATTTCCGCTGCCCTACTGGCCCGCTTCGACGACCTCCAAACCTTCCCCCGCCTACCCTTTGAGCCCATTGATCGGCTTACCTACGAGGCCCTCAGGCAGCAGGTGGAGGACCGTCGCCGCACCCACGACTTCCATGCCGCCCTGGCTCGCTATGATGCCGGGGAGATCCTGGAGGCGGGGCCCGCAGGCTGTGACTCCGACAAGTGCATGCTACCTGAGAAAAAACCAACCTAGTCAGTCTAGGCTGGCCGGTGGCCAGCCTATAGGATAGATAAGTCTATACAACAGATTAGTCTATAGAATAAATAGGACAGAACTCCAGGCCAAACCTGGACCAGGGGCATAAACCATCTACCACCGTGCTTTACCTTGATAGATCCACCCCTATAGCCCTAGTCACGGCAAGAGAACGGCAAGCCAGAAAGCTGACCAGCCAATGATTTTACCCGTCTACCCTGGCCTCAGGGCTCTGGCTAAGGCTAGGGACCTAGTCTCCTTTCAGGGGGCGGGGCGAGCCAGAAGGCCTATTTCGCTTTGACTTTTAGCGATCAACGCTGCTCTAAGCGTTCTGGCCAGGGAATGGGGTGATTGATAATGGGGCTGTCACCCCCTTAGGGAATAGCGCGCTAACCGTGTAAAGTCTAGGTGAATTTCCACCTTTAGCCGGTCTGGTGAACAGACGGTTAGGATCGAAGTTTGCTAGTTTGGCCTCCACACCTTTAGTTCCTCCTCGTTGGGTTGTGCCCATGTTCCAGGATAGTTCGTTGGACTTTAAGCTAGTACAACGGGTTTGTCTGCTACAGCAGGCCCTTGATCAAGCCACAAAATCCCTCGAGGAACTGCAGCAACAGGTGGCTAATCACCAGGTGCTCCAGTTCCATCTGGCCCAAACGGAGGAATACTCCAACGTTCAGCAAAAGATTATTCTTAATCTTAAGGAGCGGCTAACCGCCAAGCATCAGTGGCAGGAGCGGTTGTTTGGTACACTCCTAACCGACCTGCGGCAGTTGATCGATACCCAGCAACTTGAGCTGGAACGCTTGAGGCTACGGATTCACCAGAGCCACGCCGAAGTCCAGGATTATCTGGTCCGCCTGAAGAACTCCTACCAGAACAGTTCCCTCCAGCCAGAGCCCCTCCAACCCCATGACCTCAACTCGGAGGTGATGATTGTCCGGGCCTTAACAGCTAGCCTGGGTCACCAGTTACAGGCCGCCCAGGAACACATTAAACAATTAGACCATACCCTCACCCGCTATCAGATCAGCTTTGCCCGGTTTCAGGTCTACGGCAAAGCTGTGGGTACCCCACCCCTGCTGGAGAACGGGGTAGATCCCGGGCTGGTGGACCCCAGTCACCCCGATCATGGCCCTGAGGAGGATACCATCGCCCTCAGGGCCATGGTCACCGCCCACCAGCAAAAAATTGATCAACTGACCGCGGCCCTCCACAACCAATTTCACCAGCAAACCTCCCTGCGAGCCCGGTACCAGGAAGTTGCCGCAGAACGGGATAGCTTAAAACAACGGGAAAGGGCGCTACAGCTTGAAAACGATCGCTTACGGGCGGCTTTGGCCGCCACCCAGGTCCAGGCTCCCGTGGTCAACCCCACCCCCCGTCCCATTCCCGCCTGGCAGGCCCCCTCCCAGGAGCCCAGCCCCCTTTCCCGCTGGCTTAGCCAGGCTTAGAGGTTGTTTGGAAAGCTAAAGAGAGTCTCAAACTATACCTATGGAGTAGGATAATCACCGCAAAATTCAGTATTTTGGCGGCCCCTGGCGGCGAACTATACCTGAGCCCTTTTCAAACAACCTCTTAAGTGACTCTAGAGCAAGTTCCTGCTCCTGAGTGCTGACCTCCCTTCAAGGGCCACCCAATTTATCCCTCTGCTTACTACTCCTATGAGAGGCGGCTAGTAAGCAGAGGGATTCCTGTTTAGCCGTCAAAGGTCAGGCGCAGAGATTCGGCGATCGCCTGCCAGGCGCCATCGCTGGCCACAGGGTCGTAGCGGTGACCATCGTCCCGCATGAAGGTGTGGTCAGCATCGTAGAGCAGGGTTTTATGGGCTACCCCCGCCCTATCCAGGCCCTCAATAATTTGCTCCCGGGCGTCTAGGGGCACATGGGGATCGAGACTGCCAAAGAGGGTGAGCACGGCCCCCTTAATCTCCCCCAGACGCTCCAGGGTATTGGCCCGATCCTGGCCCAGCTTACCGTTGTGGACCCCGGTGGGGTAGCAACACACCGACAGCTTCACCCCCGGTTGCAGGGCGGCCCGCAGGGCCAGGTGTCCGCCAATGCAAAAGCCCAGGCTGCCGATTTCTCCGATCGCGACCTGGGTCTGGGTTTGCAGCCACTCCAGCACAGCGATGGCATCGGCATCGTAGGCGGCGATCGCGGTGCGACGGGCGTTATCATTGCCCCGCAACCGTCCCAGGCTATTGGGTTCGATCACCGTGCCAATCGGCTCCAGGCGGTGGAAAATTTCCGGTGCCGCCACCACGTAGCCGTAGCCCGCCAGCCGGTCCGCCAGGCGGATAATCGGCGCCCCCAGCTGATAAATATCTGAGTAGAAAAGAATGCCGGGATACTGGCCGGCGGGTTGGGGCGATGCCACGTACACCCGCATCAGGCTATCCCCGACCATCAGGCCAATGTCCTGTCGCTGCACCTGCATAGACTACACCTTAATGAATTAAGACAACATGAGTTAACACAACGGTTTGGGTAAACCCGGTAGTCATGACCGAAAGACATTTCCCCACAACGGCTAAGCAGCGGCCACCCTCTCTACAGCGACCAGTAAACCAGCCGCAATGGCTTGATTTTATCCATTTCTGGCCAGAGAGGTTAGTATTAACGTACTGCTTTGAGGGATTCTATGCTCGATCTGGTGAAGCTCACCCAGCAAATGCAGGGTATGGGCCAGCATCTCAGCCAGGAGGCGGTGGCGGCCCAGCGGCGATTAAACCTGGCCCAGGGCCTATCAACCCGGGCCCTGGCCAACCAATCGGAGTGGGCGAGGATACTGGAAAACCAGGGGGATGGCCTGGCCTTTACCGCCGCCACCCCCATCGAACCCCTCACCGCCCACACCACCCTCCCCGCCACCCACCAGCCCCACAGCGTCATCGCTACGGATGGTTCCCAAATTGCCCCCAGTCACCACGAAATTGCCTACTGCTACCTGATTAACGTGGGTCGGGTGGTGCTGCACTACAGTCAAAGTCGATTTCCCCGCCTGGATAGCCTGCCGGAGGTGGTGTACCGACCGGAGGAACTGAGCCTGTCCCGCCAGTGGGGCATGGCCACCACGGAATGGATGGGCCATCGCCGCACGGTGGCGGAGGCCCAGGAGTTGGCCACCCTGGCCACAGCTACACTCCAGGAGTTGGGAGCGTCTCCCCCACCACTGCTGGCCATGGTGGACGGGTCCCTGATCTATTGGTTTCTAGATAACCTGCCGGAGCCAGCCCGGGAGTTGATCTTGCCCCCGATCCTGACCGCCTGGGATCAGCTGCGCCAGGGGGGTATTCCCCTGGTGGGCTACGTCAGCGCCTCCCGCAGCAGCGAAGCCTTGAACTTTCTAAGGCTGGCCGCCTGCCCCTTCCCTACCCCAGACTGCCAGCACCATTGTCAGGGCCAGGCGGAGGGGGCGGCCTGTGGTCGCTTTATGCCCCTGCGGGACGCAAATTTCTGGGCTAGCCAGCTCACCCCCGGGCAACGCAGCCCCTTTTACCGCAGTACCGCTCCGATTTTGGCACGCTACGGCAATCACCCCATCTACTTTTGTTACCTGCATGTGGGCACGGAGGTGGCCCGGGTGGAGATGCCGGAGTGGGTGGCGACGGCTGCCGATCGCGGGGAGCAGGCCCTGGCCATGGTGCTGGCCCAGGTTCAGAAGGGCTATGGCTACCCGGTGGCCCTGGCGGAGGCCCATAACCAGGCGGTGGTGCGGGGGGGCGATCGCAGCCGTTTCTTTGCCCTACTAGAGCGAGAACTAATCCGGGCTGGGCTGAAGAATGTCGGAGTCTCCGCCAAGGAAGCTCGCAAACGGGGCAGCATTGCCTAGGCCTCAAGACCTGGTAGGGCTTGGCATAAAGCTAACAACTGGGCTAACCCTATGGTCTTCAACCTGGATGAAGTTTAAAATTCAGGGGGAAAAGTTAGGTTTGTACCAGCCAGTATGACAGGGTAGTTATTCTTCTACTTTTATCCACTCCTTTTTTATCCACTCCTTATACCTATGGCTCCGCTACTACTATTGGAGCAGTATACCCTCCGTCACCCAGAACAGGTGTTGCTAGTCAACGCCCTGGTGTCCGGTAACCCTGAGCAGGTTATCGTGTTTCGGGGGTTTTCTAGCTGCTTAACTAGAGCTACGGTCTTTGACCCTGATCTGCCAGTCTTGCCAGCGGATGCGACCCTTCAAACCATTGATATTCTGATTGCCCCATACCAACCTGACCAGCCAAACTATCTGGAGAGATCGGTAAGCTGGCCAGATATGGAAGAACGGTTAAAACCAAGGGATGAGTAATATAGCCTTAGACAGAACAGGTAAGCGAGAGTCCATCGTTCAGAACCATACCAGTCATCTTATTAAACAGGGCATCTCAAACAAGGACAGTCTAACCGTCTAGAGGTCGAATGGCGTAAACATCACGGCCTCCAGTAAGGGCAAAGCGGAGGGAATGGGGCAGATCTTTGCTGGAACTGGTTATGAAAATCCCTAAGGCCACCAAGATCAGTAGGGCGCAGAGGCCAAAGATATCTCGATAACTAAAGTTATCGGCAACGGTGCCTAACACGGGCCCGGCTAGGGCAATGCCAATATCGAAGCCGATCATAGCCAGACCAAAGGTACGTCCTCGATCGCTAACATCAGAGCGATCGCTCATCAGAGCCGCCACCATAGGAATCAGGGTGCCTGCTCCTATGCCCTGGACCATGCCTGCTAGCAAAAACCAGGAGGCACTATCCGCCAGCCAGAAAAGGGCCATAGCCAAACTATAGATGCTCAGGCTGGCGGTGATGAAGCGCCCCCGGCCATGCTGATCGGAAGCTCGGCCCACCACCAGGCGGGCGATAAAACTGGAGACTGCCGAGGTGGTATAAATTAGGCCCACATTCAGGTTTACCCCTGTTTCGGCCACATAGAGGGGGACGAAGGTACTGAGGGTGCCAAAGGCTAACCCCACCATCAACAAAATCAGAGCCGGGGTGCGAATCCGCCCTGTCCAAAGATGGCGCCAAAAGCCCTGGGGCTGAGGTGGAGAGGTAAGGCTGGGGGTAGCACCAGGATGGTCTGGCTCCCCCATCCCTAGGGCCAGACCTAAACCGATGCAGCCCAAGACCCCCATGGCAGCAAAGGCGATACCAAATCCCCAGGTGGTATAGAGATAACCCCCCAGGGCAGGGCCCAGGGCCATACCTAGGGGATTCACTAAGGTCATGTAGCCAATCAGCTCGCCACGGTTAGTCGGTGGGGCAAAGTCCACCACCAGGGCATGGTAAGCCACGACAAAGGCGGCTATACTCAGCCCATGAAAGGCGCGAATAGCCACCATGGCCAGTATCGCCACCTGCAGGTTGAGGGCGGAGGAGATGGGCTGGGTTAACAGCATCACCGCCAGATAGCCGAAGGGGGCGATGGCCACCGCCCCCAGCCCAATCACCATCACCAGCTTGCGTCCGTGGCTATCCGCCAGGTCAGAGAGGCTAGGCCGAAATAGTAGTAGCCCCAGGGCAAAGGAGGCCATCACCAGGCCAATTTGTTGGCCGCCCCCTCCCAGGGTGGCAATAAACAAGGGCAGGGTTGGCAATAGGCCTGCCAACCCTGCCCAGAAGCAGAGTCCTGCGCCAAACAGGATGGCAAGTTGTCGTTTTACCGTCGGATTAAAGATTGAGAAAATAGTCACTGTCACAATGCTCCCTAGTCGTCAGTGACGCTTTTAATACTGGGGAGATAGGTTTTACCAAAAAGCTTGCTCAGCATTTGTCTTGAGCAATTAACCCTTTGCTGAGCCAGAAGGCCCGTGGTTTACATCCCCTGATCTAATCTAAACAAATTTAAACAGTTTCTTCGCCAAACTCTGGAGAAATCATCCTGATTTCTGGGTGCTGCCCTTGGAAATATTAGGAGTTATCAAGCTTTAGAGGTAAGGGTCATGGATGCCTGTTTAATTGCCACCCAACTGGCTGTTAACTGTATGACCGGTAGGTCAGAAGCGATCGCTCCTAAGCTCCCAACCTCGGATAACGTAACCGCCTCTACTCCTACCCTGGCGGCCTCCAATCCAGCCAAAATAACCAGCATTCCAGAAATCAGACAACAGCCCTTAGTCAGGTTTGGAGACCTGCAACCGACCCCCATCCCCGATCTTGAGGCTGGCCCCAAGGGGAGTATGGCGATTCAGTCTCACCGGACTCAACCCCTGCCAGGACAGCCATACCGGATCGGGGCTCCCCAGTTCAACCCCATGACCCCGCCCCAGGCCTTTAGTCGGCCCTATTGGGCGACCTATCCCCGTCCTCAGAATGGTCCCCAGATGTACCAGTTTCGCCTGGCATCCCTACGGGCAGGCCAACTCTTTACCCGGGCTTCTCCCCAGCGTTATCAGCAGGACTGGCAGCAAACCCTGATCAGTCCCAGTCACCAGGACTGGCGAGCCCTTCTAGCACAGGAAGCGGCGGTACTGGCTCGAGCCCAGGGTGGCAACCGACTATCTGTTATAGTCGGAGATTCCTTGGGGCTGTGGTTACCGGCAGAACCCCTGCCCCACGATCGCTTCTGGCTCAACCAAAGTATTTCCGGTGAGACCACCAGTCAAATGGTCAGTCGCTTGCATTACTTCTCCCAGACTCGGCCCCAAACGATTCACATCATGGCGGGCATTAATGATCTGAAGAATGGTGCCAGTGATGTTCAGGTCCTGGACAATTTTCAACAGATCCTAATCCGCCTCCACCAGCAACATCCCCAGACAGAGATCGTGGTCTATTCAATTTTGCCCACCCGCTTAGATAATCTACCCAGCGATCGCATTAGTCACCTCAACCAAGCCCTGGAGCACCTGGCCCGCTATCAAGGGGCTCAGTTTGTGGATTTGCAGCCAAGCTTCGCCGATGGCCAGGGGCAACTGCGGCGGGAGTTAACCACCGATGGCTTACATTTAACCATCGCCGGTTATGACCTTTGGCGGATGGCTCTGATAAGCTACTCAAGAGAGTCAGCACAACAGCCGTTACTTTACTCTACCCCCGTCACGGTTAGGCCATGGATATCCTCGTCCTAATTCTTACCACCTTGACTGCCCTGCTTTCGCCGGTGGGTCTAGTGGTAGACAGTCTGGCGGAACAGGCGATCCGCCAGCAAACCGCTGCCATCGAAGCTATTCAGGTGCGGGTTGATAATGCGCCTAACCATCAAATTCTCATGGGGCGTATTGATCAGCTGAAGATCTCAGCCCAGGGGTTGCGGCTGCGCCAGTTACCCGACTTACGGGTAGAGGCGATTGATTTAGAAACCGATCCCCTGGATGTGGATGTAGCTCATCTACGCCAAGGTCAACTACAACTAGACAAACCCGCCCAGGCAGCTTTGCGACTTCGCCTTAGGGCCGATGATCTAAATGCTTTTCTGGCGTCCCAGCGGGTGCAGGAGTGGCTAGATAGTTTGCAAGTCAGCCTCCCCGGACCAGGGCTGGGCCGCCAACGGCAGCGCTATGGATTAGCTAACCCAAACCTGGAGTTCCTGCCTGGCGATCGTCTCCGCATTGTAGTGGATTTCCAGGACCGGGTCACCCAGGAAAGTATTCCCGTTTGGCTCGAACTCGGGTTAGCCGTGATAGAAGGCACTCGCCTAGAGTTGGTCGATCCTCAAATTAAGATTGACGGTGCCGAAGCTCCACCCCAGCTAATCACGGCCCTAGCCGCTGGAGCCAGTCAGGAGTTTACCCTAAAACGTCTGGAGGAATTTGGCCTGACAGCCCGTATTCTAACCCTAACCCTGACGGACCAGCAGCTTGATCTGGCGGTTTTTGCCCGGCTTGAGCCCAGTTCTCCTTTTTTAGGTAAGTAAGCCTGTCGCGACCCCAAATCCTCTCCCCACCATGTCAACTCCAGCATTCTGATCTACCCTGACAGTGGCACCGTCTCGGAAAGAAAACCATGGACTATAAAGAAAAACTCCGACAAATTCCCCTGGCGATTTTGGTGGGGTTAGCGACTCTCACCCTGGCTTCTGGAGGTTCGGTGGCCTGGTTTACCTGGCGAGCCCTTAACCCCAAGCCGCCAGTAGCAGAATTTCCGACTGTTGGTGCCAAACCCGTTCAACCCCCGACCACCACTCCCCAAGGCTTGGCACCTCAGCCCTCAGCCCAGGTGGAGTCCCCAGTACCAAAACCACCAACAACCCCCGTAGCCAAACTGACGGGACAGATCTACTGGTTGCAGGATAGGGCTGGGCAACTTGACTTGGTTGCCGAACCGATTCAGGTCGCTGCCAATGTCTCAACCGATGAACAGATAGCTACCTTAGTAACGGCATTGTTAGCCAAGAGTGGCAACCCTGGGCAAAATGCCTTCACCACCATTCCCCCTGGCACCACCCTGTTAGCAGCATCGGTGGAGCCGGATGGGATTCACCTGGATCTTTCTGGTAGCTTTGACGCTGGTGGTGGCAGCGCTAGTATGGTTGGCCGTCTAGGTCAGGTAATTTACACCGCTAGTAGCCTTGACCCCGCCCTTCCAGTCTGGATTGATATTCAGGGTAAACCCCTAACCTTACTGGGGGGAGAGGGGCTAGAGGTATCCCAGCCCATGACCCGCGCTGACTTTGATCAGAGTTTTGGCCTTTAGCTAACTAACCCCAGGGTTATGGAAGAACCGCTATCATTGCAGCTGGCCCTGGCTCAGCGGCTCAGTCGGATACTCCAGACTATCCCTGCTCAGCACTGCTTGACTCCGCCTACAGTCCCCTATCGGCTTCGTTGGGGAAGAAGTCCAGAGGCGATTAGCTACGTCTGCGATTTTGATCCTGATTTACCCCCTCACCATTGTCAGTCTTTGGCCAGCATGATCCTGGCTGGCTGGCATAATTGCTGCATTGGGGCTTCGGTTTCATGGCCACAGATTACGGGCAGCCATTGTCGCCTAGAAATCTTACCCTCCGGCCAAATCCTATTTACCCCTGCTCCCTTACTCCTGGGGGTCTGGTTATGGCAGCTAGCCACAACAAACAAAGACCTTCAGGTCTTTCCCCAGGTGGGTCTGAAGGTCAGTCCCCCTTCGCCAGATCCAGGCCTGGCAGAATGCCTACAGCTGTCTCTCGAGGCCGTAGTATATTACACCCATGGCCGGTGTCGTCAGTTGCTTGCTATCCCTGCAGCTAGGATATCGCCACAGCCTCCATCAAGCCAAGTGGGGCAGAGCACCTACCCAGCCTTCGTCTGGACCGCCCAGTCCTCTCCTCAGCCTGTTGACCAAGGCTATGGGTTAGAGCTTAATCTCAAGCGCAAGGGCCGTGGTGATGGCTCTAGAGCCATGGATCTTTGCCATCATCTCTATCCCATTGGTTATGATCAGGCGGTGCTACAGGGCTTAGTTAAGTTGGTAGATTGCCTGACCCTATCCCCTCTAGCTCAGGGAGGTTCTCTGGAACCCCATCGCCTTAATGCCGCCTACGGTTTATCGGTGGCAATAGATAGGTGGTTAGGACATCGGAAGGTAAGCCACGGCATTGCATCGACTATTTTCTTACTGAGGGGAATAGATCGGGCCTTAGCGGCAGCTTTGTCGGCTACGTTTGGGAGCGAAGGCCACCCCTAGCTGAGTTGTAACTACAGATCTGGGCAACGGGGTAGACTTCCTCAAAGGCACGGAGGCGAGCTAGAACACTCTCCATGTATAGCTTTGAGCGATTCGCCCTATTCTAAGAGTTTTGGCCGAAACCATACCCGTCTGTCCTAACCAGGAACCACCCATCCAAAAATCTGTATAGCGTTAGGCTAACTGATAAGAAAAACTAGTCCTATGAAGACAAGTTAAAGCGTGACATTTTTTCGATCTAACTTTATAATTTCATACGTGTGAGGAGCGAACCAGAGGAGATGCCGAGACGAAACACGGCCAGTCGTCGGCATCTCTTTTGTTTTAAACAAGTCCATGTTGAGAACCGTCATTCTACCCCCTGGCCCCTCTCCCAGACTGTGTAGCTTGCTTCCCGCAGAGCGGGAAACTCCAGGTTACAAATTAGACGAGGTTTAACAAGAAAAAATCAATAGTTTCAGCCTGATCTGGCATGGTGTCCTGAGCCCTTTCCCTTAGAGGTTGTTTGAAAAGGGTTGTCCCAGGTATAATTCGCCGCCAAGGGGTCGCCAAAATACTGAATCTTGCGGTGATCATCCTACTCCATAGGTATAATTTGAGACTCTCTTTGGCTTTTCAAACAACCTCTTAGGCTGACTCAAGAACAACTTTTATGGATGGGTTGGATGTTCAAAGCACCGCCTGTGACCAGCGGATCCAAACCCCTGCAGCGTTCTTTACCCCTAGGGAGCCTACCGATCAGCCGGTCCCACCTCCTTGGTTGAGGCTGCTTGAGATGATCATCTTTCCTCAGAACTCTACCGCACTCGCGCTAATGCTGTTGCGTTTACCTACAGGAATGGCTTAGTATGGCTCGCCGTTCAAACCATCCCCTCAGGCGTTGGGCCTAAGTCATAGATCAGTTTCAGCAGATCTGTCGGGTATGAGGTTCATGGTAAGAGCGGTAATAACTGACTCGCCATAGAAGAATTTGATTCGGGGTGCCTTTCTTAGATAGGATGCAACTCAGTATATAAACCATCATTGGCCCTAGAGCACCGTGCGCAACATTATTATTGCTGGCAACTGGAAAATGTATAAAACCCAGGCGGAAACCCTGGACTTCGTGAATCGCTTCCTGGCCCACCTGAAGGACACCCCCAGGAATCGGGAGGTGGTTCTCTGTGTTCCTTTTACGGACCTCAACGCCCTCTCCCAAGGGCTACACGGTGCCCCGGTGAAGGTGGGGGCACAGAATATTCACTGGGAGTCAGAGGGCGCCTACACGGGGGAAATATCTGGGCAGATGCTGCGGGAACTGGGGGTGAGCTACGTGATTGTGGGCCACAGTGAGCGCCGGCAGTACTTTGGTGACACCGATCAAACCGTCAACCTGCGATTGCTTCAGGCCCAGCGCTGTGGCTTAACCCCCATCCTCTGCGTGGGGGAAACCAAGCAGCAGCGGGACGCCGGGGAAACCGAGACAGTGATTACCCACCAGGTTGAAAAGGGTTTGGCGGGGGTGGATCAAACCCACCTGGTGATTGCCTACGAGCCCATCTGGGCGATCGGCACCGGTGACACCTGCGAAGCCGAGGAGGCCAATCGGGTGATTGGGGTTATCCGTGGATTACTTAAAAACCCCGAAGTCACCATTCAGTACGGTGGGTCCGTTAAGCCTGGCAATGTGGATGAGTTGATGGCCCAATCGGAGATTGACGGTGCCCTGGTGGGGGGGGCCAGCTTAGATCCCGGGGACTTTGGCCGGATTGTCAACTTCCAGGCCTAGTCACCCCGCCAGCCTTTTTCCTGGGTAGCCAAGGTCCTCCAGGAAAAGCCCCTACCCCAGGTACTGGCTGAGGTCCTCCTGGAGCTGGGAGAGACTGGCTTCGGTGGTGAGCCGGATGCGATCGTCCCGCAGGGTGATCAGTACCTTGGCAGCGAAGGCGTTGGGCCAAATATTGGGGTTACAGAAAATCTCTAAAAATATATCGCCGGTATGTCGGTACTCCAGGGGTTGCCGTTGGCCGGCGGCGGCGGGCCCCTGCCATTGACTGCGAAGTTGGGTGAGGGCCGCCTGGAGATCCTGGGCAGCGGTAATGGAGAAATTGAACCGCACCGATCCCTCCGAGAGGTTCAGGGTAATGGCCTGGGTCATGGTGTTAAGGTCTCGAAAGAAGAGCCTTCGCTATTGTGCCATCTAGAGGGCTAGGCAAGGATGCCGCAGCGGGGACGTTCTATCCTGCAGGGCTGGGGCTGGGCTAGATAAGTTGTTACTATGAATACTAGTGAGCTTTGGTAAAAGATTGGGGGAGAAGGGGCGTGCAAGAAATTTTGATTAGTCTGGTAGTGCTGGCAACCTGCTGTTTAGTCCTGCTAGTGGCTCAGTTTACCGGCTCCCAGGCGGCGACGGCGGTCAACCTGGCGGAGGCGGAGGAGGTTATTAGCACCACGGTGACTTCAACTAGCCTGGCGGCCACGGGAACGGCGGCGGATCTATTGCCGGAGACCGCTGGAGAGGCTCCGACCGGGGCGCCAGCTGCTCCGGTGACCACCGACTCGGGCCTACAGTATACCGATTTGGTGGAGGGTACCGGTGCCATGCCCAAGCCGGGTCAGCGGGTGACGGTACACTACACCGGTACCCTGGAGGATGGCACCCAGTTTGACAGTTCCCGCGATCGCGGTCGCCCTTTTACCTTCCAGATTGGCGTGGGCCAGGTGATTAAGGGCTGGGATGAGGGGGTCGGTACCATGCGGGTGGGGGGGCGGCGCCAGTTGGTAATCCCCCCCGATTTGGGCTACGGTAGCCGGGGGGCGGGCGGGGTTATTCCTGCCAATGCCACCCTACTGTTTGACGTGGAACTGTTGCGGATCGGCTAGCATCGCTCCCAACTCAGTATCCCCCTAAGCAGAACCGGCCTCCAATGGGGGCCGGTTCTGATCTTCTCTGCCGAAGCAGCCCAGGGGTTAGTGGTTACGACCGCCGCTGGATTCCTCTAGCTGGCGCATCACCACATCCAGGTTAAAGGCAGCGGGTTTTTGCCGTGGCGGAAACTGCTGGAAGGCCTCGATCTGTTGGGCCACTAGCCCCTGCATGCCGTAGATCAGGTAGGCATGGGTGATCACCCAATCCCAGTAGGTATTGGAGTTTTCATCGGCCCGCTCAAAGGGGTCCCGGCGCAGGTTGAAGATCTTGGGAGCACGGAGGGACACAAAGGGCTCAAACCAGCACTGCAAGGTCTTGGCCCGCTGCTCCATCAGCACCACCTTCCAGTCCTCGTAGCGAATGGCCAGGATGTCGCCATCGTCACTAATGTAGAAGAAGGACTTGCGGGGGCTTTCCTGGGTGTCGCCACTGAAGTAGGGCAACATGTTAAAGCCGTCCAGGTGGACCCGGTAGCTGCGATCGCCAGCGGCATAGCCATTCAACAACTGCTCCTTAACATCCGGCACGCCAGCGGCAGCCAGCAGGGTGGGTAACCAATCCTGGTGAGTCACCAGGCCATTTAGCACCGAACCCGCCGGGAACTTACCGGGCCAGCGCACGAAGGCCGGCACCCGCCAACCGCCTTCCCAGTTGGTGTTCTTCTCACTGCGGAAGGGAGTGATACCGGCGTCAGGCCAGGTATTGTAGTGGGGGCCATTGTCAGTGGAGTACATGACGATGGTGTCTTCGGTAATCCCCAACTCATCTAGCTTATTGAGCATTTCACCGATGTGCTCATCGTGGGCCACCATGACATCGTTGTAGTCGCCCTGGCCGCTCTTACCCTTGTGCTTGTCGGCACAGTGGGTGCGGAAGTGCATGGCGGTGGTGTTATACCACAGGAAAAACGGCTTACCCTCCCGGTGGCTCTTGTCAATGAAATTGAGGGCATGGTGGGTGGCTTCATCGTCAACGGTTTCCATCCGTTTCTTGGTCAGGGGACCGGTGTCTTCGATCCGCTGACCGCCCTGGCCATCGGCCCAGCAGTGCAACACCCCCCGGGGGCCAAAGCGTTCCTTAAAGGCAGGATCCTTCGGATAGTCTGCATCCTCAGGCTCCTCCTCCGCGTTGAGGTGGTACAGGTTGCCAAAGAATTCATCAAAACCGTGCATGGTGGGGAGGAATTCGTCCTTATCCCCCAGGTGGTTTTTGCCAAACTGGCCAGTGGTGTAGCCCAGAGGCTTCAGCAGTTCAGCAATGGTGGGGTCTTCCTTTTGTAGGCCGACATCGGCACCGGGCATGCCCACCTTGGTGAGGCCAGTACGAATCGGGTTTTGGCCGCAGATAAAGGCGGCTCGTCCAGCGGTACAGCTTTGCTGGGCGTAATAATCAGTAAAGGCCACCCCTTCATTGGCCACCCGGTCAATATTGGGGGTGCGATAGCCCATCTGGCCACGACTGTTGTAGCTGATATTCCACCAGCCGACGTCGTCGCCCCAGAGAATGAGAATGTTTGGCTTACCATTTGGCATGGAAGTATCTCCTGATCGAGGGAAGGGTTGTCCTACCCATAGTAGCTTTCCGCCGAGGGGGTATATCTTCAGCCCTGAAAACCTTTCCAGCAGTTGGCCGACCAACCCTCACCCGCCTAAAGTCCGCTATGGACAAATTTATTATCTGCTCCACACGGGCATAGGGATGCTTCAAAAACCGCTTATTTAGGTTTGGGCCAGGGAATTCGCTTAAGATTTTCTCCACAATCCCCCAGGTTGTCCCAAAGCCATGCCATTAAATGCCTGACTTCAACCATCGAAGACTCCCGTACTCTGGCGCCAGATTGGGGCAACTTGAATCAGTTCCCGGTTGGGCGTCAGGCTTATCCATGCCTATAGCTATTCCGCATAAATGCCAAGGGGGGTGGTACATCCCATTGAATTACGGTTAAAATTAGACAAAGTTGAAGGGTGGTAATCATCCATTGATGGGTAGTGAAGTCCATCCGTGGTGGTCTATTTCCCTTAAACCATCACAGGTTGGGGATTTTCCCAGAGTTTTAACTGATGAGCGGAGAGAGCTGAGATGATCAACGATTAGGAATAGGCCCTACCTCAGGGTGATCTGTTCCACTGCCTTTTGGTCCTAGCTTGGGCCCTGGGCTTGGTATTTATTTATGTATCTTTTGCAATCGTTAGTCTGCTCATCACAGTTTTGTTTTGAATTTAAGGAGCATGAGGATCGCGGCATGACCCAAGCAAACCATTTGCTCGAAACCATGGATCCCGAGGTTGATCTCGAGTTACTGATGGATACCGATGGGGACGAGAACTTTATTGCTCAGGAAGACGATGACGAAGCTGACGCCAAAGCATCCAAGGGTAAAACCACTCGCCGTCGAGCTCAAACTAAAAAACGTCACTACACTGAAGACTCGATTCGACTCTATTTACAGGAAATTGGTCGTATTCGCTTACTAAGAGCAGAGGAAGAAATCGAGCTCGCTCGTAAGATTGCTGATCTACTGAAGCTAGAGCGCATCCGAGAAGACCTGATAGATGCCCTGCAGCGATCTCCCCAAGACCGAGAATGGGCTGATGCGGTTGGCCAAGACGAGGGTGCTGATTTTACTCTGGCCAGTTTTCGTCGTCGCCTCTACATTGGCCGACGGGCTAAGGATAGGATGGTTCAATCTAACCTTCGCCTGGTGGTATCCATCGCCAAGAAGTACATGAACCGTGGTCTATCCTTCCAGGATTTAATTCAAGAGGGTAGTCTGGGGTTGATCCGCGCCGCCGAAAAATTTGATCACGAGAAGGGCTACAAGTTTTCTACCTACGCCACCTGGTGGATTCGCCAGGCCATTACCCGGGCGATCGCCGATCAGTCCCGCACCATTCGCTTGCCAGTTCACCTCTACGAGACCATCTCTCGCATTAAAAAAACCACCAAGCTGCTCTCCCAAGAGTTAGGTCGGAAGCCAACGGAGGAGGAAATCGCCACCCGCATGGAGATGACCATCGAAAAACTTCGTTTTATTGCCAAATCCGCCCAACTCCCCATTTCCCTAGAAACTCCCATTGGTAAGGAAGAGGACTCTCGCCTCGGTGACTTCATTGAGTCTGACGGTGAAACCCCTGAAGATCAGGTCTCCAAGAGCTTACTGCGGGAAGATTTGGAAAGTGTGCTGGGTAGCCTCAGCCCCCGAGAACGGGACGTTCTGCGACTACGCTACGGTCTAGATGATGGCCGGATGAAGACCCTAGAGGAAATTGGCCAAATTTTCAATGTTACCCGCGAGCGTATCCGCCAGATTGAGGCCAAGGCCCTGCGGAAGCTGCGCCACCCTAATCGGAATAGTATCCTCAAGGAATACATCCGTTAATTAACTTAGGGATCTGCGATCGATGGCTGGCCATTGGCCGACTAGACCAGTAGGGGGAGAGGTTTAGGGTGGGAATTAACCAACCTAAATTTTTACCCCTCTCCCCGCTGCTGCTCGATCTGGATAATCACCTGACGAATCTGCCCTCCATCCCTGGCCTCAGGATCCTGGTACAGGTAGCGCTCTAGGTTGAGACGGGCCAACTCCAGGTCACCATTCTGGTAATAGATCAGGCCGCGATCGCGCCACTCCGATACCGCTGTGGGCTGGATCAACAAAATTCGATCGATGGCGGCTAGAGCCTTAGACCGCTGGTGCTGGTTCAGGTAGATCATCTTCAGGTTACTCAGCATCCGTAGGATCCAGACGATGGGGCGGACGGGCTCCAGGTGGCGGGGGTCGAGGGGGGCCTTGGCCCCAAGCAGCTGGTGCAGCAACGCCTGGCAATCCTGCTCAAACAAAATCTCCCCCTGGTGGAAGGGATCAACGAAAACCCCCAGATCCTCGCCGGTGGGTCGGATCAGAAAATGCCCCGACAGCCCTACCCCCGCCATGGCCAGCCCCACCCGCTGGGCCAGCTCCAGGTAGAGCAGGGAAAGGGTGAGGGGGATGCCCAGACGCCGCTGCAATACCTCGTTGAGGAAGCTATTGCGGGGGTCATAGTAGTCCTCATCGTTGCCGGCAAAGTCCAGGTGATCAAACAGGTAATCATTGATGCCGCGGATCAGGCGCAGGGGGTAGCGATCGCTGGGCAGGCGCCGGCCCAGATCCCTGGCCAGGGCATCCAACTGGCTGAGGTAGAAGGGCACCGATAGATCGGGGTACTCCTCCTGGGCTACGTAGAGGGCGGCCCGGGCCAGGTTCACCTGGTCGGCGGGCTGCTGCAATTCCTGGTAGAGATGGCGATGGTGCAGGGGCGGGTGGGTCATAGCCTTACCAACTTACCAAGGGGTGGGGTCGGAAGCAATGGCTAGGGCTCCAAAGTCCGCCCGGCTAGCCGGGGCTAGGGCTATACTGAAAATTGGTTCCTACATTTGCCGTTTTCTACCATGACCCTGCCCCAAGTTGAGCAACCCGCGGACGTCATTACCCTGCTATCCAGCCGGGAGTTAGAGAAAATGCGCAAGGCCGGTCAGCTGGGGGCCCAGCTTCTAGACTACCTCACCCCCTTTGTCCAGCCGGGGGTCAGCACCCTGGAGCTCAATGACCTGGCGGAGGACTGGACCCGACAGCGGGGAGCTAAAAGCGCCCCCCTGGGCTATGCCGGGGCGGTGATGCCCTTCCCTAAGTCGATCTGCACCAGTGTTAACGAGGTGATCTGCCACGGCATTCCCCGGGCGGAGCAGATCCTCAGGGATGGCGACATCATCAACATCGATGTCACCCCCATCGTGGAGGGCTACCACGGCGACACCTCCCGTACCTTCCTGGTGGGGGAGGTATCGCCCCGGGTGCGGCGCCTGGTGGAGGTGACCGAGCAGTGCCTGTGGCGGGGTATCGAGGTGGTTAGGCCCGACGCCCGAGTGGGGGATATTGGCGCCGCTATCCAGGAGTATGCCGAGGCGGAGGGCTTTTCGGTGGTGCGGGACTTTGTCGGCCATGGGGTGCATCGCATTTTCCATGCCGCCCCCCAGATTCCCCACTATGGGGTGCGGGGCAAGGGCAAAAAACTGCGGCCCGGCATGGTGTTCACCATTGAGCCGATGATTAACCTGGGCTCCCACGAGGCGGAAATCCTCGCCGATGGCTGGACCGCCCTCACCGTAGATCGCTCCCTGTCGGCCCAGTTTGAACACACCGTGGCGGTCACCAAAACCGGGGTGGAGGTGCTCACCCTGTCGCCAGCGGCGGTGCCAGCTTAGGGGACCGGCGAATCTCGGCCATGGAAGGTTTTACCCAGCTGTTTCAAGCCCTGGATGCCACCACCGCCACCACCGCCAAGGTGCGATCGCTGCAGGCCTACTTCCAAACCGCCCACCCCGCCGATCAGGGGTGGGCCCTCTACCTGCTGTTGGGCAAAACCCGACGCCGCACCGTCACCGCCCGCCTACTGCGCCAGACCTTTTTAGCGGTGAGCGATCTGCCGGAGTGGCTGTTTCAAGACTGCTACGCCCAGGTGGGGGACTCCGCCGAGGTGATTGCCCTGCTGCTGCGCCACGCCCCCCTGCCCCCCGCCCCCCGGCTCGACTTGCCCCTACACCAGTGGATGGAAAGCATCATTCCCCAGGTGAAGGCGGCCCAGGATGACAGCCAGCGCCAGGCCCTGATTCTTTCCTGGTGGGCTGGCCTCGACCCCGATCAGATTTTGGTGTTAAACAAGATTCTGACCGGGGCCTTTCGGGTGGGGGTCTCGGAGAAACTGGTGATTAAGGGGTTGGCCGCCGCCACCGGCCTGGAGGAGGCGGTGTTGGCCCACCGCCTAATGGGGGAGTTTACCCCCAGCCTGGAGTTTTATCAGGCCCTGATCCAACCCAGCCCCACCGCCGCCCCCCCCAGCCAGCCCTACCCCTTCTTTCTAGCCAGCTCCCTGGAGCTGGACCGGTTCACCCCCGACCCCTGCAGCGACTGGTTGGCAGAGTGGAAGTGGGATGGCATCCGCGCCCAGGTGATTCGCCGGGCTGACCAGGTGTTTATCTGGTCCCGGGGGGAGGATCTGATCACCCCCCAGTTCCCCGAGATCGTCGAGGCCCTGGCCAGCTTTCCTAACGGCGTGGTGATGGATGGCGAACTGCTCTGCTGGCAGGGGGACCGGCCCCTGCCCTTTAACCACCTGCAAAAACGCCTGGGGCGCAAACAGGTGGGCAAGCGACTACTCAGCGACTACCCAGTCCACTTCATCGCCTACGACCTGCTGGAGGAGGCCGGGCAGGACCAGCGCCCCCACCCCCTGCAGGACCGCCAACAGCGCCTGGCGGATCTACTGCAGCGCCACCCTCACCCCCACCTGCACCCCTCCCCCAGCCTCCGCTTCACTTCCCTGGCGGAACTCACCGCCCAGCGCGACCAGGCCCGGCAACGGGGGGCGGAGGGGCTGGTGATCAAGGCCCTGGCCAGCCCCTACCTGGTGGGGCGCAAGCGGGGCTACTGGTGGAAGTACAAACTTGACCCCATGAGCCTGGATGGGGTGCTGATCTATGCCCAGGCGGGCAGCGGTAAGCGGGCCAACCTGTTTACCGACTATACCTTCGCCCTCTGGCAGGGCTCGGAGCTGGTACCCTTTGCCAAGGCCTACAGCGGCCTCGATAACCGGGAGATCGAAGAACTAGACCGCTGGATTCGACGCCACACCCTGGAGCGGTTCGGGCCGGTGCGATCGGTACAACCCCTGCAGGTGTTTGAGATCGGCTTTGAGGCCATTGCCCCCTCCACCCGCCATAAGTCTGGCATTTCCGTCCGCTTCCCCCGGATTCTGCGCTGGCGCCAGGACAAGCCCCCCGACCAGGCCGACAGCCTGGCCACCGCCCAGGCCCTGATGGGTCAAAGCTAGGAGGGGGAGGGGGGAGGGGACTCTGTATAGATCCACTGAGTTGTCCTGATTACTGACTCCTGATTACTGACTCCTGATCACTGACTCCTTCCCTTCCCCCCCAATTGCCTAACTCAAGTAGGTATACTGCCCCAGGCTTTGCTCGTAGTGCTGCAGCAACAGTTGGGACTCCTCCAGGGTGATCTGGTTATCGTGGAGGGCCAGCTCCGATCGCTGCCGGATATTCTCAATCATGTCCTCCGCATCGTACTGGACGTAGCCCAGCACCTCGGTCATGGTGTCCCCCTTAACCACGTGTTCCACCTGGTAGCCCTTGGGGGTCATGTGGATGTGCACCGCATTGGTGTCGCCAAACAGGTTGTGCAGGTTGCCCATGATTTCCTGGTAGGCTCCCCCCAAAAACATGCCCAGGTAGTAGGGTTGATCGGGCTGCAGTGGGTGCAGTTCCAGCACGTGTTTCACATCCCGCAGGTCAATGAATTGGGTGATCTTACCGTCGCTGTCACAGGTTAGATCCGCCAGGGTGCCCCGGCAGGAGGGGGTCTCGTTGAGACGGTGGATGGGCAGGATCGGAAACAGTTGATCGATCGCCCAGGCATCGGGCATGGACTGGAACACCGACAGGTTGATGTAGTAGATGGAGGCCATACTCTGGTTAAGCTCGGCGATGTCCTCCGGCACGTACTCGGCATCCTGCATCACCGCCAGGGCCTTGCGACAACAGGCCCAAAACAGTCGCTCCACCCGGGCCCGGTCCGACAGGCTGAGGTAGCCAAAGTTAAACAGGCTGATGGTTTCTTCTTTAAATTGCAGGGCATCGTTGTAGAGCTCCTGCACCGTGGTGGGGGTGAGGTTTTGGTAAATCTCGTAGAGCTCCCGCAGGATGGTGTGATCCTCGGGACCGGGCACCACCAGATCCTCCTGGACCGGAGCATCACTGGTGCCCAGCACATCAAACACCAGCACCGACTGGTGGGAGGAGATCGCCCGGCCACTCTCACTCACCAGGGTGGGCACCGCCACCCCCTTCACCCGACAGGCTTCCTGCACCTCCGCCACCACATCGTTGGCGTAGTTTTGGGTGCTGTAGTTTTTGGAGGCATAAAAATTGGTTTTAGAGCCGTCGTAGTCCACCGCCAGGCCTCCCCCCACGTCCAGGTAGCCCATGGCGGCCCCCAGTTGGGCTAGCTCCACGTAGATGCGGCTGGCCTCCCGCAGGGCCTCCTTGACCACACTGATGGCGGAGATTTGGGAGCCAATGTGGAAGTGCAGCAGTTGTAGACAGTCCAGCATGTCCACCTGGCGTAGCCGGTCCACCACCGTCAGGATCTCGGGCACAGTGAGGCCAAACTTGGCCCGGTCCCCCGCCGAAATCCCCCAGCGGCCACTGCCCTTGGTGCTGAGCTTGGCCCGCACCCCCAACACGGGACGAATCTGCAGGCGCTGGCTGGCGGCGATCGCCAGCTCCACCTCATTCATTTGCTCGATCACAATGATCGGCTGCTGCCCCAGGCGCTGGCCCAGCATGGCGGTTTCAATATAATCCCGGTCCTTATAGCCATTGCAGATCAGCAGGGCCCCGGGGGTGTCGAGGGTGGCCAGGGCAATTAACAGTTCGGGTTTCGATCCGGCCTCCAGGCCAAACTGGTAGGGCTTGCCAAACCGGACTACGTCCTCCAGGAGTTGCCGTTGCTGGTTACACTTGACCGGAAACACCCCCCGGTAGACGCCGCCGTACTTGTAGCGGGCGATCGCCTTGGCGAAGCAGGCGTTAATCCGCTCAATGCGGTCCTGCAGAATATCCGAAAAGCGAATTAATAGGGGCAGGTGCAGATTACGGCGCTGGATCGACTGCACCAGGTCAAATAGGTCCAGGGAGCCACCCCGATCGCCCCGGGGGGAAACCGTCAGGTGGCCATCGGCATTGATGGAAAAGTAGGGATGGCCCCAACTATCAATCCGATACAACTCTTCGCTATCCTCAATGGTCCAATTTTTCACAGGCGTCGACGGGGTGGTGAGGAGGGTTTCTAAACTAGCCCGGTCCAGGGCTGGAGCGGACTGAGGAGGTTGATGCGGTGCCGCGGTCATAGACGATGCCCCTTTCCTGCTGGTATGGCTGATGGTGATGAACAAACCTTGATTGAAGCGTAGGGAAAAAGGTAACAAACTGCAATGGTAGGAGGGGGGTGACCGGATCAGGGGGGAATGGGGTCAGAGGAAATTGGAGTCGAGGATGGTACGGGCACTGGAGGGGGGCACCAACAACACACTGAGGACCGAGGATGCCCCCAGCACACGAAACTCCTCTTGGTAGTTGTGGTGGGGTAAACGCAAGAGCCTGGGGGTTGACCATACTTTCTTTTCCCCCGGCATCGACGGGCTTGAGGCGGAGGGTTCCGGTGGGTGGCAATCGGGTTGGTCTGTCATGCTTATCGTCTCTCCATAGACCAGGTAGAAGTAGGATAGGCGATATTCACCCTTTCCGGGGCCCACTCTAGGACCCTTCTTCTCTCCATCCCCTGCACCCGGATCGGGGGCTAGGAGCTTAGGGAAAAAGGGCCATTCATAACAAATTCCTTGACAAAACTAGATTCTCCCAAGGAGATTCCTATCTCTAGCGCGCCATTCATAAGGTTTTCCTTGGTAAAACCAATTTTTCTGAAGGAGATTCTTATCTTTGGTACGCCATTGATAATAAATTTTTTCCTCTTACCAGCTTTTTTCAAAGTTTTTCCTATCTTTGGCCCTCCCTAACCAGGAAATGGGATGGCCAAATCAACCTTTCCCCTGAATTGATCTACATTCGCCTTCCCCTAATCAGGAAATGGGATGGCCAAATCAACCTTTCCCCTGAACTAATCCATATTCGTCCTCCCCTAATCAAGAAAGGCACCGGCCCACTCCCCACTCCCCACTCCCCACTCCCCACTCCCCACTCCCCACTCCCCACTCCCCACTCCCCACTCCCCACTCGCCAACCCTGCCAAGATAAAGTTTCTTGTGCCCCAGGGCGGATTCCTGGCCGGGGCATCTCGACCCTCGGTAAACTTTAATCAGCAGGTGGGAGGCAGCGATGGTAGGACTAACCCCGGTGTCGGGTGCGGTGAAACGGATGACCTATTTTTCAGACTTCAGGCCCAGGCCAGCGGCCATTGAGGGAGAGCGCATCCTGGCCGCCATTGATTTGGGCACCAACTCCATCCACATGGTGGTGGTGAAAATCCAGCCAGACTTGCCGGCTTTTAGCATCATTGACCGGGAGAAAGAAACCGTTCGCCTGGGGAACTTTAACGAACACACCCGGGAACTGACGGAGGCGGCCATGGAGCGGGCGATCGCCGCCCTCAAGCGCTGCTGTGCCATCGCCGCCAGCTTCCAGGCGGAGGCAGTGCTGGCGGTGGCCACCAGTGCGGTGCGGGAGGCCAGCAACGGGGCCGCCTTTCTAGAGCGCATCCAGCAGGAGGTGGGGCTGGCGGTCAACCTAATCTCCGGCCCGGAGGAGGCCCGCCGCATTTATCTGGGAGTGCTGTCCACTGTTGAGTTCCAGGGGCAACCCCACGCCATTATTGACATTGGCGGAGGCTCTACGGAGTTAATCCTGGGCACCGGTGAACCCCACCGTCACCTGAGTAGCACTAAGGTGGGGGCGGTGCGCCTCACCGCCCAGTTGGTCACCACCAACCCCATCAGTGAGGCAGAATTTACCGCTCTCCAGGCCTACGTGCGGGGCATGCTGGAGGTGCCGGTGCAGGAGCTCAAGCAGCAATTAGCCCCCACCGAAACCCTACGGTTGATTGGCACCTCCGGCACCATCGAGTGCCTAGCCATTTTGATAGCCCATCGGCGGCTGGGGGTGGTGCCCGATCCCCTCAACGGCTTTCAGTTTACCTACGCCGAACTGACCCAATTGCTAGAGGATCTGCGCCGGGCCAGCTACGCCGAACGCCTGGCCTTGCCGGAGATGGTGCCCCGGCGAGCGGAGATCATCGTGGCCGGGGCGGTGATCCTGCACGAGGCCATGGGGCTGCTGGGGGCCCCCAGCGTCACCGTCTGTGAGCGGGCCCTGCGGGAAGGGGTGGTGGTAGATTGGATGCTCACCCATGGGCTGATCGAAGACCGCATGCAGTTCCAGCAGTCGGTGCGGCAGCGCCATGTGCTGAAGACCGCCCACAAGTATAAGGTCCACCTGGAGCGATCGGAGCGGGTGGCCCGCTTCGCCATGGATCTATTTGAGCAGACCTGGGGCAGTCTGCACACCTGGAGCGGCGATGAGCAGGAACTACTGTGGGCCGCCGCCCTCCTGCATAACTGTGGCCATTTCGTCAGCCACTCCGCCCACCACAAACACTCCTACTACCTGATTCGCCATGGGGAACTACTGGGCTATACCGAAATTGAGTTGGAGGTGATCGCCAACATTGCCCGCTATCACCGCAAGAGCGGTCCTAAAAAGAAACATGATAACTTTCGTAATCTGCCCACCCGCTACCACCGCCAGTTGGTCACCCAGCTGAGCGCTTTACTACGGGTGGCGGTGGCCCTCGATCGCCGTGGCCTGGGGGCGGTGAAAGGCATCCGGGCCAGCTTTGATGTCGAGGTCCAGGTGCTGCACCTGGCGCTGCAACCGGCCCACCCCGGGGAGGGTTGCGCCTCGGAGCTGTGGAACCTGGGCTATAAAAAGAGCTACTTTGAACAGGTATTTGAGGCCAAATTGGTGGCGGAGTTGGTGCCCTGAGCTTGGGATGGGGTGATGGGGTGATGGAGAGAAAACCATGGTCAGGTTGAGACTGTTTCCCTGGGGGCTGATGGTTGCTGCCCTGGGCCTGCTACCCTGGGCCTGTCGCTCGGGTATCCTGGCCCAGGTAGGGGGTAGTCCAGTTGTTTCCCCGGTACCGGAGGTAACCGCCAACTGGCCGGACCTGGAGCGGGACATTCTGGTGGAGCAAAACCGGGTGCGGCAAAACCCCGCCAGCTATATTCCCCTGCTGGAGGCGCGGTTGGCCAGTATGGATAGCCAGGGCCACATTACCGATGGCTGTGGGCCCAACTGCCGGATTATTACCCAGGAGGGACAGACGGCGGTGCGGGAGGCGATCTCCGCCCTGACCCGGCAATCCGCTGTAGCTCCCCTGGAGTCATCGGCGGCGGTGGCCCAGGCGGCCCAGGCCCACGCCCAGGATCAGGCCCAGGGCCGGGTGGGGCACCAGGGCTCCGATGGTAGTGACCCGGGCCAGCGACTGACCCGGGCCGGAGTGCCCTACACTCGAGCAGGGGAGAACATCGCCTATGGCTCCCGCACCGGTCAACAGGTGGTGCTAGATTTGATCGTGGATGACGGGGTGCCCGACCGGGGCCACCGCACCGCCATCTTTTCGCCGACCTGGAGCCACACCGGGGCGGGCTGCGGTCCCCATCAGGGCTACGGCAATGTCTGTGTGATCAACTATGCCCGCATCTCCCAGCAGCTGCAGGTGATCAACCAGGGCACGGTGGCCCTCCAGTCCCTGCAGGTGGCGGGCCGCAATGTCCTGGGTACCGCCCTGCCCCCTGGCCAGGCTCGTCAAATTACCCTGGAGCCGGGGCAGTGCCAGGCCCCGGTGCGGGTGGATCTGGGCCAGGGTTATCTGCCCCTGGACCTCTCCAACCTCAACCTCTGTGGGGCCAGCCTCACCCTGACCGCCAGCAATGGGCTGACCGTCAGCTACTGAGGTGGTAGAAGTTCCCGAGGCTGTAATAATGGTGAGATGGTCCATGGATCGGTAGATCCCCGAAGGAGTCCTGCCATGTCACGCATCGAACTGATTTCCGGTACCGCCATTCCCCTGGTGGGCAATGACATTGACACCGATCGCATCATCCCGGCCCGCTTCCTCAAGGCGATTACCTTTGATGGGCTGGGGGCTGAGGTGTTTGCCGACGATCGGGCCGCCCTGGGCGGTGCCCATCCCTTTGATCAACCCCAGTACCAGGGAGCCACCCTTCTGGTGGTAAATCGTAACTTTGGCTGTGGCTCCTCCCGAGAACATGCCCCCCAGGCGATCGCCCGCTGGGGCATCCAGGCCATCCTGGGGGAAAGTTTCGCGGAGATCTTCTTTGGTAACTGCCTGGCGATCGGCGTTCCCTGCCTTACCGCCAGCCCGGAGGTGATTACCCAGATCCAGACCACCCTGGCGGCCCAACCCAGCCAACCCCTCAGCCTGGATCTGCAGCGCCTGGAGCTCCGTTGTGGGGCCCTCACCGCCCCCGTCGCCATTCCCCCCGGGGTACGCCAGGCTTTCCTGGAGGGTAATTGGGATGCCTGCGGCCAACTGGTGGCCAATACCCCCGCCATTCGCGCCACCGCCACCCGCCTGCCCTATTTGCAATGGCAGTCCTAACCGACCTAGGGCGATGCCCCAGGTTCCGTCCTCCCCCGTTACCAATGGTCAAAATCCTAGTTTTGTAAATGCTTGGGAATCTATCCTTAACAAAAACCCCCTATAGGCTCAAGATTTCCTCAAGACCTTTCCAAGACTTTCCACCGCCAAGCTCCAAGCCCTAATATATAAATATCTTTTAACGCCAGTGAGGTTTACTGCCATAGCTTTGCCCAGGGTATAGCGGTTTTCGATAGAGTGAGACACCTAATTGTTCAGTCTTACCCCCCAGCACCTGGCTATTGAAGTTTCACAGTTGGTTGACTGACAAAACTCTCAACGCTGGCGGCTAAAAGCCGCGCCTAGACAGGCAAAATCCGCCTACGCGGGTTATGGGTCAGTCGGCGAAGGCCGACTTTGTCTGGATAGCAGCGGTTTGAACCGCCGTAAGCCAATGTTTTCTCAGTCAACCAGGTTTCACAGCAAGGATTAACGTTAGGGATCAGCTTGGTGCCCTGAACTAAACGACTGAAATTATATTATATTAGTGCTGATTATTTGTAATCCTATTCCTCCTATAGCGGATTTCACTCGGGTAAAGTGCGATGTGAGCACCCCCCCTGCCCCCCCTTGGCAAGCTACGGTGTACACACAAGTGATCAAATCTAACCCAATCAGCGACAAACTGCCCCCCAGCCCCCAATTCCGGGGGAGCCGAACCCTTCAAAATCCACCAGAATTGGGGGATTTTGGGGACGCAAAGGACTCAAACGAA
>JBEIGU010000008.1:0-55265 GCA_040381765.1 Leptolyngbya sp.
CTTAAAACCCTATTATACCAATGCTTACAAGCCTTAAGTCCTGCAAAAAGAACTCTAAAGACTTATTTTTTCGCTAAAAGCCTTGCATAGCAGTACTTTTAGGTCGTCCTAGGGCAATTAAGCATACTTAAGCCGGAAGAGTCCAACAATTTAATTATTCTGCAGCTGTAGCTATGGGTAACGGGGCAAAAGTAAGTCAGAAACTTTACTCGTGATTCGCCTGCATGAATTATCAGATTCCTAAGGGTTTCAGCCCGGGTGATCCTACTTCAAAGTAGGTGATATTTTTCCTGCGGTGGTGAGGATTGTCGTGGCAAGGTAGAGCCTCTGTTGACGATGTCAGTCTTAGCTTCAGATCCTGTTCAATTGGGAGTGATGATTACCGTGTTAGAAGCGTTTGTCTTTGCCACCGTCCTGTTTGGGTTTTTCGGCATTATCTTCAAAAAAAATCTGGTGATGAAGATTATTTCGATGGATGTTATGAGTACGGGGGTGATTGGCTATTACGTTGTTGTGGCGTCTAGAAACGGTCTGTTTGCGCCAATTGTCGGTGATCGCCCGGTCGCCTATGCTGACCCGGTACCCCAGGCTGTGATTCTGACGGCCATCGTCATAGGTCTCTCGATTCAGGCGTTGATGCTGGTGGGAGTAATGAAATTAGCCCAGGATAATCCCACTCTGGAAACCAGCGAAATCGAAAAAGCTAACACCCCATGACTACTGAGGCGATGCTTAGCCAGACTACCCTAACCCTATGCTGGATTGCCCTACCCTTTCTGGTAGGCTTTCTGATTTACTTGCTGCCCCGCTGCGATCGTCCTCTGGCCCTGGCGGGGACCCTCGCCTCTGTAGCCTATGCTACCCAGGTGCTTCGCGCCCCAGACACAGTAACGCTGGGACTGCTAGATCATTTTGGAGTGAGCTTAATTATTGACCCGTTGACGGGGTTTTTTATTATTACCAATGGCCTGGTGACAGCGGCGGTAATTTTCTACTGCTGGAGCAGCACCAAGACACCTTTTTTCTATGCCCAAACCCTGATTTTACACGGCAGTGTCAATGCTTGCTTTGCCTGTTCTGATTTCATCAGCCTATACGTAGCCTTAGAGGTCATTAGTATTGCCGCATTTTTGCTGATTGTCTATTCCCGTAGTGATCGCTCTATTTGGGTGGGGCTGCGCTACCTGTTTGTCAGCAATGTGGCGATGTTGTTTTATCTTGTCGGTGCGGCGTTGGTCTATCAAACCCACCACTCTTTCTATTTTTCCGGATTGCGGGGGGCTCCCATCGAGGCAACTGCCTTGATATTTTTAGGGTTGTTAGTCAAGGGTGGCATTTTTGTATCGGGGCTATGGCTCCCCCTCACCCACTCCGAGTCCGATGCCCCTGTGTCTGCCCTGATGTCGGGAATTGTGGTGAAGGCCGCCGTCTTGCCCCTGGTACGCTGTGCCTTGCTGCTAGAGGAGATCGATCCCCTGGTGCGGATTTTTGGGGTGGGAACGGCGGTGCTGGGGGTGGGCTATGCCGTGGTTGAAAAGGATGCCAAGCGCATGCTCGCCTTTCATACGGTTTCCCAACTGGGGTTTATTCTGGCGGCACCGGAGGTGGGGGGCTTTTATGCCCTAACCCATGGCCTGGTCAAGGCGGCACTGTTTTTGATTGTGGGCACCTTGCCCAGTCGCAATCTCAAGAAGCTGCAACAGCTGCCCCTCTACACCCCGATCTGGATTGCCCTGGCCATCGCCAGTTTTTCGATTTCCGGGTTTCCCCTACTGTCGGGCTACGGGGCCAAGGTGCTGACCATGGAAAATCTACGCCCCTGGCAAGTGATTGGCATGAATATTGCCGCCTTAGGAACGGCAATTTCCTTTGCAAAGTTTATCTTTCTACCCCATCAACCCCAGGTATCCGCTTCTTCCCCGGCCCAGCCATCCGGTTTTTGGGTGGCGATGCTGCTGCTAGTGGGGGGGCTATTTGCCGCCAATGTAGTCTATTACGATGCCTATAGTTGGGACAATATCCTTAAACCCTTGGTCACCATCGGCCTGGGATGGATAGCCTACTGGATAATTTTTCGTCATCTTGAAATCAAGCTGCCTCGAATGTTAGAAGAATTCGATCATTTGATGGGCTTCATGGGTTTGAATTTAATCTTGCTATTTTGGATGGCACTAGCATAATGGGCGACCTGATCTTGCGATTGGTGATTTGGTTTCTGTTGACCGCTAATTTTAGTCTTGCCAATATTCTTATAGGCGTGACCATTGCCCTACTATTACCCCGCAGTTCCGTAGCTAAAACCCGCTTCAGAGATCTGCTCTGGGGGCTGGGTAAAATCATTGTGGCCATTCCCCAGGCCTATGGGGAAGCGGTTCAACTAATCCTACAACCCCACACGGAGGAGGAAATTGTCATGGAGCGGGTCCAGGGTCGCCGTTCCCCAGGGCAGGTGTTCCTGGATATTTTTCTGATTACCTTTACACCCAAAACCACGGTCTTGAATTACCACGAAGATGGCTGGTATGAAGTTCATCAGGTTAAGCGCAGGTGATAGCAATGAATTTTTTAGATCTGGTGCTAATGGCCATGATTTTGGCCCTACTGATTCCCCTCTACGAAGCTTGGCGAAACCAAGATATTTGGCAAACCATGCTGTCCCTATCCAGTGTGTCCTCGAAGACCGCAGTGATGATTTTACTGGTTTCGGTGTTGCGAGACGATTGGATGATAGGGATTGTGGGTGTGATTATTTTAAGTGTGGGTAATGCGGGTTTTATGTTGTTGGCCCATATTCTAAAACGCTTGGGGGATGCATGATGGAGTGGTTTAGCTATGGCTGTATTGGCTTAGGCTTGGTGTTTTGGTTTTGGGGTACCTCGTTTCTGTTGAGCCAGCGATCGGTGCTGTTCAAACTGCACAACCTATCGGTGTCAGATACCCTGGGTTCCCTTGCCATTATTTTCGGCCTGCTCCTGCAGCGATCGAGGGAATGGCCCCTGTTGCTGCTGGCCATGCTTTCCCTGGCCCTATGGAACACCATGTTGGGCTACGTGCTGGCCTACTGTTCTAGCCGCAGTTTAATCACCCGGAGGTCATCCAATGGATAGTTATATCTATGGGATTACGGCGCTACTGCCCCTGGCGGCGGCTATGCTGGTGTTCCAGGTCAATCCTTACCATGCCTTGGTGATTCGGGGGATCCTGGGGGCGATCGCCGCCCTGGTCTACACCGTCCTGGGGGCTCCAGATGTGGCCTTGACCGAGGCGCTGGTTGGCACCCTCCTGGCGATTACCCTCTACGCCGTGGCGGTGCGGTCATCCCTGGTTTTCCGGTTGGGGGTACTCAATGCCGAAGCCCCTGAGGCGGCAAGGGGGTTGGATACTCCGGAGATCACCCCACTACAGGAACTGGTCACCCACCTCAATAGGGCCTTTAGCGACTATCACCTGCGGGTTGAACTGGTACCCTACGGCAATCGAGAAGACCTGCATCGGGCGCTGATGAAAAAGGAAGTTCACGCCACCTGTGAGCGGGGCTTTGGGCTAGAGGAATTGGGGGCGATCGCTGCCAGTTCCTCCACCCCGCCGTACCACATCACGACTCGATTGCGGCGCCTTTACGACCTGATGAACCGCGATTTCCTAGCCGCTATGGCCCAGTTAAGCTACGTCGATTCTGCGGCGGTTTGAGAGGTGACTTCATGAAATGGATTTATTTGGTTGCCGGTCTTGCCTTCTACATCAAGATTCTATTGATACCCAATCCTTCCCCGACCTTACCCTTCTCCATTGTCGATGCCATAGCTCAGGATAGCGGCGTACCCAACGTCGTGTCGGGTATTATTCTGCGAAATCGGCTCTACGATACGATCTTCGAGGTGATTGTGTTCACCATCGCCATTATGGGCTGTAACTTCCTCTTGTCGAATGAACGTCCCCTCAGGCAGGTTTACCAATTTCCCGATCAATCCTCGGTGCTACTAGCACGGTTGGGGGCAACGATTTCTGCCCTGGTGGGCATTGAATTAGCCCTGCGTGGCCATCTCACCCCAGGGGGCGGCTTTGCGGCGGGGGTAGCGGGGGGCACCGCCATCGGCTTAATCGCCATGACCTCTTCCCCAGATTGGCTGCAGGGCATATATCAGCGCTGGCGGACAGCGATTTGGGAAAAGATTTCGGTATTGATATTTGTGCTGCTGTCTATCGTCACCCTGGCCGGGGTAGAACTGCCCCACGGAGAAATGGGAGCACTGATCAGCGGCGGCATTATACCTATCCTAAATATCCTGGTGGCGATCAAAGTCACCTTAGGATCCTGGGCTGTGGTTTTAATGTTCATTCGCTATCGAGGATTGCTGTGAACGAAGGGAAGTAGGCCCCCACCTTTTAGCCTAAAACATCACACATCTTTTATTCCTGTCAAACTGCGGAATGCAGGCCATAGCCCTCTCCCTGGATTTTGATAGAGGCTACAGTTCTAACTTTCTCAGAGAAAGCTGTGGCGGAAGAGGAGTCTAGAGTAATCTTGCAATTTCTACCTTTAGGATCAAGGCGATCTCTTCCCCAATTTTCTTAACTAGTCAAACGCCGAATGCCGTAATCAGCAACTTCAAAGAGCGCTCCCACAGTTAGCCGAAGCCGCATCGTTGAAGTGCAGCGGCGGCAGATAGCCTTGAGAACCACACCAGCAGCTTTTTCCCGTCCGCTGCCACGCAGTTATGGGGAGATGGAACGCCTGGTGAACACCACCCGGCTGCATCTTCCAATCCTCTCTGCGCCGATATGGGACGGTTCTGGTGCTATGGCCGCGTTTGGAGTTCCCTCAAGTGATCGATTCCAAACGCTGCGTAGATGGCCGAACTGAGTTTCTCAAGTTGTTCGTTGTAAGGCTGAATCGCGTCGCCCATGCCCATCTTGTCGACGATGGTGCGGAACGGGCGCTGGCCGGCTGGGGTCTCGATTAACTTCACGATCGCATCGGCAACGTGTTTCGGGTTCTGCGCAGGGTTCGCTGCTAAGGCCTGCTCGAAACCGTGCAAGAAGTCTTGGGCATCTTGGGGCATACCCTCCAACGAAGTGTCCCGACTCTGGTCGCTCGGCCGCATTAGATTGGCGATGAAGGTCGTCGGATACCCGCCGGGCTCGACGATGACAACGTCAACCCCAAAACGTGAGAGCTCCACGCGATAGTTTTCGGACATCGCCTCAAGTGCCCATTTCGATGCGTTGTAGGGGCCATAGAACGGCACCGCAATGCGGCCCAGCAAGCTGGAGATCTGAACGAGCAGCCCAGCCCGCTTCCCCCGCATGTGCGGCAGTACCGCCCGATTCACCCTCTGCACGCCAAAGACGTTGACGTTGAAGAGCCCCAGCCAGTCTTCGGGAGTAAATGTCTCTTGCACGCCGAGCACTCCCAGCCCAGCGTTGTTCACGACGACATCCAGCCCATCCAATGCTTCAAGTGCCCATGCTACACCAGCCGCAACGCTGTGGTCTTCGGTTACGTCCATCTCCACAACCGAAGCCCCAAGATCGGTAAAGTTCTCCGCCGACTTGCGATTCTTGCCGGCCACGTCGCGCATGGACGCAACTACCTTGTGGCCACGCTCTAGCAGGGACATCGCAGTCAGCTTGCCGAACCCACCGCTTGCCCCGGTGATCAGAACCTTCGATGTCACGTTCAATCTCTCCGTGTATTAGTTTGCTTACAACACCTTACTTGCTGACCTGAATTTGTCAATGGTTATGCTTTACGTCTAACGCTCTCGCTGAGGCGCAGCGCAGCGCGCCGTCGGCTTCAGGGACTATGTTATGCAGCCGCAATCATCACCACCCAAACCAACACCAACTAAGCCTATTGTTGGTGCGCTTCCATGTAAGCTCGTAGCAACTGATTGATCTGGGTTTGATATCCTTGACCATGAGACTTAAACCACTCCAGCACATCGCTATCAATGCGGAGCGTGACTTGAGCCTTGGCTTTTGTAGCAGGTAAACCCCGCCGCACTACCGCCTTAGCAAACATTTCTGGCGTAATCTCTGGGCAATCCGATAAATCAATATCTTCATCGCTCATAGCATCCAATCGTTGCCAATCAGTTTGAGAGTTGCTGGAAGTAAATTCGTTGTTCATATTTCGTCGCTTTTCTTGCAGAAATAACACGGATACAGTCCTCACGTTCTGTATGGACAACGGCAATCACGCGCCCTTGCAGTAAACCAAATGTAACAAAACGCTGCTCCCCATAATCGTAGCGATTGTCCTCAACCGTCACGATATCACCATCAAACACGGTGGTAACATCGACGAAATCTACTCCATGCTTACGAAGATTAGCCAGACGTTTTGCTTCATCCCACTCATATTCCATAACTGAACAGCAACCACATCTACTAATTGTAGCTACAGTCACTCGGGTTAGGCATATTCCATTAGAGCATCTACCCCGCAGCGCATAGGCTCACGCTCACACCTCTATTAAACGAGGATCAAGGAGTTCAAGAATTTCAGGGAGAGGGAGGTGAATGGTTGTCCCCTAGGCAGCTTTTAGGTACCGTCCCCACCGAGGACTTGTGGCATAACGGCAGAGTTGAGCGGCGGTAGATCAACCTTAGACACACAACCATTTTATCTGACTCGCCGCTCCAACGCAGTGTTAGCCTGCATTTGCGCTAGAGCGTTTAAGTCTAGCGTTTAGTCTTGCAACTTGCTTAACAACGAGGTAGGAGAAATTAGCGAGCTAGGTCAGATGAAAAAACAACCTTATCGAGATAGGGTCGTTATCCCTAAGACGCGGTTCAGCTTAAAACAGGCCACAAACCGTTGTACAGATTCACGATCTGACTTGACGCGTTTTTTCATCACTTTGTAGCGTTTAAGGAGCGCACGATCGCCACCTTCATCAAATACTGCGTACATCCCTGAAAAGGTATTGAATTGTTCGTTGGGTAATAGGCGACTAAAAATCACATAGCCTGGTTTTCCAGTTTTACTGAGGTTGACATTGATGACTGACAAAGGTTGGTCAGATGAACTGAGTAAATCAATAACTGTCACACTACTTTCAGTTGGGTTTACGTTGATTACTTTAAACAGCGATGTATAAGAAGCCTTAGCTGCGTCTAGATAAGTAATCTCTATCGGTTCTAAATCAGGGTGATCAGTCCTATATCGCTCCAACATAGTCCGACCATTTGATAAGAACTCATATAAATAAAAATCAATTATAAAGTTAATCTCTTCTTTGTTTTCCAAAAAGAGCTGCCGGCCTTGCCCAATGCCCAAAACCCGAATGATTTCAGGCAAGCTTTCTTCCAAACCGTAGCTCTTCGGGATTTCTTCACTAAGCCGCATTCCAACGCGACGTAATTTGTTGTATTGCTTTAAAGACATTTTTTCAGTACGAAGACTAAGCTAAAAACAATGACTTAATTCTGCAAGGTCTTCAGGTAACACCATGCATGCATCCTAGCAAAATGCGATTAAGTCATTCTAGCGCGAGACACTTCACCAGTGAGTTGATGCAACGAGCCTCCTGATTTAGATGTAGACAGGCTAACCTTTAGCTTGAGGACGCTCCAACAGCCAGCTTCGCTGGCTGTTGGAGCGTCCCTCTCGAACTGCACAACCTATTGGTGTCAGATACCCTGGGTTCCCTTGCCATTATTTTTGGCCTGCTCTTGCAGCGATCGAGGGAATGGCCCCTGTCGCTGCTGGCCATGTTTTCCCTGGCCCTATGGAACACCCTGTTGGGCTACGTGCTGGCCTACTGCCCTAGCCGCAGTTTGATCACCCGGAGGTCAATCCAGTGGATGTTATATCTATGGGATTGCGGCGTTGCTGCCCCTGGCGACGGCTATGCTGGTGATCCAGGTCAATCCTTACCACGCCTTGCTGATTTGGAGGATTCTGGGGATTCTGGGGGAGATCGCCAGGCCGTTGACCAAACTGCAAATTCACCTTGGACTGCCAGGTTGGGCATCATTACTTTAGCCGTGGGCAGAGTGGGCTAAACCTTGCGAAAGTACAACTGCGTCGTCGGCTTCATCAGCGGACTTAGTAGGCGCTTTGCAACAGTCTTTACGATTTTCCTCAAGTCACTCGTGACGCAGACAACCGGCCGGACAATGGGCACGAAACCCAGCCGCGCAGCGAAAAGCTTGAGCGTTTCGGGTGTGAAGCCGTTAATGTGTTCGAGCGGGTGAATCTTGTTGTAGTCGTCTCGTGTTTCGATGTTGCGCACACCCGAACAGTTAGGTGTCTCAAGCACCAGGATGCCACCTGTGGAAAGGAGATCGCGCAGCCGCAGCATCAGGCCGTGAGGGTCGTCAAGATGTTCCAATACCTCGAAGAGCGTCAGAGCGTGGAACGGCGCCATCCCAACGACGTCTTCTATCTCGGCAAATACCTTGGAGAAGCTGTTGTTGTCTCGCCTGGCCGATGACCTGTCCACGCCATAGGCATCAAAACCGTACATTGAACACATCGACAAGAAACCACCGTAGCCACAACCGAAGTCCAACACGCGTGGTGCGTCGGAGCCACGCAGGTCGCGGGTCAGTTGCTCAATTCGGAGCACGTGCGCCGTGTAGTCTGTCGCCTTTCTGAATTCATAGGCAGGCGTCTTGAAGCGCTTCTCGAACGCCTCGATCGCTTCCTGCGACATCCACTTAGAGAATCGCCGTTCGTTCCACTCTGGTGCGAGAATGTTGCGATGAAATGCAAGTCCACAATCCTGGCAGGCCACGTAGGACCAGCGCTGTCCTCGCAGGAATGGGGCCGGATGCTCACCCCAAGGATCTTCTTCAATGAAGCGATTGAGCACTCCTTCGTCGAACCGCCCAGCGGACAACTCTAGGAGTTCGCTGCTGCCGCAGCTGATGCAAGCAATTCTTTCCACAAAAGCCGCCGTTTCGACTTCGTTCATATTTCTCTCTATAGGATTAACATTGGGTGCTGGCGAAACCTATGTCTGTTACAAAATACAATATAAAGTACTTTCGTTATCGAGGATTGCTGTGAAGGAGGGGAAGTAGGTTAAGGGCAAGGTATTGGCGGAAACATGCTAGATCGAGAGGACATGGTAACTTCGATTCAAGCTGAGTTTGGTGACTGATTGACTGACAAAACATTGGCTTACGGCGGTTCAAACCGCTGCTATCCAGACAAAGCCGGCCTTCGCCGACTGACCCATAACCCGCGTAGGCGGGTTTTGTCTGTCTAGGCGCGGCTTCTAGCCGCCAGCGTTGAGAGTTTTGTCAGTCAACCGAATTTGGAGAGAAATAGCCTGGGGCTACTGGTGCTCTTAGCTTCTACAAAAAATGTGATCTGGCATTGTATTTGAATAGAGAAGAGGCGTATGTATCGGTTCCAGGTTAGTGCAGTAACCCAGCCCGGAGAAACTATCGCCATAGTTGGAGCAACTTCAGCGATGGGCCGATGGGAGGTCGCACAATCTGTGCGTCTTTGTACAAGTCGGGAACGCTATCCACTCTGGTGGGTTGACCTTGATTTAAAGGATGCGACAGGGAGCCAATCGGGCGATCGCCCCGTGGACTACAAAGTAGACTACAAATACGTGCGGATTGACGCCGATGGCCAGATCGCATGGGAAACCCCGGGATCTCCCAACCGCTGGGTGCCAATTGAGGCCCAGCCACTGCCCAGCTTAATCATTGTAGAAGATGGCCTCTTTGGCACGATTCAGCCTGCCCCCTATGGCTACTTTGCTAACCCCCTCCCTCAACCGGTTGTGCCCCCCCACCCGGAAGTGGTCAAAGTGGTGGTACTGGGCAGTTCGGTCGCGCTGGGGTGTAGCGCTTGGTTATTGCGCGGCTGGGCCTGGCACCTGGGACGAGCCTTGCAGCAACACTACGGCCACCAACTGGTTAACCTATCGGAGATTGGCACCAACGTCAGTTCGACGATTGCCCGATTTTCCCAGGTGGTTGTCCCCGAACAACCGGATATTGTGATTATTGCCCTTTCCTTAGGCAATGAAGGCTTGGCCTCCAGTTCGCCCCAACAATACCGAGCTATCCAGCGCCGCTTTGAAAATGGCTTGCAGCAACTTGTCAAACTGGTGCGGGAGATCGGCGCAGTACCCATGCTCGGAGCTGTCTATCCCAACGGTGGCTATTCATCTGAGCACTATCGATTGCTGCAAGAAACTCACCAGCGCCTATTAACCTGGGGCATTCCCCTGTTGGATTGGTTAGGGGCAGTGGATGATGGCACAGGCCGCTGGCAGTCAGGGTTAGGGTTTGATCCTGCCCACCCTAACACTGATGGACACTATCAAATGTATGAGGCGATTGACCTGACTCTCTTTGAATTCACCAAAGCCGATCGCATCACCCCACAACCTTCCCATGGCTGCCAGGAACAGCTCCTGTATCAAGACCCTGGGGGATTTTTGGTGTTTGTCCGCCAGCCAGAAAACCGCTTGCGGATCATGAACACCAGCCCCTATCCCTACACCCTTACCCCAGACTGGACAGCATTACAAAGGGCGATTCGGGTAGCCCAGTTACCAACAGATTTATACATGGCGGAAACCCCAGGTACCGGAACGGTATCTACTCTATTCGTGCAAGATGACAACACCATTGCAACCCCCCTTACCATTGCTCCGGCGGCCAACCTGGTTTTTCATCCAGTCTTTCATTTCTTTGCTCAGCAGGGGACCCAACTACTTTTTAATGAGGGGCATTTAAGCCTTCTCAAAGGCAGCGATCGCCATTTGTACGTCATCAACCAATCGGATCATGAGTATAAAATTCACCCGATGTGGAAGGAGGTTCGTGCTGCCTTAAAGGCTATGCCAGCAGGGGTCTATGAAGACCTGCTTTACACCGATATTCCCTTCCGTACCATGATGATCGCTCAGGATGGGTTAGAAAGTCGAATCAAAATCCCGGCCCGATCAGCCATGCGGTTGGACTATCGGTGCAGTCTATCCGCCATTAGTCGGGTTGCCATTTTACCTTTGGGCGATCGCTGTGCAGTACGTATGCTGTTGTACAAACTAGAGTACGACGGACCGGCGTTTCCCTTTGACCTGACCCGCACCACTGGCATTGCCGATGTTGCCGATATCATCCAAAGTGATTTTTACGATATGTGGAATCCCAACTTCTTGCACTACCACCATGATGCCAGACGGATTTATCACACCAAGTGGACCGGACTCTCCTTTGCTCACGAGGTGGAAGACACGGATGATCCCGTGAATGGTATGTTGCCGGTTTATGAACGCATGCGGGCTCGCTATACTGCCCGCGCCAACCGCTTCTGGTATACCCTACGCCAGTGTGACCAGGTCCTGTTTGTGCGAACAGGAATATGCGATCGCGGCGGTGTGATGGATTTAATTTACAAACTTCAGACCAAATGCCACGGAAAACCCTTTTTGCTGTTGCTGATATCGCCTCAAGCCTCCGATGAGTTTGCCCATATTCCCAACCTGCGCCATCACAACGTAGAGTTTAACCCCGATCGCATGTACGAAGATTTGGCCCACTGGAACCATTGCACTCAAGTAATGAAGGGTATTTTAGATTCCTTAAGCATTTCCAGTAAAAATCTCTTTTGGTGTCCACCCACCCTCCCCAAACCATAGTCTAGTAGTCAGTCAATCCAGATAGGTAGTCACCCTTCCATCGGTATCCTCTGAGCGCACTGGAGCTATTATCGCCTGATGCCTACCTTGACCCGCTACGGTAGCGATCGCTAATGACTCAGCCAGGGTTACCCCGGTAAAATAGCTTGTGGTCACCTGGCAAACAACCCACACCCAGTTCCAGATATCCTGCCTGCCCTGGGAATGCCAGGGCCAGAGCCGCAGCCAGTCAACCGTCCTTAGCCTTCTGGAGCAATCAACCAGTGGAGCCCACCGCACCCCCCCTAACCGCACAACAACTGCAGCGCCGCTACCGCCAGGGCGATCGCCACTTCGTCGGCGTCAACCTTAGGGGCGAGTCCCTGCGGGGGCTGAACCTCAAGGATATTAACCTCAGCCAGGCCGACCTCAGCCACACCGACCTCAGGGGCACTGACTTCACCGGAGCAAACCTGGCGGGGGCCGACCTGGTAGAAGCTAAAACCGGTAGCCAACGGCGCTGGCTGCTACCCAAGCTGATCATCGCCTGGACTATGGCGGGGCTGTCGGGTTTTCTCTCGGCTCTATTTTGGGCCTATTTTGGGGCCCAACTGGTTGACCCGAAGGGAAGTAATTCCCTAACCGATACCGTCAGTGGCGATATCATCGGTGGTTTGATTGGCCTATTGGTGCTGGTGGCGGTGCTGTTACTGATCTACTGGCGCGGGGTTTTAGCTTTCGCTTTCGCTGGCGCTGTCGCTTTCGCTGGCGCTTTCGCTTTCGCTTTCGCTGTCGCTTTCGCTGGCGCTTTCGCTTTCGCTTTCGCTTTCGCTTTCGCTGTCGCTTTCGCTTTCGCTTTCGCTGTCGCTGTCGCTTTCGCTGTCGTGGGTACCTTAGCTACCCTGGCGGTGGCCTACGCCGTTAGTCGCCGTGCCCTCAGGGGCGACCCCCGTGATCCCTGGTTGCGTAGCCTGGCGGTGGTGGTGGCGGCCTGGGGTGGCACCCGCTTTACCGGGGCCGATCTCACCGACGCCGATTGCTCTGGGGCCAGCCTCAAGGGGGCCCACCTCTACGGCGCCAGCCTCACCCGTACCCGGTTTCACCGGGCCCGCCAGGTAAACCTGGCCCGTCTGGGCAAAACCATCCTGGCTGACGTTGCCGTGCAAGACCTGCTAATCAGCCTGCGGGGCCGGGGTAGGGCTTATCGGGGTAAAAATTTGCAAGGGGCTAACTTAGCGACAGCAGACCTGGTGGGCGCTGACCTCACAGAGGCAGATTTGAGTCGGGCCACCCTGGCAGGGGCCGACCTGCAGCAGGCTAATCTGACTAAGACCCAGGCCCTGGGTACGGAGTTTCGGCAAACCGACCTCACCGGTGCCTGCTTAGAGGCCTGGAATATCGACAGCACCACCCAACTGGCGGGGGCCCGGTGCGATTATGTCTACCTGCTAAGCCATCACCAGGAGCGACGCCCTAATAGCGGTCACTTCCAGCCCGGTGAGTTTACCAAGCTGTTTGAGGAGGTGCTGGATACCATCGATCTGATCTTTCAAAACGGCATCGATTGGAAGGTATTTTTGCAAACCTTTCAGCAGGTCCAGGTGCAGCAGGGGGAGGCGGAATTAGCCATCCAGAGTATTGAAAATAAAGGGGATGGGGTGATGGTGGTAAAACTCAAGGCCGCCCCAGACACCGATAAGGCCGGGGTGCACCAGCTCTTTATGAGCGGCTACCACACCGCCCTAGAGGCCGCCGAACAGCGTTACAAAGCCCAACTCCAGGCCAAGGACGACGAAATTCAACGCTACCACCAGCAAAACGCCAATATGCAGGAGGTGGTTAAACTATTAGCCGCTAAGCCGATTACCATTGATGTTAGAGCTACCGCCGAGAGCAAAGCCATGCAGGGCAACGACCACAGCCAAAACCTAAACATCCAGGGCGATTTCAACCTAAAGGCCACCAACTCCGTAGTCAGCCTACGCGATATCAGCGGTCAGGTCAGCAACCAAATCCACCAGCTACCCCTTGACGGCTCCCCCGGCCAGCCCAGCCTCCGGGAGCTGCTTAGCCAACTGCAGCAGGCCATAGAAACCGACCCCGAACTGCAAGACAGCGCCAGGGTCGAGGCCCTGACCGAGGTGCAAGAACTGGCCACAGCCGCCCAACACCCTGAACCCGGGGTGATGCAAAAAGCCGCAAAACGGGCCATGAACGGCCTCAAGGGCATCGCCGCCAGCCTCTCGGATGTCTCTAAACTAGCCGTCGCCTGTAAAGACCTGCTGCCCCTGATCATGACAGCCCTTGGCCTACCTTAGTCACGGCGCTGGCTAAGCAGTGACGCTAGAGATACAAAACCGTTCCTAAACCCCCATCTACCTCCTCCTGCCAGGAGTCTGGTATTGAACCGATGCGCTCCACCAAAAAGGTCTTATCAACCGTCAGAATTCCAGCATGTTCCCGGTCCCCCGTCTCATGGCAACAATGGTAAACCCAACTCCTTCAAGAACTCATTGTGCTTGGCGGTTGCCGTTTGAATCGAGCTATCGATCTTGGTTAGCTCGGCATGGGTTGCCGTCAAATCAATCTCCTCCTCGGCGGTCACCGTGCTGATGTAGCGCGAGATGTTCAGATTGAAATCGTTCTTCTCGATCTCGGCCATCTCCACCCGGCGGGAGTAGCGGGGCTCCTCGGTGCGGTTCTGGTAAGCCTCGATGATCTTGGCGATATGCTCGGGCTTGAGCTGGTTCTGCCGTTTGCCTTTCTCGAAGTGCTCGGCGGCATTGATGAACAGCACGTCGTCGGGCTTCTTGCACTTCTTGAGCACCAGGATGCACACCGGGATGCCGGTGGAGTAGAAGAGATTAGCGGGCAGGCCAATGACGGTATCGATGTGGCCGTCCTTGAGCAGCTTGGTGCGGATGCGTTCCTCGGCCCCGCCCCGGAACAGCACGCCGTGGGGCAGGATGATCGCCATCACGCCTTCGTCTTTGAGGAAGTGGAAGCCGTGTAGTAGGAAGGCGAAGTCGGCGGCGGATTTGGGGGCGAGGCCATGGCTCTTGAAGCGCACGTCATCGGCCAGCGCGTCGGTCGGTTCCCAGCGGTAACTGAAGGGCGGATTGGCGACGATGGCGTCGAAGAGCGGCTTCTTGGCCGGGTTCTGCTCGCGCAGCATGTCCCACTCGTTAAGCAGGGTGTCGCCGTGGAAGATCTCGAACTCGGTGTCCTTCACCCCGTGCAGCAGCATGTTCATACGGGCCAGGTTGTAGGTGGTGATGTTCTTCTCCTGGCCGAAAATCTTGCCGATGGTGCCACCGCCTTTGGCCACCTTCTTGCGCACGTTGAGCAGCAGGGAGCCGGAGCCACAGGCCATGTCCATCACGCTCTCCAGTCGCTTCTTGGTGCCGGTCTTCGGTTCCTGGCTGTCCAGCGTGACGATGGCGGAGAGGATGTCGGAGATCTGCTGGGGGGTATAGAACTCGCCCGCCTTCCTGCCGGAACCGGCGGCAAACTGGCCGATCAGGTATTCATAGGCGTCGCCTAGGGCATCGATGTCGGTGGAGAACTCCGCCAATCCTTCCGCGATCTTCTGGATGACGGTGCAGAGCTTGGCGTTCCGGTCGGTGTAGGTCCTGCCCAGTTTGTCGGAGCCGAGGTTGATCTCGGAGAACAGGCCCTGGAAGGTGCTCTCAAAGGATTCCGTCTCAATGTATTTGAATCCCGCCTGCAGCGTGTTCAGCAGCTCCTCGCTTTGGGTGCGGGCCAGGTTGGCGATGCTGCTCCACAGATGCTCCGGCTTGATGACGTAATGCACCTTGCGACGCATCTGCTTCTCAAACTCGGCCGTGTCGTCTTTGTTGTTGGCATACCAGAGCGCCAGCGGCACCTTGCGAGCGTCGCCGCCCACATCGGGGTAATCCCGCCCCAGCTCCTTTTTGGCTGCCGTTTCGTAGTTGTCCGAGAGGTAGCGCAGGAACAGGAAGGACAGCATGTAGTCGCGGAAGTCGTCCGCGTTCATCGCCCCGCGCAGTTGGTCGGCGATGGCCCAGAGGGTGTTGCCCAGTTGTTTTTGGGTGGTGTCGGCCATGGCAAGGCGGCGGGTCTCAGGCGGAGGCCAATTCGGCCTCCAAAGGATTCTCTTTCCTGAACTTGCTCACGCCCAGGATGCTGAACCCGATCACGTGGCCCTGCATGTCGACGCGCTCCATCACGGCGTCGTGATTGGTTTCCTTTTCGTAGCCGGCGGCTTCCGAAAAGCGGACTTCCAGGAAATCCGCCTCGGCATCGAACCAGACCTTTAGTTTCTCGGCCATAGGGTTTCTCCGGTCTTGGGTTTGTCGGTGAGGTAGGCGGTGACGACAAAGGCGTCGTCCTGCAGGCATTTTACGACAACGCACAGCCATTTGCCACCCACGATCGTCTCGGCGTAAAACTCGTAAAACAGACGCACGGCGTCGTCAGAGCGAGATCGGCGCACGCTCTGGGGCTCGGCCAAGACCCGCTCGATCTCCGCACCCATCTCCCTCATTTCCGGATGTTCGAGGATGTGCGCCATTCGTTCCTCCGTCAGCCTGACGGCACGGCCGAAGCAGTCTTGGATCGTTTTCGTCCGCCGGGGGGCTTCGTCGGGCGTCCCGCTCATGCCTCCACCTCCTCCGGCGACGGAAAAAGTCGCTGCATCAGGCCGCGCTTGTGGCGCTGGAGGGCGGCGTGCTTTTGCGTCTCAGCGGCGATCAGGGCGTCGAGCGAGGAGAGGCACGAGGCGATGCGGTGTTGTTCGGCATCGTCTGAAGGAAACGCGAAGTGGATTTCCCGCACTAACCCTTGGCTGAGATTTTCCTGCCCACCGCTATTGCTCATTTCCCGAATCTCATCATATCGACCCGCTAGATTTGCGAAGACGAAATACGGATCGATGCCTTTCCGGGGAAGGATTGCGGCACACGCTTGATTTGTTGCAGCTTCAATTCCCAATAAGGCGACTTGTCCCCGCGTCTTGCCTTGACCATACATGGCCATCAAGACCGTGCCCCTGGGGAATAGTTTCGCAGAAGAGTTTTTCAAACCTTCCGCAGTTATGAACTCGTCCGCACCGTTAATCACACGGAAGTCCACCAATGAAGTAGTGATCCACGGAACATCTCCGTTCCAATAGGCCTTTTCCGTGCGGCTGGGTGTGCCTCCAGATGTTGTTGCAAACATGCTACCCAACGTACCGCTCAGCCACTTCCCCGCCTTCCGAAATTCGGGGAAGCGGAGGCGGGGTTGGGTTTCGCCGACCCGGGGGAAGATCTGCTGCATCAGCCCTTTCTTGTGAGTCTTGAGCGCGTCCAGTTTCCGGGCTTGGGCCGCCATCAGCTCGTCTACCGAACTCAGGCACTCCGCGATTTTCTGTTGTTCGGGTTTCTTCGGGAGCCACATCGGCAGGTTCTTGAGTTCATCCAACCCAATGCGTTTTCTGGTTGAGCCAGTAGCCGTCTTCTCGACGCTTTCCCGGAACGGAGGCGAGTTGATCAGGGAATAAACGAAGAATTTGTCGTGAGCTTTTTCGTCAACAACGAGACGGATGCCGTCCGAGCACATCACATATCGTTCGTGCTCTTCAGGGATTAGACAGGCGCGCCCCACTGGGTCACCCATCTTCGACATGATGATCTCGCCCGGATAGATGTTGTTGCTCAGAAGCTCGTCCGCTTTCTCTTCCGTCGTGAAGATGCGGTATTCATTGAGAAACGCTCCATCGCCAATGTTCTGGAGCTGGATAATCCGAACACCGTTTGGCACATAGTCCGAAGATTTCAAGTTTGAGCCAAACGGTCCGCCAATGAAGCTCCACTTAACGGAGCGATCGGCGGTGTCAATCAACCGGAGTTTTGCCCACCCCTCAGCCCCCCGAAACTCCGGAAATCGCAGCTTGGGCACCAGCGCGGGCTTGGCCTCTTCCTTCGTGGCGATGGTTTGGGTCTTACTGTTCATAGGCGCTGAGTCCTGAGATGTCGCGGCCACCGGCGCGTTTGGTGAGCAGGGGGCACAAATCCGCCATGAGGGCGAGCTCGGCCTGGGTGCGGGCTTTCCATCCGAGGTCGAGGGGGGCCATCAGGTCGCTGAGCTGCTCGCCATCGAAGATCAGGCGATCCAGAATGCCGTCTACGAAGCTTTGCAGGGCGGCGGGGGCGAGGCCGTGCTTATGCGCGATGGCAGCGAGTTCCTTGGCGTTTTTCTCCGCCTTGAAGCGGCTGTAGCCCTCACGGATGGCGGTCTCACTAAGGCCCTCGCCCGCCTGGAGCGTGCCGATGTAGGCGGCGATGTCGTCGCCCTCGTCCATGAACTTGGCATCGGAGCTGATGAGGCCGATCAGCTGCTCGCGGGTCATCTTCGCCTTGCCGGGGCCTTTCTCCGAGAAGCGGGCGATCAGGCCCATGATGTAGTCGTAATCAATGACGGCGAAGGCGAAGAGGACGAACTCGAAATCGAGCTGGTCGGCGGCGTCGGGGCCGGGCTTATCGTCCTTGCCGCTCTTGCCCCGCTGCTCCCTGAGGCGCTGGGCGGTTTCCAGGTAGGCCCCTTTGAAGCCGCGATGCTGCTCCTCGGGCAGCACGGCAGCGATCGCGGCTTTGTCCTCGCCGGTGAGGTCGGTGTATTGGTCGAGCTGGGTTTTGAGCCGCTGGACTTCCTTGAATCGCTCGATGAAGCAAGCGCGGGCGGCGTCGCCCTTGAGGTTCGGCACGGCCTCGGGGGTGGTGTCGAGGCCCTGGGACTTCATGAAGGCGTCGAGCTGCTGCACCGCGGTTTGCAGCTTCTGGATGACCACGGGGGCCTTGTCCACCAGCCAGATTTCCCGCGCCTGCTCTTCGCTCTTCTCCCCTGAAAAGAGGGCGATGGCGGTATCCACCGCGTCTTGCTGCTGGCGAAAGTCGAGAATGTTGCCGTAGGGCTTGGTGCCGTTGAGCACGCGGTTGGTGCGGGAGAAGGCCTGGATGAGGGCGTGGTACTTGAGCTTCTTGTCTACGTAGAGCGTATTCAGGTATTTGGAATCGAACCCGGTGAGCAGCATGTCCACCACGATGGTGATATCGATCTTCTGCGCGTGGGGGTAGTCGGCATTGGGCCACTGCTGGTCCTTGATGCGCTTCTGCACGTCCTGGTAGTAGAGGTCGAACTCGCTGAGCTTGTGATTGGTGCCGTAGCGGGTGTTGTAATCGGCGAGGATGCTCTCAAGTGCTTTCTTCTTTCGCTCGATTTCCTTTCTCTTTTCCTCCGCGTCCTCTCCGGGTTGAATCGTGTATTCCTGCGATTCCTGAGGGAGATCGTCTTGAAGCTGTTTGATGTCCTTCGCGTTCTTGTCCTTCGCGTTCTTGTCCTTTGTGCCTTCCGGGACTGGCGGAGAGAAGACGCAGGCGATATTCAGCGGTTGGAAGTCGGGGTCGGTTTCGGTCTTCCCCTTTTGTATTTCGGCAAATAGCTCGAAATATTCGATGGCATCGCTGATGGACGCGGTGGCCAGGAGGGCATTGAAGCGGCGTCCGGCGGTGGCGGCGTCGTGCTTGGCGAGGATGGCCTCGATCACGGCGCGCTTGGCGATGGCCTCGCCGGGCTGGGGCGGGTTCTTCCCCTCGGGCTTGAAGTAGTCCACATGGAAGCGGAGCACGTTTCCGTCCTCGATCGCGTGGGTGATGGTGTAGGCGTGGAGCTCCTTCTGGAACAGGTCCTCCGTGGTGCGCATGGAGGCGGTGGCGTCCTCGATCTTCTGCTGCGTGGCATTGGCCTCGAAGATCGGCGTGCCGGTGAAGCCGAAGAGCTGGGCCCTGGGGAAGAAGGCTTTGATGGCCTTGTGGTTCTCACCGAACTGCGAGCGGTGGCATTCGTCGAAGATGAAGACGATGCGTTTGTCCTGCAGGGCTTCGAGCTGCTCTTTGTAAGTGGTCTGGCCGTTCTTGCTGCGCTGCTTGTTGCGTTTGCTGTTTTCATCCAGCGCCAGGCCGAGCTTCTGAATGGTGGTGACGATCACCTTGTCGGCATAGTCCTCGGAGAGCAGGCGGCGGACGAGGGCGGCGGTGTTGGTGTTTTCCTCGACGCAGCCTTCCTGGAAACGGTTGAACTCCTCGCGAGTCTGCCGGTCGAGGTCCTTGCGGTCCACGACGAAGAGGCACTTGTGGATGTGCTCGCTCTGCTTGAGCAGGGTGGAGGCCTTGAAGGAGGTGAGTGTCTTGCCGCTGCCGGTGGTGTGCCAGATGTAACCGTTGCCGGCGTCGTCCTCGATGCACTTCACGATGTTCTGCACGGCATAGACCTGGTAGGGCCGCATGATCATCAGCTTCTGTTCGCTCTGGATGAGCACCATGTAGCGGCTGATGATCTTGCCGAGGGCACACTTCTGGAGAAAGCGATCGGCGAAGCTGTCGAGGTGGGTGATCGGCTGGTTGTCCTCGTCGGCGAACTCGTAGACGGGCAGGAAGCGCTCATCCGCATTGAAGGCAAAGTGGCGGGCGTTGTTGTTGGCGAAGTAGTAGGTGCGGTCGCGGTTGCTGACGATGAAGAGCTGCAGGAAGCAGAGCAACGTTTTCGTGTAACTATTGCCGGGGTCGTTCTTGTATTCGACGATCTGCTCCATCGCCCGGCGCGGACTGATGCCCAGGGTCTTCAGCTCGATCTGCACGCAGGGCACGCCGTTGATCAGGAGAAGGACATCGTAGCGGTGGTGGCTGTTGTCGGTGTTAATGCGGAGCTGGTTGACGACCTCGAAGGTGTTCTTACACCAGTCCTTGAGGTTCACGAGGGAGTAGTTCAGCGGGGTGCCGTCGTCGCGGGTGAAGGCGTTGATCTCCCGCAGGGTCTTGGCGGCGGTGAAGACATCCGGGCTGACGATTTCGTCTAGCAGGCGGGCAAACTCGGCGTCTGTCAGGCGGACGCGATTCAGGGCCTCAAATTTCTCGCGGAAGTTCTTTTCCAGCGTGGCGCGGTCGGTAATATCCGATTGATACTCGTATTTCAAGCCCTGAAGCTTTCTGATGAAGCCGTATTCGATCGTGTCCTCGCGGACGACGGAGGGAGATGCGCCGGCGGATGGGTACTTGTTGTCAGAGTAATTGTTCATGGGCCTTTAGTCCGGAATTGGTCGGCGGTTTCCCACAGGCGTTTTTTCAGCGCGGTGGCGGCGGCGTCTTTTTCGGAAGGGGCGATCCAGTGCAGTATAGATCGGGAGTAATCAGAGTTTTGTGTAAATTCTGGTTTTGACGACGAAAAATCAATGATTCCAGCCTGATCTAACAGAGCTTTCTGAACATTCTCCACTCCCTAGCCGCCGTCGCCCGGCGAGCTAATCGATCTGTGCTTGGCAATCAGTTGATGCAAATGAGCCCGCATTGCCCTCCAGGTCGAAATCGTATTGTCAATTTTCTCGGTAAAGTCTGGAGCTTCTAAGAGAGCGTTATTATCTTTGTCAAAGGAAACCCGCATGTTGCTCATGTCTACAAAAGGCTCTAGATCCTTTGCCAGGTTAACGAATGTGTTGTAAACCTCTACTGGCATTACTTTATCCATATCGTGAGTCATAGCGATGGTTTCCCTTAATTTTACTTTGATCTTTAAAGAGACAGTCTGCCCACCTGTATAGAAGGTTCAAGAATACCTGAGAAGACACCGACCAACGTCGCCAGGACCGGCTGGTCTACCTCGTCCTCAGCCAGTTTGGCCAACGACCCAAATTCAAATACCTATCTCCCCCCCTACAGGCCGATGCCCTATTGGGCAGCTACCCCCAAGCCTGCACCGCCGCTGACCTGATGTTGATCAGCCTGGGCCAAGCCGCCTTACTGGCAGACCGCTGTCGGCAAAGCCCCATCGGCCAGGAAAGGCCCCAATCCCTCTGGGGGCATGTGTCAGCCCTAGACCAGCTTGACCTCTTACTGCGGCTCTACGAAGGCTGCGCCGCCCCCGGCAGCGGCTCCATCAAAGAGAAGATACCGGGAACGTCATCCAGCCTGTCATCATACTCATCCACCACCTCTGGGGGGATACGAGCAATGCCAGAGGGAAAATCAACCAGAACATTGTCCATGTCGATGTAGAGAATCTTTAGGCCCATGCGGCTTGCCTCTGAGTAAAACCACCGAATCACAAACCCTGAGGTAGATGCCATTGACACCGATAGGCGCTAAGCCTGCCCCCTGAAGGCACTGAACCCAGTATCGCCCCTTAAGGCCGACGGGGGAGGGCAACCCGCGATCGCCGCCAGGGTTAGCGCCTAGGGAGAGAGGCTTTGACCCGATCCAACTCCCCTTCTTCCAGTTTTGGAAGAAGGGGCTAGGGGATGAGGACCAGGGGACTTTGGGATCTACTGAGGTTACTATCTTTACCCTTTGCCAATGGGGTGGGGAGAAGTGTCCTCAGCAGTAATATCGCCTGGGTGAGGCGATCACCTTATCGCCCTAGGATCATTGCCCAACTTGCAACGTCGATAGAGGATATTCTGCCTTACTAAGGGAAACCTACCGAAACTAACACTCGGGAGAGCACAGGACCCCCCGTGATGCGGTCAAAAAGCTTATCTTTCACCCCTAAGCTCCAGGCCAGAACCCGCTCCCCAGGGAGTCCTCCAGTTTGGGAGCCACCTCGATGATGCCGAACTCGGCAAACCGCTGGGCCATGCGCTGCCAGCGGGAACCATCGATGGCCCCCAGGGCGGCGGGGGGAACGCCCAGTAGCATATAATCAGCCACCAGTTCCAGGGAACGGACTTGGTAATCGAGGTTGTCGTACTTACTGTCTGGCTCCACGTAGTGTTGCACTACCGTATCGGCAGCGGCCGGAATATCGGCCAAGGCCATTTCCCAGCCCCTAAAGCTGGCCGCCAAAAACCCCTTGACCGCCTCCGGCTGGGAATCCAACAAATCTCGATGGGCAAAGATTACCTGGGCGTAGGCCTCATAGCCGTAGTCACTGAGCCGCAAAATCTTGGGTTCAATGCCCGATTGGGCCTTAAAGCCGATCGGTTCATCCACGGCGTAGCACTGAATAGCCGCTAGCTCACCGCTGAGCAACCGGTCAAATTTGGCCTCGTAGGGAATTTCCAGCACCTCGATGGCGCCATCCCCCAGACCGCTAACGGCCTGGACCAACGCCATCACCTGTAGCCCATCCACATGCATACCGACCTTTTGACCGACCAGATCCTTCAGGGTGGTGATGTTGCTTTCCGGTAGGGTCATCAGCCCCAGGGGGGAGGCCTGGAACATGGTAGCCACAGCCCGAATCGGCGCCCCCTCCGCCTGGGCGGAGAGGATCAGGTTTTGCTCGGCACAACCCAGGGTGGTGGGGTTAGCCGCCACCACCTCAGGTACCACCAGCCCTGATTCCCAGGGTTTAAGGGTTACCGCCAGGCCCTTATCCGCGTAAAGCTTTTGGAAATCCGCCAGTAACAGCCCGGCAAACTGTACATTGAATTTCCAGTCGAGCTGCATGGTCAGAGGGGTCGCCGCCCTCGCCAATCTTGGCTTGAGGGCACTGACCCCCAGGCCCAGGCCCAACCACCCTGCATACTGCAAAACCTGACGACGCGGTAAGTACATTGGCTTAGATCCCTCAAAGATAAAATCGCAATCGGATTAAAGAGTACCACAGGCCCAACATCTGCCAGGGTTACAGGTATAGCTCGGAGGCTGTAGCTATCAGCAGGGACCCTGGCGATCAGGGGAATTCCTATTCCTACTTGATGTTGATATTCAGGGGTACCCAACCCACCACGATCGCCCCAGCACAGCGTCCCTTGGCGGCCTTACTCCAGGGGCAGACGAACGGTGACCAGGGTACCCTGCCCCACCTGGCTGAACATCTGCCAATCCCCGCCGTGCAGGGTCACACAGATGTTGACCACCGCCAGCCCCAGGCCGGTGCCCTCCCGATCGCCAACGTTACTGGCCCGGTAAAAGGGTTCCATAACCCGGGGCTGATCTTCGGCAGGAATCCCCTGTCCCTGGTCCTCCACCTGCCAGGTGGCCTGACCCCTGGCGCAGCTCAGGCGCAGCTGGATGGGGCTCTGATCGGGGGAATACTTAATGGCATTGATTAACAGGTTGGTGAGCAGCGATCGCAGCAGACCCCGATCCAGAAAGGCCCGGCAGGCGCCGCCGTCCGCCTGAAACTCCAGGGGACGGCGGTAGGTGAGGGCAATTTCCTCCACCAGATTCCGACAGAAGGGTTCCAGGTCAAATAGCTCGCGGTGCAGGTCCAGGCGATCGGCCTCCGCCCGGGTCAACATCAGTAGGTCATTGAGCTGTTGCCCGAGGCGTTTGGTGGTGGTCTGGATGCGTTGGATAATTTGCCGCTGGTGGGGTGAGAGGGGGTCACCACTGAGTTGCAGGGACTCCGCTGAGAGCAGGATCGTCCCCAGGGGGGTGCGCAGCTCATGGGAGGCCATGGAGAAGAACTGGGTTTTCATGGCACTCAGGGCCTGGGTGCGCCGCAGCTGGCCCTGCAGGGTGTGGAGCAGCAACAGCAGGCTGCCGGTTAGGACAAAGCCCACCACCAAAACGCCGATGAAGCCGTAGCGGGGTTCCAGATCATAGTTAACCGAGGGGGTAAAGACCATGGTCCACTGGCGCTGGCCCACGGTAAGGCGGCGGGTACAGGCCTCCACGGTGGGGCAGAATAGGTGATCTCGAGGGCTGGTGGGGGGCCCCGCCCCAGAGGGGTTGGCCTGGAGGGAAAACCGTTGCCAGTTAGCCCGGTACTGGCCCAGGAATTGGTCGGTGGGGGGGGCGCTGCGATCGTAGAGGGCAAAATCAATTTCATATTGCAGCCCCTGTAGGGACCCCTCCACCAGGTCGGAAAGCCGAAATACCCCCAGAAAAAACCCCCGCAGCTGTTGCCGGCGTTCTGAGCGGGTGGTGGGCAGGGGGGAGGGATCTCCCGGTAAGGGGCTATAAACCGGTGAAAACATCAGAAAGCCAAATTGATCCCGCCGCTCCTGCACCAGCCGGATGCGGCCGGTGGCGGTGATCTGCCCCGTGTCCCGGGACTGGTTCATGGCGGTGGCCCGGGTGAGGTTGGAGTTGAGATCGTAACCAAAAGCAACTTCGTTGCCGACCCAGGGTTCTAGATAGGCAACCGGGATATAGTAGGGCCGCGGCCCAGCCCGGATGAGCTGGCGCTGGGGGTTCAGTTCGGTAATCTGAAAGGCGGGGTATCCCTCAGCTCGCACCTGGGCCTCAAATTTTGGGCGGTCCGCCGCAGCCACTAAAGGAGCCCACTCCATGGCCTGGATACCCGGATAGGTCTTCAGGACCCGGGCGGTGAGTAGGGTAAAATCCTGGCGCTGGGGCTGGCTGACCCGGTGATAGTCATTCAGAAAGGCCAGAATATCACTGTAGCGATTTAGACTACGCTGGATGGCCAGGGTCAGGTTATCGATTTGACGGTTGAAACTCGCCTGTCCTTGGGATTGTTCCGACTCCCTCACCAGCCCAGCTAAACCGGTGGTCAAAATAATGCCCACGGTGAGGACGACACCGGACAAGAGGGAGTAATAGCGGGAAAACCCAACCATAGGGATTCAGGGTTGTCTTTGATGCCGGGTTCGACCTTGCCGTCGCCGCCGCCTGGCCCCCTGCGCTGAAGTTTTGCCCTGGCGCCAGCGTCGGTAGACCTTCTCCATCTCCACCCAAACAAACAACAGGCTACTGAAGCCCAGACAAATGATCAACTCCTGCGGGCTGAGCAGATGGGTGCCAAAAAAGTTGCGCAGGGGGGCCAGGTAGATCAGTAGCAACTGGAGTAGGGTGGTGATCAGCACCGCCGCCAGTACAAAGGGGTTGGACCAGGGCACGGTTTCCAGGGTGAGGCGACTATCCGATCGCACGGCGATGGCATGCCCCATCTGGGCCAGGCAGAGGGTGGTGAATACCATGGTTTTCCAGCGTTCCGGATCACCGCTCTGCTGGGATTGATAGAAGGCCCAGGCCATCATCGATACGGAGATCACGGTGAACACCAGGCCAATGCGCAGCATATAGGCCCCCAAGCCCCGGGCGAAGATACCCTCCTGGGGATCGTGGGGCGGTTGGTCCATCACATCCGGTTCCGCTGGCTCCACCGCCAGGGCCAGGGCCGGAAAACCATCGGTCACCAGGTTCATCCAGAGAATCTGCAACGGTACCAGAGGAACATCCAGCACCGGCAGCACTAAGGGGGCCAGGGCAATGGTCAACAATTCGCCGATATTGGACCCAAGGATATACTTCACAAACCGTCGAATATTAGTGTAGACCACCCGGCCCTCCTCCGCAGCGGCCACGATGGTGGCAAAGTTATCATCTAGCAGCACCATGTCACTGGCTTCCTTGCTGACATCGCTGCCGGTCACTCCCATGGCAATGCCAATTTCCGCCTGCTTCAGGGCCGGAGCATCGTTTACCCCGTCCCCGGTCATGGCCACCACCTGGTGATCCTTCTGCAGAGCCTGGACAATCCGCAGTTTATGCTCCGGGGAAACCCGGGCGTAGACATCCACCGCCTTGACGGCGGCCTCCAGGTCAGCCTGGGCCATGCCCTCTAGCTCTTGGCCACTGAGCACCCGGGTGGGACCCACCGCCAGACCCAACTGCTCAGCAATGGTGAGGGCGGTGAGCTGGTGATCGCCGGTAATCATCAGCGGCCGAATGCCGGCGGCGCGGCAACGCTCCACCGCCTGTTTGACCTCGGGCCGGAGGGCGTCAATCATGCCTACCAGCCCTAGCCAGATTAGATCCCGTTCCACCTGGTCGGCCACCACCGGCTGGGGGATAGTGTCCAGGGGTCGATAGGCAAAGCCCAGCACCCGCAACCCCTGGGCGGCCATGGTTTGGTTGTGGGTGAGGATCCGCGATCGCTGGGCATCGCTCAAGGCATCGACCGCCATGCCCTCCAGGTAGGCGCTACAGTCCTGCAGCAGTAACTCTGGGGATCCCTTACTGAACACCAGGTAGGGAGCTTGGGCCAGGGGGGGTGGCAGGATCAGGGTGGGGGCGATCGCCCCGGCCTGACTAAACCCCTTTAGTACCACGGTCATGCGTTTACGCTCCGAGGAAAAGGGCACCTCGGCCACCCGGGGCAGGCCACCGGTGAGCGGGTTAGGGTCCAGCCCCCCCTTATGGGCCATGACGATCAGGGCCGCCTCGGTGGGATCCCCAAAAATGGTCCATTCCCCCGATTCTCTCTGAAGGCTGGCATCGTTACAGAGCAGCCCATTCAGTAGCAATAAGTAGACCTCCGGTAGCTGACGGGGATCCACCGGCTGGTTGGCGATCGCTGGATTGTGGTGGAAAAACTGGCCCTCCGGGCTATACCCTTGACCGGTCAGGTGCAGATGCTGGGAAGGGGTCTGGAGCTGCTGCACCACCATCTTATTTTGGGTAAGGGTGCCGGTTTTGTCAGAACAGATGGTGGTCACCGACCCCAGGGTTTCCACCGCCGGTAGGCGACGAATCAAGGCGTGGCGACGCACCATACGCTGAGTACCCAGGGCCAGGGTAACGGTGATCACCGCGGGCAACCCCTCCGGCACCACCGCCACCGCCATGCTGAGGGTGATCTCCAGCAGGTCCTCAAACACCCCCCAGCCTCCTACCATCACTCCGCCCCCCACCACCACCGCCACCAGGATGAGGGAGCCACTCACCAGGACATTGCCCAGTTGGTCCATGCGGCGTTGCAGGGGAGTGGCGTCGGTTTCAATCTCCTGCAGTAGGGTGGCGATGCGTCCCAGTTCCGTCCCCATGCCGGTGTGGGTCACCACCATCTGGCCCCGTCCCTGCAGCACCACCGTCCCCTGGAATAGCAAATTCTGGCGATCGGCTAGGGGAGTATGCTCCGGCAACTGCAGACTGGCCTGCTTAACCACCGCCTGGGCCTCGCCGGTGAGGGCCGACTCCCGCACCTGCAGATTGACGGCCCTCACCAGGCGACCATCGGCGGGTACCTGGTCTCCCGCCTCCAACTGCAGGATATCCCCCGGCACTAAATCCTGGGCGGGCACCGCCTGCAGGCGGCCATCGCGCTTGACCCGCACGGTGGGGGTGGCCATCCCCTTGAGGGCGGCCAGAGCCTTTTCCGCCCGACTTTCCTGCAGGTAGCCCAACACCCCGTTGAGCATAACAATGGCAAAAATGGCGATGGCATCCTTGGGAAACTCCTGGTGACGCAGGGCCAACAGGCCAGAGACCATGGCCACCGCCATCAGCATCAGCAGCATGATGTTGCTAAATTGGTCTAGCAGGATGCGCCAGGGGCTACGCCCCCCCAGGGCCTCTAGTTGATTGGGGCCATAAACCTGCCGTCGGGCCAGCACCGCCGCCGCCGTCAACCCCGTTTCAGGGTTACTGTCCAGCCGGGTTAGGGCTTGATCAGGGGTGAGGGTATGCCAGGCAGGGGAAGCGGGGGGCATGGCCGGGCTGGGGGGTAAGGTAACGCTTTTCATCCTAGCGTTAGCCTCTGGCCTATGCCGACTCACTGGCCAGGGCCACCTCTGGGATGTCGGCGATCGCCGGCAGCGGCCAGGCCTGCTCCTGGGCCTGCCGCTGGCAGCGCAGGGCAAAGGGACAGCGCTGGCACTCCCCATCCTCTGGCGCCACCTGGGGAAAGTCGTCGCCCTGGGCCTGGAGGGTAGCCAGGCGTTGGCAGAGCCGCTGTAGTTCCCCCTGGGTACGCTGGTGCTCGACCTGGCTGTAGGAAATCCTCAGGCAACGGGGCCGGGCGCCCGTCGCTGCAGGGTCAGGGGGGATAAACCAGTAGGTCATGGTAATCTGCTCCGGTAGCCAGTCACTGGTGGCCACCAGGCCATAGCAATAAAGCCGAGTTTGCCAGTGGCGGCGTAACTGGCCCAGGCTAGGGGGGTGCTGGTAGGTTTTCCAATCGATGATTTCCGCCTGGGTGGGGGTAAGCCGCAGTAAATCGTAAACCACCGTAAAGCCATAACCCTGCTCAAACCAGGTGCGTTGATGCTCACTCAAGCACCGTCCCGGATCACCCCCCGGGGATGGGAAAAGCTGGGGCGCCGCCGTCAGTACCCCCTCTACCGCCGCCTTTAGATCGGGCTGTTGGTCTAACAGGGGCTGGGGAGGTAAGCCGAACTGATACTGTTGCAACACCCGGTGGACCTGCTTCCCCCACTCCTGTCGTTCTAAAACCGTCGGGTCAACGGGGGCGGTTAATTGGTCCAGGTAGGTGTACTGAAGCCGACGGGGGCAGCGATCTAACAGCTCTAGATGGGTTTGGGTGAGGTGGGTAAAGACCATTTCTAACATCCTACTAGTAGACCCTGGTATAAATTCTGCCACTGTTTCTGGCTCCTGACCCCCTCTTGAAGGCCGCCTCATTTAGGCCCCGCAGTACTAGAGCTTTTTCTATGGTAAAAGAGGGGTTCTGCCAAGGAATTTATGATTGCTAAACGTCATGGGGACGCTTTCCGATAGTATGGAGAAATGCTCAAAACCCCATCGCTTTAACGCCAGGGCTGCCGGTCCATGGCATCTGACCAGGGGCGAGGGTTTTGGGCTGGAAACGTTGTCAGGAATTTACGAGGTATAGATATCCCATGAGTACAGAGGTTCTTGAAAAAGTTCAAGCGATCGTTAGTGAGCAACTGAGTGTAGACCAAAGTAAAGTCACCCCAGAAGCTAGCTTTGTTAACGATCTGGGGGCTGATTCCCTGGATACTGTGGAACTGGTCATGGCTCTGGAGGAGGAGTTTAACATCGAAATCCCTGACGAAGCCGCTGAAGGTATCGCCACAGTACAGGACGCGGTTGACTTCATAGCTAAAGGGAAATCAAGTGGAAATCAGCAGAGCAAAGAAATCAAAGGGAAGTGAACAGAGCTAAGCCTCACTCCTGCTTGATATATTGATTACTTCAAGATTCTGATTCCTTCGTGCCTTGTCGGCTAAAGCCCTCCCGTCGACGGTTACTCTGGGTCTCTTCGGACTCGTCAGCAACTCAATTAAGCGGGCTATGTTCACCCCCCATTAGCTATGGCTAACCCTGACTCTAAGCGTGTTGTTGTCACCGGTATGGATGCCATCACCCCGATCGGCAATAGTTTGCAGGACTATTGGGCCGGGTTGGTGGCTGGGAAAAGTGGCATTGCCCCGATTACGGCCTTTGACGCCAGCCATCATACCTCCCAGATTGCGGGGGAAGTAAAGGGGTTTGATCCCCATGACTTCCTCGATAAGAAAGAGGCCAAGCGCATGGATCGTTTTACCCAGTTTGCCGTGATCGCCGGTCAGCGCGCCCTTAACCATGCGGGCCTGGTGATTACGGACTTGAATGCGGAACAGGTGGGCACCTGTATTGGCACCGGGGTGGGGGGCATTAAGGTGCTGGAGGACCAGCAGGAAATTTATCTGAACCGGGGGCCTGGTCGCTGTAGTCCTTTTATGGTGCCGATGATGATTGCCAATATGGCGGCGGGTTTGACCGCTATCCACACTGGCGCTAAGGGGCCTAGCACCTGTCCAGTCACCGCCTGCGCGGCGGGTTCTAACGCTGTGGGGGATGCCTATCGGCTGATTCAGGCAGGCTACGCCCAGGCCATGATCTGCGGCGGTACGGAGGCGGCGGTTACCCCCCTGGCGGTGGCGGGGTTTGCCTCCGCCAGAGCCCTATCCACCCGTAACCATGAGCCTGCCCAGGCTAGTCGCCCCTTTGACCGCGGTCGGGATGGCTTTGTAATTGGTGAAGGCTGTGGCATCCTCATCCTGGAGGAACTGGAGCATGCCCTCAGTCGAGGGGCCACCATTTATGCTGAGATGGTGGGCTACGGCATGACTTGCGATGCTTACCACATGACAGCCCCGGTGCCCGGCGGTGAGGGGGCGGCTCGCTGCATTCGCCTGGCCCTGAAGGATGCTGGGCTAAAGCCCCAGCAGGTGAGCTATATTAATGCCCACGGTACCAGCACAGCGGCTAATGACCCCACGGAAACCCAGGCGATTAAAACCGCCCTGGGGGAGGTCGCCCATCAGGTGGCGGTAAGTTCTACTAAATCGATGACCGGCCACCTCCTGGGGGGGTCAGGGGGAATTGAGGCGGTGGCCACCTGCCTGGCGATGGCCCATGATATGGCTCCCCCCACCATTAACCTGACGGACCCCGATCCGGAGTGTGACCTGGACTATGTGCCCCACCACAGTCGCCCCCTGACCATTGAGGTGGCCCTGTCCAATTCCTTTGGTTTTGGCGGCCACAATGTCACTCTGGCCTTTCGTAAGTACCACGGCTAACCCTGGGGGGCAAGCGCCCACTGGGCAAGATTCGACCGATTCTCTCTCTCCGCTCGTCAACCTGTCGTTACCCCGTTAAAATTATGGCTGTCGCAACCCAAACCCTGGAAGAACTCTGTATTAACAGTATTCGTTTTTTAGCGATCGATGCCGTTGAAAAGGCCAAGTCGGGCCACCCGGGTCTGCCCATGGGGGCGGCACCGATGGCCTTTGTCCTGTGGGATCAGTTTATGCGGTTTAATCCTAAAAACCCCCAGTGGTTTAACCGCGATCGCTTTGTCCTGTCCGCCGGCCATGGCTGCATGTTGCAGTACGCCCTGCTCTATCTGACCGGTTACGACAGCGTCACCCTGGAGGATATCAAGCAATTTCGCCAATGGGGGGCCCGTACCCCCGGTCACCCCGAGAACTTCGAGACCCAGGGGGTCGAAGTCACCACCGGACCCCTGGGGCAGGGCATCGCCAATGGGGTGGGGCTGGCCATGGCGGAGGCCCACCTGGCGGCTCGCTTTAACAAGCCCGACTGCACCCTGGTGGATCACTACACCTACGTAATCCTGGGGGATGGTTGCAATATGGAGGGGGTGTCCGGGGAAGCCTGCTCCCTGGCCGGTCACCTGGGCCTGGGTAAGCTGATCGCCCTCTACGACGATAACCACATCTCCATTGACGGGTCCACAGATATTTCCTTTACAGAGGACGTGGCCAAACGGTTTGAAGCCTACGGCTGGCACGTGCAGCACGTGGAGAATGGCAATACCGACCTGGCCGGGATTGGGGCGGCGATCTCCGCCGCCAAGGCCGTCACCGACCGACCCTCCCTGATCAAGGTCACCACCACCATCGGCTACGGGTCGCCTAACCGGCAAAACACTGCTGGCATCCATGGCGCTGCCTTGGGGGCGCAGGAAATCCAAGCCACCCGCGCCAACCTGGGTTGGAGCTACGGCGAATTTGAGGTGCCCGCCGATGTCCTGCGCCACATGGGCCAGGCGGTTGATCGGGGCGCCCAACTGCAGGCAGACTGGGAATCTACCCTGGCCGCCTACCGGACCTGCTACAGCCAAGAAGCGGCGGAATTTGATCGCCTGCTAGCTGGTCAACTGCCAGCGGGCTGGGTCGATGCCCTGCCCACCTATACCCCCGCCGATAAGGCCCTGGCCACCCGTAAAAATTCAGAAATCACCCTCAATGCCCTGGCACCGGCGCTGCCGGAACTGATCGGTGGCTCCGCTGACCTGACCCACTCCAACCTGACGGAACTGAAGATTTCCGGCAGCTTCCAAAAGGGGCAGTACGGTAACCGCAACCTGCGCTTTGGGGTGCGGGAGCATGGCATGGGGGCGATCTGTAACGGCATTGCCCTGCACAACTCTGGCCTGATTCCCTACTGCGCCACCTTCCTGGTGTTTGCCGACTACATGCGGGCGGCGATTCGCCTCTCCGCCCTGGCCCAGGCCGGGGTGATCTACGTGATGACCCACGACTCCATTGGCCTGGGTGAAGATGGCCCCACCCACCAACCGGTGGAAACCATTGCCTCCCTGCGGGCCATTCCCAACCTGATCGTGCTCCGACCAGCCGATGGCACCGAAACCTCGGCAGCCTACAAGGTGGCGGTGGAGCATCGTCAAACTCCTACCCTGATTGCCCTCAGCCGCCAAAATCTGCCCAACCTGCCCGGGTCCTCCATTGAGGGGGTGGCCAAGGGAGCCTACGTGGTGGATGACTGCAGCGGTACCCCCGACCTGATCCTGATTGGCACTGGCAGTGAAGTCAGCCTTTGCATTGAGGCGGCTCAGCAACTGCGGGCCACCGGCACCCAGGTGCGGGTGGTGTCCATGCCCTCCTGGGAGTTGTTTGAGGCCCAAGACTCCAGCTACCACGAGTCGGTACTGCCCAAGGCGGTGACCAAGCGTCTGGCGGTGGAAGCGGGCATTGGCATGGGTTGGTGTCGCTACGTGGGTTCTGTGGGGGATGTGATCAGTATTGAGCGGTTTGGCGCCTCCGCCCCCGGCGGTCTGGTTATGCAGAAGTTTGGCTACACCGTCGAGAATGTGGTGGCCCGAGCCCAAGCTTTGCTGGCATAATACTACGCCGCTACGGTGTACTACACTCCAGAGAGTGGTCAAGCTACCATTTTTAGGTGTGTCCTGCCCTAGGTTGAGACCCCTCAGGGTAAACGCCGGCTCAGGGAGCTAAAGCCCGGGAGTTTTGGCGATCGCCCTTGCAGTAGGCGCACCATTAACCCCAGGTTGGTCAGGGTATAGCCGGTGGTGACCAGGGTATTGGCCACCCACAGCCGCAGGGAAAGGCCGGGGGCTAGGGCGCTACCGGCACTCAACAGGACGTAGAGGCTTAACCAGGTGAGGGCCAGGGTCACCACCAGACGGCTGACACTCTGCACCTGACGGCTGCCCGATTGCAGCCAAAGGCTATAGAGGGCGGGCACCACCCCAAACACTGGCACCAGGTAGATGATCAGGGTGAGGCGTTCCAGGGTTTCTCCGCTGGGATCGGTCGATTTAGCCATAGCTTTCTCCTAGGTCACCACCGTTTGGCCACTGAGGTAATCCCGCAGGTGCTGGGCATGATCGTGGGACAGGCTATCCCAGGGCAGCTGATCGGGGGCGAAGCATTGGGCCGCTAGAATTTCCCGGGGATCGGCGGCGATCGCATGGCCCTGGACCCGCACCGCCAGGGCCACACAAACGGAATGGAAGCGGGGATCACGGCCAGGCTGGGAGTAGACCCCCACCAATCGCTCCAGGGCGACGATCTCCAACCCAGCCTCCTCCTCCAACTCTCGATTGGCGGCGGTGAGGATGTCCTCTCCCCAATCGACAATTCCGCCGGGTAGGCTCCACAGCCCATTGTCCCGGCGCCGCACCAGGGCAATGGTGCCGTCCGGCATCAGGGGAATGACGCAGGTCCCCAGGAGGGGGCGGCGCAGCAGTAGCCCCAACAGGGTGCGGAGGGCGTGGGTAAAGTAGATCATGAGGGAACTCAAGCCTTGGCTAGGGCTAATCAAGATCGGCCAGCACCGTATCAGCGTGGGTTTCGGGTTTGACCTTGAGGTAGACCTGCTCCAGGGTGCCATCAGCACCAATCACAAAGGTGCTGCGGGTAACGCCCATATACTCCTTGCCCATAAATTTCTTCAGGCCGTATACCCCATAACGACTGGCCACCGCTCCATCGCTATCCACCAGCAGCGGGAAGGGTAAGGCGTACTTGGCGGTAAACTTAGCGTGGGATTTGGCATCATCGGTGCTGACCCCCAGGATCACCACATTTTTCTCCTGGTAGGCGCCATAGGCATCCCGAAAGCCACAGGCCTGCTTGGTACAGCCGGGGGTATTGTCGCGGGGGTAAAAGTACAGCACCAGCCGCTGTCCCTTCAGATCGGCCAGGCTGTAGATCTTACCCTCAGCGTCGGGCAGGCTAAAATCGGGGGCGGGGTCGCCAGGGGAAAGGGCCATAGGATGACGGGAAAATAGGTGGGATCAGACAAAGCCATGGCTATTCTAGCCTTTGCAGGGGCGTTTGCGCTGGACCGGAGTTTAGGGTTGACGACTGGCGATGACAGCGTAGAAGGGGTCGCCCCCACCCCAGCCCAATAGCTGCAGCAGGGCGGGCAGGGCCGCCGCCTGGGTCATCACCTCGGGGGGGCTAAAGCCCGCCACGGATTGGACGTAGCGCCGCACCAGACTGACCCGCTCCGCTTCGCTGCCCTCTCGCCAGGCGGCGATCGCCTTTTGGTAGAACATCCGGTTAGAAAAGCTGACAATCACCACCCCGCCGGGCTTCAACACCCGGTAAATCTCTGCAAACACCACCTCGGGCTGCTGCAGGTACTGCACCGAAACCGTATTCAGCACCGCATCAAAGGTCTGATCCGGCAGGGGTAGGTGGGGGTCCTGGTTGAGGTTTTGCACAAAATAATGATCAAGGCGGGGGTTTTTGGCCAGCTCCTCCTGATTCAGGCCATGCCCCTCTACCCATTCAAATTCTAGATCGGTGGGCAGGTGGGACACCCAGCTGCTCATCAGGTCGAGGATGCGGCTCTGGGGGCGGAGGCGATGGCGGTAAAGCGCCGTCAGCCGCTGAATAAAGCCGTCATCCACGTGGGTGACCAGGCGAGGCACCTGGTAAAACAAATCATCGCTGGATTCGTCTAGCTTCTGGCGTTGGTGGGGATGGAGCAGCATGGACCTGGATCTGGGGATAGGATAGGGTTGCTTGCAAACTAGTAGGGCGTGGTGCGGGCCAGGGCCTGCCCTCTCTTACTGTAAAGCCATCCTTCAACTGCGGCCATGCCATGCCTTCCCCCCTCCCCCAGTCCCTCCGACCGGCTCGCTTTGATGGCTGGAGTCTGGCCATCAGCCTGATTACCCTGGTGATGATGGTACCGGTGCTGATCATCGCCCTCAGCCTGTTTACCCAGTCCAGCACCAGTTGGGGCCACCTGGCCAGTACAGTGCTGCCGGAGTATATCGCCAATTCCCTGATGCTGATGCTGGGGGTGGGGGTAGGGGTGGTGGGGCTGGGGGTGAGTACGGCCTGGTTGGTGAGTAGCTGTCAGTTTCCGGGGCGGTCCTGGTTTCAGTGGTTGTTGTTGTTGCCCCTGGCCGCCCCCACCTATATTTTGGCCTATCTCTACACCGACACCCTGGAGTACTTTGGGCCGGTGCAGACCTTTCTGCGGGCGGTGTTTGGTTGGCAACGGGCCGGTGACTATTGGTTTCCTAACCTGCGATCGCTGGGGGGTGCCATCCTGTTGTTTAGCCTCACCCTCTATCCCTACGTCTACCTGCTGGCCCGGGTGGCCTTTTTAGAGCAGTCCACCGCCACCCTGGAGGCGAGCCGTTCCCTCGGTTGTGGCCCCTGGCGCAGCTTTTGGATCGTCGCCCTACCCCTGGCCCGTCCGGCGATTGCCACCGGTACCGCCCTGGCCCTGATGGAAACCCTGAATGACTTTGGCACCGTTGCCTACTTTAGTGTCCCCACCTTCACCACCGGCATCTACCGCACCTGGTTTGGCCTGGGCGATCGTCCAGGGGCGGTACAACTGGCGGCGGTGTTACTGCTGTTTATTGCCGCCCTGGTCTGGCTAGAGCAGCGATCGCGGCGACAGGCCCGCTATTACCAGGGTCAGGGCCGCGCCCTGGCCCACTGCCCCTATCGGTTGAGGGGCTGGCGGGCCTGGGGGGCCTGGGGGGCCTGTGCCCTACCGATAGGTCTGGGGCTGATCCTGCCGGTGCTACTGCTCTTGGCCATGACCCTGGGCAACGCCAGCGCCAGCCTCAACGGTAGCTTTCTGATCCTCAGCCGCAACAGCCTGATTTTGGCCAGCCTCAGTGCCCTGGTGGCCCTTGGCCTGGCCCTGGTGCTGGCCTACGGCCTGCGGCTGAGGCCCCGCCCCTGGCTGCAGCTGCAGGTGCAGGCTGCCAACCTGGGCTACGCCGTACCCGGGGCGGTGATTGCGGTGGGCACCCTGATTCCCCTGGGCCGGTTAGACAATGCCATCGACGGTTGGCTGCGCCAGACCCTGGGGGTTTCCAGCGGCTTACTGCTTAGCGGCACGGTGGTAGCCCTGATCCTGGCCTACCTGGTGCGGTTTCTAGCGGTGGCCTTTGGGGCGATCGGCAGTGGACTGGCCCAGATCAAACCCAGCCTGGATGACGCCGCCCGCAGCCTGGGCCAAAGCCCCGGCCAAACCCTGACCCAGGTGCATATTCCCCTGCTGCGGGGCAGCCTACTCACCGCCCTGCTGATGGTGTTCGTTGACGTCATGAAGGAGCTGCCCGCCACCCTGATTATCCGCCCCTTCAACTTTGATACCCTGGCGGTGCGGGTTTACCAGTACGCCAGCGACGAACGGCTGGTGGAGACGGCCGCCCCCGCCCTGGCCATTCTGCTGGTGGGGCTAGGGCCGGTGATCTGGCTGAGCCGCCAGATTGCCCAGGAGGGCCAGCCCGCCACCTCTCCCGACCCAGGAGGAGATTAATCCTCCGAGGGCTCCCCAGACTTCTAATTTCCCCTGGGGGCATCCTCAAGGGAGCCAAACTGCTAGGTGGATACTGAGGGTGTAAGTATGCACGCCCTAGCCCCGCCCTAGCCCCGAAAAGGGGGGGAGTGATCGGCGAAGGGGGGCTACCGGCAAGCTGGGGGTGGGCGGCTTTATAGCCCGCCCGTAATGGCATCGATAACCGGAGGTGAGATACTAGGATGTAGCAGTTCCTCCTATGCGGGGGCCTAACCACTATGGGCGCGGCAAGGTCATCGAAGAGGCGATTACTTCAGGGGAGATCAGTACTACAATGGGCTTGCCGTGAGTGGCTTCAAGGCCAGTGTGGCCCGTTAGGAGAACTTAGCGGCCCGTGATCTCAGGGTCATTGATGGCACCGTTGCCCAACAGCCTCAGAGATTACCACCCCTCAGTAGATCCCAAAGTCCCCTGGCCGACTTCACCCAATCAGAAACATAGGCCATGGCCATTATTTACGAAATCGAGCACATGACCCGCTACCAATACGCCAACCCCGTCACCCTGGGGGAGCACCGAGCGATGTTTCTGCCCCGGGGCAGCCATGCCGAGCGCATCCTCAGCTACTCCGTGGACACCAATGTGCCTTCCGATATCCACTGGGTTATGGATACCCTCTCCAACAACGTGGCGGTAATCGAGTTTGCTGAACCCACCCAAGAGTTGACGGTCACCTGTCGGTTTAAGGGCATGCACTTCGGCACCAAGGGTATTGACGACTTTCCCCTGGATTCCCGTGCCCAGGAGATTCCGGTGCAGTATACCCCCGACGAGTGGACCGATCTGTCTGGGTATCTACGGCCCCACGCCGATGACCCGGATGGCAGTGTGGCGGCCTGGGCCAAGAGTTTTGTGGCCGGCGACAGGGATGTTACCGAAGATGTCCTAGAACGAATCATGGATAGCATTCGGGATGGCTTTACCTACCGGGCCCGGGAGGAGGAGGGCACCCAGTCACCGGGGCAGACCTTAAGCACTCGGTCGGGCACCTGTCGCGATTATGCGTGGCTGATGATTGAGACCCTGCGCCGCCTGGGTCTGGCCTGTCGGTTTGTCTCGGGTTACCTCTACGATGCCGCCCTGGATGGGGGTGACATTGGTATGACTGGCTCCGGGGCTACCCACGCCTGGTTGTCGGTGTTTCTACCCGGGGCGGGGTGGTTACCCTACGATCCCACCAATCGCCTCACCGAGGGCTTTGATCTGATTACCGTCGCGATCGCCCGCCATCCCGGCCAGGCCATTCCCCTATCGGGCTCCTGGTTTGGTGAAACGCAGGATTACCTGGGCATGGCGGTGCAGGTGAGCGTCAGTAAACAGGCGGACTTTCCCCAGTTGCTCTAGACACTACGTGGTGTAAATGGTGTAGACACAGACAACCCTTCGAGAGAGGAGTCAGGGGCCAGCATTCAGGACTCGAGAGAGGTAGGATGGGGCGGAGACGGCAAAACTTAGGAGCCAGAAACAGAGCCAGAAACAATGGGTAAATTTATGCCAGGGTCTACTAGACGAAATCTTCAAAACCCGTGTTTTGAGTATACGGTACAGCTTTAAGCCATCCCGCCCCGGAGGTTGACAAGGTGTTTGGGCTATAGTCTGTTGCGAGATCGTCACAATCCTATACGCGGACGATCGTATTCTTGCCCAGGATGATTTTAGGTAGTTTCAAGTTAACGGTAAGGAAGGATTGGACGAGCAAGTCAGGTCCGTCTCCACCTAGACCACTCTAATTAACCAAGGAGAAACCCCATGGGGTCAACATTTACAAATAACAGCCCAAGGATCATCAATCCAGGGAACCCAAATACAGTTCTGTCTCCGATTGACGTCAAGGGGTTGTCGGAGGAGGTTAGAAAAATAAAGGTCACCGTTGATATTCAACACACCTGGACAGAGGACTTGAGAATTTCGCTGCTCAATCCGGCGGGGTTACGGGTGGTTCTGGCCAATCGGCGAGGTGGCTCCTCCGATGATTTCCAGAAGGTCACTTTCGATCAGGATGCTCCCATCTTGATTCGTAATGCTATTCCTCCGTTTAGGGGAACCTACCGTCCAGAGGGGGATTTGAGAGATTTCAATGGACGTTCCCCCAACGGCACCTGGCAATTAGAGGTGAGGGATTTGGCCTTTAGGGACGGGGGGCAACTGAAAAGCTGGACAATTGACTTGGAGACCGGCAGCATCCCCTCCCAGTACAATATCGATATCCGTATTCTGGGCGGCTTGACCGGATCCCAACAGGATGCCTTTGCCATCGCGGCCAATCGCTGGTCCTCCATTATCACCGGCGATGTGCCAGAGGCCAACGTGCGGGGGGAAATTGTTGACGACATCAGAATCGATGCCAAGGGAGATACCATTGATGGGGTCGGCGGCATTCTGGGACAGGCAGGACCCACCTGGATTCGAAGCGGGTCCTACTTTCCTGCCACTGGTGTTATGACCTTTGACCGGGATGATCTCAAGAAACTGGAAGATGATGGCCTATTGCTTTCCGTGATTCTGCACGAGATGGCCCATGTAATTGGCTTTGGCACCATCTGGAGCTATAAAGGCTTGCTACAGGGAGCCGGCAGTATCGACCCAACCTTTTCAGGACCGCAAGCAATGAAAGAATTCGGGACCCTACTGGGGGCCGGTACACCAACCGCCGTTCCCTTGGAGAATGGTGGCGGACCTGGTACTCGAGATTCTCACTGGCGAGAAGGGGTGTTTGGCAACGAATTGATGACAGGCTTTATCAACCAAGGGGTGAATCCCATCAGCCGCCTGACCATTGCATCCCTGGCAGATCTGGGTTATCAGGTGAATCTGAATGTGGCAGATCCCTATACGCTGCCAAGCTCGATTATGCTGGCTATGATGGGAGTTGGGGTAGAGGCGGCTGATCATGGCGGCTACGGCACTATTCTACCTACCGACATTGGTATCCTTGACTAGGTAAATGCCTGACTTAGCAGGGGCGTAATTCTTTACGTCCCTGCCCACCGTTCCTGCGGTCAAAATTTATGTTAGGAAAGCTGGGCCTTTTCCTATGGATCTTTGGTCTATTCCTTTCAGCTTTATGGCTGGATGTATCTTTATCCGCCACCAAGGGAAGCACCCCCATGACCCATTCCTTACCAACAGCTCCAGATGCAATTGTCATACAATGGCGAACCCTTGGTGGACTTTCCATCAACAGAACCAACATCGCGGATTTGACAATTTATGCTGATGGTAAAAGCGTCCTGGGCCCTCGTTTTGGACAGGGCAAACATAGGCAGGGTCAGTTATCAATGGGGCAGATTCAAGACCTGCTCAAGTTTGCCATTGATGAGCAGCGTTTCTTCCGGTTTGATAGCAGGGCCGTCGATGCTGAAATCAAAGCAATCCTCCGACAGCGTCAGTTGGACTCCCAGGATGCGGGTGGAATCGCCCTTCCTCTAGGACCGCCCTATGTTGATGGGGGCACGACGGTGATTATGATCGCGGCGGATGATCAACAGCATGAAGTTCAGTTCCAGGGGTTAGCTTTCGCGATTCAAGACTACCCGCAGATTGAGGCCCTACAGCAACTTCGAGCTGTTGAACTGAAGCTGCTCAGGGTGGCAGAGGACTGTGGCAGAGGAATTGACCCATTACAAAATCGACTCTGAGTAGAGACACGCCTCCCTCTACAAATGGCCAAGGAAACGGTGCTGCCGATCAATGGTCTACCCTAGGGTCTAAGTTTCAGGAGTTGGGCCCTGGCCAACAAGCCAAAGCACCCCTATTTGCTGCGCCAAGCACATGACTCAGGGATACCTGGAGATCTTGTATATTAAAAGAACTATGGCTGTAGCCTGGCGGAGGCGAGTCAGAAAGCCATCCAGGCTGGGCTTTCTCCTGTCCTTTATGATAGGAAACAAAGGTCCGGTTAACTCTGTCCTAAGGCCTCTAGCTAGAGCTATAACTAATCCATGGGTGACAGCGTGCGTCACCTGAGCTGTCGACCTTTCCCCCTAAACCCTCCGCCATGACCGACTACACAGGAATGACACCAACGGTAATCATTGGGCTCGGGGGTACTGGCAAAGAGATTCTCGTCAAGATCCGGCGGATGATAGTAGAGCAGTACGGATCCCTGGATGCCCTGCCGATTGTGTCCTTTCTCCACATCGATACGGAGCAAAACGCTAAGGTTTCCGAGCCCCAGACCGTCCTCAAACAGGATATTTCCCTGCGGCCCATTGAGCAGGTCTGGGCCAAGGTTGAGGATGCTAAGGCTATCCTCAACAAGCTCTCCGCCTATGCCTACCTAGAGGAATGGTTTCCCGGGGAGCTGAAGGGGACGGATTCGATCCTGGCGGGGGCGGGGCAGATCCGGGCCCTGGGGCGGTTTGCCTTTAACCTCAACTATCAGCTAATTAAGGACTACTTCACCAAGGCCCGGGAACGGATCGTCGGCCATGAAAAGTTCATGCTCGATCGCTGGCAGGTGCGGTTAGACAAGGGCATCAATATTTTTGTGGTGTCCTCCCTCTCCGGCGGTACTGGCTCGGGCATGGTGCTAGACCTGGCCTACAACCTGCGGGATTGGGTGCCCCCCTCCGAGCTACCCCAAACCTGCGCCTTTTTGGTGTTACCCGGGGCCTTTTCGGGGTTGGGCGATCGGGTGATCGCCAATGCCTACGCCGCCCTGATGGAGCTCAACCACTTTTCCCACAACGACACCCGCTTCGATGGCCAGTATAGCGACAGCGCCGCCGATCGGATTACCGCCCAGACCGCCCAAGACACCCCCTTCAACTTCTGTTACCTGGTGGGCAACAGCAACGATAAGGTCACCTTCCCCACCCTGGAGGCGGTGCTAGAAATGGTGGCCCAGAATGTCTTTTTAGACTTCACCTCCGGCTTTAGCCAGTACAAAAAGCTGGTGCGCGACAATGTCCGCAAACACTGGGCCAGCCCCGACGCCCTGGGCTATCCGCAAAACTTTATGGGGTTTGGCCTCTCCAGTATCCAGTTCCCGGTGGAGCGGGTGCTCAATGCCTGTGCCGCCCGATTGGCGGTGCGCCTGGTGGACTGGTGGAGCAACCCCACCCCGGCCCCCTCCGCCATGTCGGACCTGATCCGGACGGAAATTCTCCCAGGGCTGAACCTGGCGGAGTCGGACTACGACCACCAGATGCTTGACAGCATCAGCCTGGGGGATAACAAAAAGCCCTACGCCAAGGAGGTGGCGGATTGGGTGGCCAGCATTCGCAAACGGCGCAACGACCTCAACATTCCCTTCGAAAACCTACAGCGGTTTATCTCCAACGAGCAAGAAAAGTACGCCCCCCACTTCAATGACACCGGCACCGATCCCAAGCGCTGGAGCGACTACTTCCAAAAGATGTGGGACAACCTGAATAGCCTGATTCCCGAGAAGCGTCAGGCCCTGCGGGCTAAGGTCTACGAACTGGTGGAGGACCGCTTTCGGGGGCCCAAGTTTACCCGCCAGTTCCTGGAGGTTTTGCTGGAGGTGCTGGCGGACTTTCGCAGTCGCTTCGATCAGGACCGGCAAAAAACCTGGCTACCCCGGGAGCGATCCGCCCAAAATGCCCTGCAAACCCTGCTGAAGCAGATCGATAACCACGCCAATCAGCTGATGCTGATCAACCGCAAGAAGGTGATCGAAGACGACTTTCAGGCTATTATGCAGGCCCTGGAGTCGATCTACGGGTCTAAGGTGGAGGTCAAAGCCCGCACCCTGGGGGTGCTACTGCTGGATAGCCTGCGGGAGGAGGTCGATCAACTGCTCAGGGAACTGACCGCCTTTGATACGGTCCTGACTGGTGTGCAAGCCGAGCTCAGGGATAAGGAGCAGGTCTACACCCGCGAGACCCGGGGCCTGACGGTGAATGGCATCCTCCTCTACGACGACAAGGAAATTGCCAGGGTCTACGATCGCACCGTCAGCGACCAGGAGGAAACCCTCTGTCAAACCCTTTCCCAGCAGGTGCTCAGTGAATTGCAAATTCGCCTCTTTGATCTCTATCAGTACGACAGCCTGAAAACCAGGGATCTCTATGAACGGCTGTTGGGCCAGGCCATGGCGGTGTTTCGCCGCAGCGCCCAGATCGATATCTCCACCGCCCGCAAGTTCCTGGAGCAATATCCCACCGTCGAGCAGCAGGAGGCCCAGATTAAAACCACCTTTGAAAAGTCGGAGCCCTTCCTGCGCCTCAGTCAGGAGCAAAAGAAACTGGGCTGGGAGGACAAGCTGGAGAAATACCAGAAACTGGTGGGTGTGCAGGGGGGCAACAAGCCCACGGACCCGGCGGTGAGCGCCATCCTGCCGATCATCCGCAAAACCAGTACGGTCACCGATCAGGATATTCGCCCCCTCAACGACCCCTACCATATCTTCTTCGTTCAGGAGATTGGCGCCTTTCCCCTGCGGCTGATTGAGGGCATGGAACGGATGAGATCGCTCTACCGGTCGGTCAGCCAGGGCGATCGCAACCCCCTCCATACCCACCAAAACTCCCGGCAGTTTCAAGACCTCATGCCCGAAACCGCCAAGGAAACCCAGTCGCGCCATAACCTGCTGCTGGCCAGGGCCCTGGGGTTGGTGAAACAGAGCGATAACCAGGTGACGGGCTTTGCCGAAATCAAATTTACCTTCCGGGATCCCCAAACCGGCTTTGATCGGGTGGAGGGGCTGGGGGCCACCTGGCAGGAGGCAGAGGAGTATTTGCTGGCGGATCAAAACCGGCGGGTGGCGGAGATCCTGGATGGGGCCATCCGCCAGGTGGGTACCCAGGCCGCTACCAAGCCCCAGAAGCAAGCCCTCTACCAGCAACTGATGGCCTACCTGGCGGAGCAGGAGCGCACCCTGCCCGGAGGCCAGGATAGCCAGGCCTATAAGGGGGTTTACGCCGCCATCGCCGAGTTTGTCAAGGGGCAGGGCTTGTTTATTCGCGATCAGGCCCCCACCCCGGTGGCGATCGCCCCGCCCGCCTTCCCCACTGCGACTCAACCCATTACTGGTCAGCCCATTGGCGCCCAACCTACTGAGGAAAACCGACAAAAATATACCAAACTCGTAGACAGCTGCTATCGGCGGGGGGCCCCCTCCGCCACCGAACTGCAGCTCCTGGATACCTTTGCTAAAAAGTACGGCATCAGCCCCGAACTGGCGGCGGACATTGCCGCCCAGTTCACCGCCAGGGTCCCCCTAGACCAGGCCGCGGAGGAGTACGGTCTGATGTTCCGGGCCTTTTTAGACAATGATCGGGCCATCGATGGCCAGGAGCAGGCCCAGCTACTGGAGCTGCAGGAGGAATTGGGCCTGACTAATGATCAGGCGGCCACCATCGAGGCCAATGTGCGGGAGGAACTGGGTTTGCCGGCAGGCTAGTCCAGTCAGAGTAGTCTAGTCAGACACTACGAGTAACACCGCCTAACCTAGAGACGAGGGGATCATGACAGAAAACTTTAACCGGGTGACCTGCCCCAAGTGTGGCTACGAGGAAAACCCCACCACGGCGAAAAAGTGTGAGATCTGTGGTCAGCTGCTCAAAAAAGGGAACTCCCTGGCGCCACTGCTGGCGGGCACCGCTGCCGCCGCCCTGCTGGGCACCCTGGGCTACCTTGGCTATGGCCTGGTGAAGGGTGGCCGTCAGGCCCCGGCGCCCTCCCCCCAGGCCAATTCCCCCAGCCCTAGCCCCGGGCCCACGGTGGCCATCCCCAGCGCTGTTCCCGGCGGTCAGTCCATGGATACGGCTGCCTTGATCAGTTGGGGTGGTCAGGTGCTGTTTAAGGATATCCCGGGTGCGGATATGGCCGCCGGGGCCGCCGCCTACGCCCAGGGGGATTACCCCACCGCCGCCAGTCACTTTCAGCGAGTGCGCCAGGCGGCCCGGGGGGAGCCCGAGGCCCTGATCTATCTCAACAACGCCCGCCTGGGGGCCACCCCCGCTCTGGGGGTGGCGGTGGTGGTGCCGATTAGCGATACCGCCAATGCCGCCCGGGAGCTGCTGCGGGGGGTGGCCCAGGCCCAGGATGAGGCGATTAAGGCGGGGGTGCCGATCAAGGTGCTGATCGCCGACGATAACAACAACCCTGACCAGGCCCGGGCCATCGCCGCGGCCCTCACCCAGGACACCGCTATTATGGGGGTGATCGGCCATGGCACCAGCACCACCACCCTGGTGGCCGCCCCCATCTACCAGCAGGCGGGGCTGCCCATGATCGCCCCCACCAGCACCAGTACGGAATTGGCGGCCCTACCCCGCTCCGGCCCTAACCTGATCTTCCGGGTGATCGCCAGTGATCAGTTTACCGGCACTGCCCTGGCCCGCCACCTGCTCAGCCGTAAACAGCAAAAGCCGCTCGTCTTTTACAACTCCCAAAGCTCCTATAGCACGTCCCTGCTAGAGGCCCTCTCCACCACCATCGGCCTGGAGGGGGGCCAGGTGGTGAAGACCGTCGATCTATCCCAGGGGAGCCCCGCCGCTGAGTTACAGGGTACCGATGCCGACTCCCTGGTGCTATTGCCAGACTCGAAAAGCTTTGAGGCGGCGATCGCGGTGGCTAGAGCCAATCAGGGCCGGCTGCCCCTGGTGGCCGGGGATGCCTTTTATCGCATTGAAACCCTGGAGCAGGCCGGGGCCAGCCTGCAGGGGGCGGTGCTGGCGGTGCCCTGGCATCCTCGCAAGTCGAACCCCCAGTTTGCCCAGGCCGCCGCCCAACTCTGGGGCGGAGACATTAACTGGCGCACCGCCCTCAGCTATGACGCCCTGCAAGTGTTGCAGGCCGCCGCTGCCACGGGGAATGTTACCCCCGCCCTGGCCGCTCCCGCCGCCCGCCAAGCCCTGGCCCAGGTCCTGGGGGACTCAGGCTTCACCGCCACCGGGTCTACCGGTGCGATTAGTTTCCTGCCCTCCGGCGATCGCAACAGCACCGTTACCCTGGTCAGGGTGGAACCCGGACAACGCTCTGGCACGGGTTTTGACTTTGTACCCTTTTAGCTAACCATACTACCGGATGAGTAAGGTCGGTCAGCAGCAACTACAACGATTAAATGAAACGTTGAGGCTTGCCTTTCAAAGGAATACCTGGCCGCCCTGGGCTCCCTGCCCCAGCTTACCCGCACCCTGCGCAGTTAGGACTTGGCCAGCACCCGCGATCGCGTCAACATCCCGGAAGCCACCGCCCGCTATCGGGTCCAGCGCCTGCTCAACAGCGACCTGCTACAGCTTCAGACCTGGGCTGACCCCAACCGGATGGCCCCTCCCCAGGCCGCCATCATCAACCTGACCGTAGAGGCCCGCCGGGTCAACGCTGTCGCCCAGGAACTGGCTCAGTTCGAGGAGGTCCAGTTCCTCTCCATCGTCGCTGTCATGGGTACGCTTCACGTTGCCCGTCCTACGGGGTTGCTGAATCTGGCGGGGTAGGATGGACAGGGGCTCAGGCCCTTTGCCCATCAACCTTAGTCAGCGGTCAGTAGTTAGCCCCAGGCTGGTAGGGTGGGTGGGGTCAAGCCTGCCTATCTTTTTACCGGGCTTGTTAGTCCAGGGCTAAAGGTTGATGGGCTTGCTCTTCCGACTGTTGTTGGCGATGGACCATAGAAAGGCCTGCCCTGGCTTGGCCAGGGGGGGCTGTTTTGAGTGGGAGGTAGAACTCAGAGGAATCCTGGTCAATCCTGACGGGAGGGCCGGCGGCGATCGCGACGACGGCAGTCGCCAGTGACCAATTATGATAAATTCACTGATGGTAGTGACGATCGCCTGGGTAAGTTGATTCGCAACTGAGAGCAGATGAAGATTTCCGTGATCACCGATCCAATCCCCACGGCCACCGTCACCCTGATTAGCGGTGATCAGTCAATTCCAGCCTACCTGGTCCACCCACCCCAGCCGGGGTCCTGGCCTGGGGTGGTGGTGATCCAGGAGGTGTTTGGGGTAAATGCCCACATCCAAGCAGTTTGCCAGCGCCTGGCCAGGGCGGGCTACATCGCCATTGCCCCCCACTTTTACCACCGCCAGGTGGCTGATTTTGCCCTGGGCTACGGTGAGGCGGAGCTCGCCCTGGGCCGTCATTATAAGATGGGCACCCGGGCGGAGGAACTGCTGCAAGATATGGAGGCGGCGATCGCCTACCTCTACGCCACGGCTGGGGCCCGGGCCGGTGGGGTGGGCTGCCTGGGTTTTTGCTTTGGTGGCCATGTTGCCTACCTGGCCGCCACCCTACCCCAGGTGAAGGCCACCGCCAGTTTCTACGGCGCCGGCATCACCACCACCTGCCCCGGCGGCGGCCCCCCGACCCTGAGTCGTACAGTGGCAATTGGCGGCACCCTCTACGGCTTTTTTGGAGAGCAGGATCCCCTCATTCCCCTGGCGGAGGTCGACCAGATCGAAGCGGCTCTGGTGGAACATCAGGTTCCCCATCGCCTCTTTCGCTATGCCGGGGCGGGGCACGGCTTCTTCTGTGATCAGCGCGACAGTTACCAAGTCACCGCCGCCCAGGATGCCTGGCAGCAGGTGTTGGCCTTGTTTGCCGCCACCCTACCGCCGGGCCTTGGCCACCCCCAAGGGGGCGGCGGCGGTGCGCCAGAAAGCCTGGCCAGCCTTAGCCTTCATCGATCACCCCGGGCCTCAGGGTCCTGGCCAGAGCTACACTTGCCTGGGTAAGGACACCGCACCATGGCTAACCTCAACCCCCAGGATGAACTGGCCCGGGAGCGCAACCAGCGAGCCGCCGACCGTTCCCTCCTCTCGTTTCTACGCAGCAGCCTCACCCTAGTCAGCCTGGGAGTGGGGGTTGAGCAGATGGTCAGCGCCATTGCCCCATCCGGTCGCTACCTTAATGCCTGGGTCCATGGGTTCAGCCTGGCCCTGATTGCCCTGGGGGTGGTTAACCTGGGCCTGGCCAGCCAGGACTACCGGCGGGAAATTCGTCGGTTGCAGGCTCCGGTCTACCACTATTCCCCCCGCTGGAGCCTGGCCGCCGCCACCAGCCTGGTGGTGTTGGTGATCGGGGGGGTCACCGGGGTCTGGCTGGGGTTAAAACTATGGCAGTGAGGTGGGTCTACTGAACTAGGCTAAGGAACCTATCGAGCCGCGGAGGAGCGACTCTGATGGTCTGGATTCCTACCTCCCTGACCCTGCCGCCCTAGGCTAGGGCTTTTCCGCTACTATAGAAAGGCTTCGCGGCCTGGCCAGCAGCCCTGGTGAGGGACAAGGGCTCCATCTGGGTCGGCGCAGCTGCTGTTTGTTGTTCCTTCCCTGCTGGCATGGATACCCTGGCCTCGCTGAATTCCCCCCCCTTTAGTTTTCGCTGCGAAGCCCGCTGTAGCCATACCCAGGCGCGGGCGGCCACCTTCCATACCCCCCACGGCCCCGTGCAGACCCCCCGGTTTATGCCGGTGGGCACCCTGGCCAACGTGAAAACCGTGACCCCTGAGCAGTTGGCCAGTACGGGGGCCCAGATGGTGCTGGCCAACACCTATCACCTGCATCTGCAACCCGGCGAAGAAATTGTGGCGGAGGCCGGCGGGCTGCACCGGTTCATGGCCTGGCCTGGCCCCATGCTGACGGACTCCGGCGGCTTCCAGGTGTTTAGCCTCAGTCAAATCCGCACCATTACGGAGGATGGAGTAGTATTTAAGTCCCCCCGGGATGGCCGCCTGATTACCATTCGGCCGGAGACCTCCATCCAGATTCAAAATACCCTAGGGGCGGACGTGATCATGGCCTTTGATGAGTGCCCCCCCTACCCCTGCAGTCGAGAGGCGGTCCAGGCCGCCACCGATCGCACCTGGCGCTGGTTACAACGCTGCGTGGCCACCCACCAACGCCCAGACCAGGCCCTGTTTGGCATTGTCCAGGGGGGGGTCTACCCCGATCTGCGGCGGGCGGCGGCGGCCCAGTTGGCCCAGCTAGACCTACCGGGCTATGCGATCGGCGGGGTGAGTGTGGGGGAGCCGCCCCCCCTAATCCAGGCCATCGTTGAGGCCACCGCCCCCGGCCTACCGGCGGACAAGCCCCGCTACCTGATGGGGGTGGGCACCTATAGGGAAATGACCCAGGCGATCTCCGCCGGGGTGGATCTGTTTGACTGCGTGATTCCCACCCGTCTGGCTCGCCACGGTACGGCCCTGGTGGGGGGCGATCGCTGGAATCTAAAAAATCAACGGTTTCGCCGCGATCACCAGCCCCTGGAGGCCATCTGCCCCTGCTATACCTGTCGACACTTTAGCCGCGCCTACCTCTGCCACCTGATCCATGGCAAGGAAATGCTGGCTTTTACTCTGCTATCCATCCACAACATTACCGAATTGGTGCGGTTTACTGAGCGGATTCGGGCCGCCATCCTGGCCGATCGCTTTACCCAGGAGTTCGCCCCCTGGCTAGGACCGGAAACCCTGACTGCTTCGCCCCAGGAAGGGAAGGCTTCAATCTAGATAGGGGCCAGGGACGTGATAGGATAGGAGGCAATTTGTTAAACCCTAAGGAATTGTAAGGGATACTTTTGTGGCGATACCTGTTATTACAGGTGTCTGAATGTCCTACTTTCCAAAGGGGTTGGTTTTTCAAGCTGATTGTTTTTTTTTGGCTGTGTAACGAGAGGACTAACTATCGATGGATGTTTTAATACTGCTGGCTAAGCTCCCCGAAGCCTATTCTATATTTGATCCCCTGGTGGACGTGCTCCCCATTATTCCGGTATTTTTTCTTCTCCTGGCTTTCGTTTGGCAAGCTGCCGTTGGCTTTAAGTAAGTTAGGCTGCAGCTTGTTCCTCTTTTTCCAAAACTGGGAGCAGGAGTTGGAAAATCAGGATCAGAGAATTTTTAGATCTAAACCAGGTCCAGGTTGAGAACCGTCGTTCTGCCCCCTCAGCCCCGATCCCTCCTCTAGAGGATGTAGCTTGGTTGACTGATAAAACATTGGCTGACGGCGGTTCAAACCGCTACTATCCAGACGAAGTCGGCCTGCGCCGACTGATCTATAACCCGCGTAGGCGGGTTTTGCCTGTCTAGGCGCGGCTTCTAGCCGCCAGCATTGAGAGTTTTGTCAGTCAACCAAGGTCAGACGTGGCTCATTACTGACGTGGCTCATTACTTTGGATCTACCCGGTTATCTTGGCTACAATCATAATTCCATGGCCCATTTCGGCAAAAGTGTTGTAAATTTTGGCTATGTTTGTACGTTAGGCAATGTGGTATGGCCACCTGGATTAAGGAAACTGACATCGCTATTTATCTGATGCAGGGGGGGTACTGGATCTCACGCATCAGTAAATATCCCTCTAAAACTAATCCGAAAGAACAGGTGGTGAATATCGGCAGCATTAAGGACTGGTTTAAGCGGTCTGATTACCCTACCGCTATGACCGTTGCCCTGGGCACTGGTGCCCCCGAGCCCCTACCCCTACCCGCTCCACCCCCCAAACCCCCTCAGCCTCCCGCTACCTCCGGCAAAACTAACGCCTCTGGCCTGGAAATTATCAAAGGCTTTGAGGGGTGGAGCGCTAATGCCTACCCTGACCCCGCCACCGGTGGTGAACCCTGGACCATTGGCTATGGCCATACCTCCGCCGCGGGTGATCCGAAGGTTTATAAAGGTTTGACCATTACCAAGGCCGAGGGGGAGGAGATCCTGAAGCGGGATCTGTTGCTCTATGAAAATGCGGTTTCTAAGGCGGTGACCCGCACCCCCACCAGTGATCAGTTTTCCGCCATGGTGTCCCTAACCTACAATATTGGGCCAGGTAACTTTCAGAGCTCTACGGTGCTGCGGCAGCATAACAGTGGCAACTTCGCCGCCGCTGCCGATGCCTTTCTCCTGTGGAACAAGGCCGGTAACCCCCCTAAGGAGATGGCAGGTCTGACTCGCCGTCGCAATGCTGAGCGAGCCCTTTACCTGAGTCAGGATTACCGTAAGTTCCTTTAAAGCTGGGTCAGCACTCCCCGGGCTCCCGCCACATCGATGCAGAGGTACTGACCTAACCGCAGGATTTCCTGAATCCAGAGGCGCTGATCTGGGGGTAGGGGCCTGGTTGACTGGGCTGCCTGCTCGAGTTGCTCAAAGACCTGACGGTGCAGGTATTGATAATAGAGCTCCTGGGGTCGATCAAGGCAGAGGCCCAGCCCTAGCTGGTCAGCCAGTTTAATCAGGCGGCCTAGCCATTCAATGCCGGCGGTCAAGCCCTCTAAACCCAGACACTGGGGTTGGGAGTTGTGCAGCAGTTGCCACAGCGATCGCCAGACCAATCGTTCTAACATTGGTCTAGCATTGGTCAGACTGAGTCGGGCCTGAAAGTAGCTGGCCTCCGTCACAATGCCAGCCAATTCATTGAGGTAATCCTGCCCCTGCCCCAGGGGGCTCGTGTCTGGGTCGCTGGTTTCCCGTTCTAGCTTTCTCAATACCTCCAGGGTGCGCTGACTGAGGGTAATTTCCGCCGCCACCTGCAACTCCTGGGGAACGGCCCAGCCATCCCGGTGGAAGGCCCGTAGCACCCCGTAGTTATCCCGGTACACCTGGGAATAGAGTTGATCCAGGCGCAGCAAGGTCTCCTGACAGAGTAGTTGCATCAGGGGCTGTCGCTCTTCGGCGAACACATCCTCCAGGCTATAGCTCTGGGGGCCAAAGCTACGGTTCATGGCCAAAATAATCTGGGCAGCGCTGGCGGCGGCTAAGCCGTCAAACAACTCCTGTTTGGTCTGGCTATAGTCTAACCGGGAGTGAAAACTGCGGATACAGCAGTGAAAGTCCCAGCCCCCCAGGTGCAGAACCGCAAAGCACAGGTTCAGGCTTTCCCGGGTGATGGTGGAGGTGATCTGCACCTGACCCACCGCCAGGGATAGGGAGCCCAGCCGCTGACGGCGGTAGTCTTGCTGGTCGATGGTGTAGCAATAGACGGTTTGTTCGGGGCGAGAGTCTTTAAACAGGGAGGCCATGGCGTAGTGGGCCACCACCTGTTCCAGGGTAATTTCAGCGGGTTTTACCAGGGCCTGGTAGACCCCGGCCCCATCCTTAAATTCGGTGATGTTGCTGGGGGCCAGGGCCAGGCGGCGGATAAATTCCGGCTCTAGATCCAGGCCCGCCACTTCGCCGGCCAGCTTCAGGGCCCGGGCGGCATAGCGAAGAATTTGAGTACCCTCCGGTCGCGACAGTTCCTCAAAGAACCAGCCGCAACTGGCGTACATCAGGAGGGCATGGCGCTGCATCTCCAGCAGTTGTAGGGCAGTCACCCGCTCCGTTGGGGACAGGGAATGGCATTGGTGGGCGGCGAAGAATCGATCCAGGCTGGCATCGCTGCGATCGCCAATCACCTCAATAAAGTCATTACGGGCTCCCCAGGGATCGGTGAGCAGGGTGGCGGACCCCTGCTCAAACACGGCGACGAGCTGGTCCCGCAGCCAGTCCAGGGCCTGGCGCAGGGGTTGACGCCAGCGCTGATGCCAAACCCCGCCACCTCCACAGCCACAGTCTTCCTGCCAGCGATCCACCCCGTGGGAGCAACTCCAGGCGGTCACCGGTTTCAGCTCCGCCTCCCAGGTGGGGGGATGGTTGGCCAGGTAATGGGCGTAGTTGGTGACACTCCAACCCTGGCGAGGAAATTCCTCGGTAACGGCGTAGGCCAGGGTTTTCTCCGCTCCCCCCCGGTGGTGACCAAAGGTTTCGCCGTCGGTGGCGACGGAAATCAGCTGGGCCGGACGATGGTCACCGTGGATCGCCTGACCGATACGTCCAGCCAGGTGGGCGGAGGCGCTCAGCACGTCCTTAAAGCCCATGTCCCGAGAAATGGGGCCATCGTAGAAAAACACATCGATATAGCGGCCCGGATCGGGGCGACCGTCGGCCTGGGGCAAAAAGCAGCGGTAGGGACGGGTGGGATCGATCTGGCCGCCCCCCACCTCCTGCCAGTCTACTTCCTCGCCAGGGTTGCCCAGGGGCCGACAGCGCTGCACCTGAGAGGGGGCCAACACGGTAAAGCGAATACCCGCATCTATTAATACCCCCAGGGTGGGGTAGTCAACGGCGGTTTCCGCCAGCCACATGCCCTCGGGGTCGCGGCCAAAACGACGACGAAAGTCAGCGATCCCCCAGCGAACCTGGGTAATTTTGTCCTGCTGATTGGCCAGGGGTAGGATGATGTGGTTGTAGACCTGGGCGATGGCATTGCCGTGCCCCTGGAGGCGATCGCAGCTGCGGCGATCGGCCTCCACAATCCGCTGATAGGTTTCCAGGTCGTAGCGTTCCATCCAGCTCAACAGGGTAGGGCCCAGGTTGAAACTAATGTACTCAAAGGTGTTGACGATACTCACCACTTCACCCTGGTGATTGAGGATGCGGGCGTAGGCGTTGGGTCGATAGCACTCGTGGTGGATGCGCTCGTTCCAGTCGTGGAAGGGGGCGGCACTGGGCTGCCGCTCAATAGCATTTAAATAGGGGTTTTCCCGGGGTGGCTGATAAAAGTGGCCATGGATACAAACGCATACCCGGCCCAGGCAAGGGGGGGAAAGTGGGGGTCTAGAGGCCAGACTTGCCGATGGCAGGGCCGCAACTGAGGACTCAGATGAATCAACCATATTCAGATGAATCAACCATATAAGGAATTGAAAAGCTGTTTTATACCATAACCCGCACCCCCCCTAAGCCCCTATGAATCTTAATCTCTTATTTAAAGATGGCCCTATGACCCTCACGGTGCATCTAGTATTAGGGGGCGTAAATACACCCACTTATCTTGGTTTCCAAGTGCTGCCTTCTCAGCCCCAAGCCAGTAGGATGGGCAATGCAAAATCTGACCATCTGTACTGCAAGCATATGCTCTTGTTCACCAATTATTAATTGACTGACAACTAGCGCCAATCAGCAAAAACTTAGGTGCTGCTCCTAGACTCTGGTTATGGGAAGCTAAAGTGCAGGGCTAGGGTCTAGGCCAAAGTATTAATAGTCGGTAAAAGCCCTCCTATCCTTCCGGATAGCGTCACCCAGTTGAGGCAAGCAGCCTTACACAATCTTTATAATTTCCCTTGGTTCTTTAAAGCTTCCAGCAGGGAAAAGTTAGCGAATCTATACTTGCGGAGAAATCTAAGTGATACTACGCAAAGGTTGAAACTATATTTACTTCATGTGCGGAAACTCTTTGAGGAGCATATGAAGCCTCTAGATTCAGTCGCCCTCTCTGCTGAAGGCTGTGCAAATCAGTCTGAAGCTATTGTGACGACAAATCGGACCTGTACTATTCCCTGAACTTTAACTGATTAAATCAATGCTTACTATTTATTTGACTCGTTTACTTTAGCACAATTCTGCAGAATCATGATTAATGCACTCTCATTTGATATCGAAGATTGGTTTCATATCCTAGATATACCCGATTTGTCGAACACCAAGAACTGGGGTAATTTACCACAAGTCGTTGAGTCCCAGACCTACAGGATTCTTGAGACCTTAGATCAGTTTGGGGTGAAGGCTACCTTTTTCATTGTAGGCTGGATAGCCGATCAGTACCCCGATCTGGTTCGGCAAATAGCCGATCTGGGGCATGAAATCGGTAGCCACTCCTACTGGCATCGGACTGTTTCTAGCCTCCGTCGCGAAGAGTTTGCTGAAGACATCCATGCTTCAGTGCAGACTCTCGAGTCCATCTCAGGACGCAAGGTTTTAGGTTTTCGAGCCCCTGGTTTTACCCTGACTCAAGACTGTCCCTGGGCCTTTGACGTCTTGCTAGATGAAGGCATCAAGTATGATGCCAGTCTGGTTCCCTATCGTCCCCAGAGTTTTAATGTAACGCCAAAGCCCCATCGGTTCCGAGAAACCTTGTCAGGTCGAGAGATTATGGAATTACCGGTTAGCGCCTTACCCCTGGGTAAGCTGAGTATTCCCTACTGCGGGGGGGGTTACCTACGGCTAATGCCCTCTTTGCTGCTCTATTGGTTGATGACGCTCCAGAACCAGAGAGGATTACCAAATGTGGTTTATCTGCATCCTCGAGATTTTGCGGTTGATTGTCCGAGAACGAAGTTGCCCCCGCTGCGTTATTTTCGCACTTACCATGGGATTGCCTCTACCCAGGCTAAGTTGGAATTTATTCTGAGTAATTTTGAGTGGGATACCTGTGCCAGTCTTTTGGGTTTTAGGCTGGAAAAGTCTCTGGAGAGACCTTTTTCGCAGATTTTACCTTTAGCTGCCTAGGTCACATTGTGAATGGTTCGCTAAATTAACTCCATGGTGAGAACTGTAGTTATGCCTCCTCACCCCAGGGTAATCGCATCTAATTTGGTATAGACAAAAACAGACATATCCAAATCCATATGGATCAAGAGCTTGAAAATGCCCAAATTCAGAAAAAATTAGACTTAGATCCACAGGAGGCTACAAAAGACAGTATTCTGTGC
>JBEIGU010000009.1:0-52686 GCA_040381765.1 Leptolyngbya sp.
GGCACCTGGGTGTAGGAGTTTCACGCTGGACCCCCCCTTGATCAAGGTACGGTGTCCTCCCACGTGAGCAAATCTAACCCAATCAGCGACCACCTGCCCCCCAGCCCCCAATTCCGGGGGAGCCGACCCCTTCAATACCCACCATATTTGGGGTTTTTTGGGGACGCAACGGAATCAAACGAAGTCACACCCGATTTTTGTTTACCCCGTAGCTTGATCAAGGGGGGGTGTTCACACCGCACTTCACCCAAGTGAAATCCGCTATAGGAGCGATTACCTACCTCTATTATTTCCTAGAGTTTCATGCGTCTCCCCTGGTATTTGTAAAACGTCCTTCTCCTTATATCTAAGGTTTCCCGACTTTTGCCCTGAACTTATCTATGATATTCACAACCTTAACGATCAAGGGGTAGAAGGGGTAGACCGGACCGATCCAAAACCAGTTGACATCGAAGGCAAGGGGCATGAATTAGATTAGATCTGAATTGTTTGCTACTGTAGCCCTGGTAAGACACGATCGCGAGGTTTGACTGTGAACCGCCAACGTAACCGCTGGTTAATTGGAACTGTGTTGATTTTGGCCCTGGCGGCCTTTCTCTCCCTCTCGCTGCTGCCCATTCTCGGCGGTAATGCCGGACGTCAGGGGCGGGCACCAGGGAATAGCACCACCCCCGCCGACCCCGCCAGCCGCCAGGGGGAACTGGAGGCCCAGGCCCGGGGTTACGAGCTGGTGTTGGAACGGGAACCCGACAACCAAACCGCCCTGAAGGGGTTGGTGGACACCCGCATCCAGCTGGGGGATCTGCAGGGGGTGGTGCCTGCCCTAGAAAAACTGGCGGCCCAGAACCCCACGATGAGCGAATATCAGGTGCTACTGGCCCAAACCAAGCAACAACTGGGGGACCTAGACGGGGCGGCGGACCTCTATCGCCAAATTCTTGATCAAAACCCCGCTGACATGAACGCTCTGCAGGGATTAACCGCCCTGCTGGTTCAGCAGCAGCGGCCCCAGGCGGCCATTGGTCTGTTGCAGGAGACTTTGGCAAACGCCGCCAAGAACCCTGGCGACGGTAGTACCCCGAAGGTAGACACCCTCTCGGTACAACTTTTGTTGGCCCAGGTCTATGTAGAGAGCGATCAGATTGACAAGGCTATGGCCCTCTACGATCAGGCCATAGCCAGCGCTCCCCAGGATTTTCGACCGGTGCTGGCCAAGGCCCTGGTGCTACAGCAACAGGGGGATCAGAAGGCGGCCCAGGGTCTGTTTGATCAGGCCACAGCCATGGCCCCGGCCCAATTTAAGGATCAGATCAGCCAGATGGCCAAGCAACCTCCTGCCCCGACCAATGCGGCTCCAGATACCTCCACCAGTGCTCCGTCGGAACCCCCTAGCCCCGCCAACTAGTCTAGCCAGCGGCGGGAGCGGCAGAGGATCTTGACGCCGCCGCCGCATTTGTCTCCTCCTCGGCTTCCACCGATTGGAACTCAATATGATTTAGCAGGGTAGTGACAAAGGCAAACAGCAAAAAGGGCAGGGACAGCACAAAAATCAACCCCACTGTGGCCAGGGCGAAGATCGGTTGGCGAGCCCCCATCAGGGCCAGGGAGGCGGCCAAACTAATTAGCAAAATCACCAGCCACGCGATGATCTGGCCGTAGATGTCGCCAAAGGTCAGGGTACACCGGAAGCGGTATCTTGTTTCTGTATCCATAGCGTAGTCCTGTGGTAAGAGTAGATTTAATCAGGCTGATCGAAGGGTATGTTTCAGCATATCGGCCCAACCCCCCGGGTCGGTTTTTCGCAATATTTCCACAAGACTCGACATGAATTGTTGCAAAGGGTTGTTGCAAAGGGTTGTTGCAAAGGGTGCCTAGGCCCAGCGGGAGGCGTCCAAATCGGGGGGCACATCCTGCCAGCGGCCATCGCCCACCGCCCGGACCGCCTCTCGCAGACTGAGGTCACCGGTGTAGAGGGCCTTGCCCAGGACCACGCCGGTGACCCCCTGGGGCTCTAGCCGTAGCAACTGTAACAGGTGACTGAGGCGACCCATGCCACCGGAGGCGATGATCGGCAGGCTGACCGCCGCCGCCAGGGTCCGCAGGGCCTCCAGGTTGGGCCCCTGCAGGGTGCCATCCCGATGGATGTCGGTGTAGATAATCGCCGCCGCCCCCCGCTCCTGCATGTCTTGGGCCAGGTCCACCGCCGCCACCTGGGAGGTATCTAACCAGCCCCGGGTGGCCACTAAGCCCTGGCGGGCATCGATGCCAACAATGATCTGGCCGGGAAAAGCCTGGCCCAACTCCGCTACCAACTCTGGCTGTTCCAGGGCCACCGTGCCCAGAATGGCAAATTGCACCCCCAGATCAAACAGGGCCGCCACCCGATCTCGGTTGCGCAGGCCACCCCCCACCTGTATCGGTACCTCCACTGCCCGGGCGATCGCCGCAATCGTCTCCCAGTTTTCGGGTTTGCCCGACCGTGCCCCATCTAGATCCACCAGGTGCAATCGCCCCGCCCCCTGCTCTACCCAGCGCTGGGCCACCGCCACCGGGTCTGGGTCAAACACCTGGGCCTGGGCATAGTCACCCTGGTAGAGCCGCACACAACGGCCGTCAAGTAGATCAATGGCGGGGATAACGTCCATGGGGGCAGGGGTGAAGTACGGATTCTATGGTACAGGAGTCAGGCGGAGAATAGCCTTGAGGGCAAATCCCCTGCCCCCCTGAACCTGCCCCCTAGGGTGGAGGACTAGGGAGGCCAGGGCCAAACCGTGTTACTAAAGCTTAATCTCAGCGGCTAAAGCCAGGGGGAATGGTATGATGTACCTAAGCTAGGGGTGCCCGAGATGATCGGGCTGAGATTATACCCTCAGAACCTGACCTGGTTAATACCAGCGGAGGAAAGCGTTGATTCTGGCCAGGGGCCGAAGCGACGAGCACATAACCCAGGCGGGGCTCCCAGACTGGGCCCCGCCAGTCATAGTCTAGGAAACGGCAACGCTTTTGCCGCCCGACTATGGCCAGGTTAAGCTACCCGTCACCGGCTCACCAGATCCCCCTTCCCAGGTGCACGCCCCTAGGTTCTAGTCCTTATCTGGAGGTGTGCGAACCATGACCCTGGCGACCACGGCCCTGGCCGTTACCCTGATTACCGCAGCCAGCTTTGCCCTTTTGGGGTTGGTCCAAACCAACCGTCAAACCCTAACCCTGGAAGACTACACGGTCAGCCGTAACCGGGTTGGCACCCCCATGGCCACCGCCACCATTGTGGCCTCCGCCATGGGGGCCTGGATTCTATTTAGCCCACCGGAGGTGGGGGCCACCAGTGGCATTGCCGGCATCCTGGGCTACTGTGTGGGCCAGGCCGCCCCCTCTGGGTTGTTTGCCAGTCTGGGCCGTCGCATTCGGGGCCTAATGCCCCAGGGCCATGGCTTAAATGAGTACGTGTTGCACCGCTTTGGCAATGCCATGTACCTGCTGGTGTTGGCCATTGCCCTGTTTTACATGTTTATTTACCTGGTGGCGGAGTTGACGGCGATCGCTAAGGCGGTCGAACTGCTGGCCGGTGTACCCCTCTGGCTGACCGCCCTGGTGGTGATGACGGCGGTGTTTGCCTACACCCTGGTGGGCGGGCTGGAGGCTACTATCCTCACCGATGCTGTCCAGTTTGCGGTGATTGTCCCCCTGCTGTTGCTTAGCTTTGCCATCGCCCTGGTGGCCCTGGGAGGGTGGGGTGCCGCCCTGGCCCCGGTGGCCCAAACCGCTCCCCAGTTGCTCACCCTGAGCCATGGGCCGGGGCTCAAGTTTGGGGCCACCCTGGTGATCGCGGTAATCGCGGCGGAAATGTTTAACCAGGGCAACTGGCAGCGGGTCTACGCCTGCCGTAATGATCAGGTGGTGCAACGGTCCTTTTTGAGCTCCTTTCTGTTGATTGGGCCAATGTTGCTGATCGCCGGGTTGCTGGGGATTTTCGGTATGCACTTCGGCTTTAACGACGATCGCACCTTCTTCTCCCTGTGGCAGGCCCTGGCCCTACCCCAATGGACCACCCTGGTGGTGTTGGTATTGGTGCTGGCCCTGGTGATGAGCAGCCTCGATACCTTACTAAACGGCATGGCCAGCCTCTGCACCACCGACCTGCGACGGATCTTTCCTCGCCAGTCCAGTGGGGGGATTTTGCGGCTTACCCAGGGGTTTACCCTAATCACCGGCCTGCCGGCGATCGCCATCGCCGCCCAGGGGTACAACGTCCTCTACCTGTTTCTGCTGGCGGATCTGGTCTGCGCCGGCGCCCTCTTCCCGGTGCTGTTTGGCCTCTATTCCCGGCGTCTGACCGGTGCCATGGCCTTGGTCAGCGCCCTGGTGGGGATTGGGGTGGGGGCCCTGTTCTTCCCCCGGCCCGACTTTTCCCCCTGGAATAGCCTGCCCTGGGCCGGTGACCTACTGGTTAGCTTTAGCGCCCCCATCCTGGTGTCTTTGCTGCTTTGCCTGGGGGCGATTCAACTGCAGGCCTGGCGGGGTCGCACCCAGGTGTTTGACTTTGGCCGCCTGGCCCAAACCATCACGTCCTACGACTAAGGCCCAGGCGATTGCCCAGATTTCTTCCGTTCCCATTCCTTATACCTACCTTCCGCGGGTTGAGACTGAACGAAAAATGAAAGCCTGGAAGCCTTATTTGCCAAACATCCCAGAAGTAAGGCTTGTCTCGCAGATGAGATCGTCTTGAGACTTAGGCGCCTATCTAAACCTAGCTGAAAGTGGCTGAAAACTTTGTCTGGCAAGCATCTCAAAAATCGAATTTCTCAAAAAACCTGTCTCACCTGCGGAATGTCGGCTTATACCCTAATTTGAAGATCACCCCATGAGAACCCCATGGCTTGCTAAACGACAAAATCACAAGAATGTTTCCCAACTGCACTACGCCCGCCAGGGCATGATTACCGAGGAAATGGCCTACGTGGCCGAGCGGGAAGGTCTACCGGCGGAGCTCATTCGAGCGGAGGTGGGCCAGGGTCGGATGGTTATCCCCGCCAATATCAACTACCCCAACCTGGAACCCATGGCTATTGGCATTGCCGCCCACGCCTCTGACATTGCCCGCGATCGCGACAAGGCAAAGGCAAGATGATCGTCAATATTAATATTAAGAGAATAGGGAACTAAAATGACATATCAGTCACTCTAGCTCCCTATCCTGAATAAAACTGACTTAACCAAAAGGTAGAAGCACGCAAAGTGACAGTGCTATACCCCGTGTAATAGTTACATCAAACCAATCTGGGACAGAATACCTTGACCAGTAATGAACTCGGTAGCGACCCCAATGACAAAGCCCAACATAGCCAGGCGACCGTTCCAGGTTTCAGCGAAGGCGACGAAGCCAAACTTGCCTTGATTGTTTTCCATGGTGAACAACTCCTAGGGTACAGAAGAGCAAATAAATCAACAATCTGTTAATTAACTTAACATACTCTCCAGGTTTTGGCCAGGGTGCCTGGTTTTTTGTGATCATAGATGGATTCTCCCCATCCCCTTTTAATCGGGCCTAATCGGGCCTAATCGGGCCGACCTATGGAAGCACTGATGGGGAACGCGACAGGGGCGGGGCTAACCATAAGGCAGCAGGGAAGGGTAACCTATGGATCGGCATCGTTACATTCTAGGCACCCGGGTAGATGTGACTGACTATGGGGAGGCTTGCGATCGCGTCCAGGCCTGGGCCCAGGCCCGACAATCGGCCTACCTGGTGGCCGCCAATGTCCATGTGGTTATGACCGCCTACCTTAACCCCCCATTCCAGGCGATGGTTAACCAGGCGGCCCTGGTCACCGCCGACGGCATGCCCCTGGTGTGGGGCTTGGGCTGGCTGGGGGTGCCCCACCCCCGACGGGTCTACGGGCCTGACCTGATGCTGGCCTGGTGTGAACGGGCCGCCGAGAGCGGTTTGCCGATTTACCTCTACGGTGGCACTGAGGCGGGGCTGATCAGGTTGGTCACCCACCTGGAGCAGCGCTTTCCGGGGCTGGTGGTGGCGGGCCGCCATGCCCCCCCCTTTCGCCCCCTCAGCCCGGCGGAGGAGGCCCAGGACCGGGAGCGTATCCGTCAATCGGGGGCGCCAGTGGTGCTGGTGGGGCTGGGTTGCCCCAAGCAGGAGGCATGGATGCACCGGCAGGTGGGGCAGTTGCCAGCGGTAATGCTAGGGGTGGGGGCGGCCTTTAGCTTTTTCAGCGGGGAGGTGTCCCAGGCTCCCCGCTGGCTGATGGGGCTGGGCCTGGAGTGGCTCTACCGGTTATGCCAGGAGCCCGGCCGCCTATGGCGCCGCTACCTGGTGAACAACCCCCTGTTTATGCTGCTGTTTGCGGCCCAGGTGATCGGCGATCTCTGCCGCCGCCGCCCCCATCCTCCCTAGGCCAGCCGTTGTAACAGGTGATCCCCCACCCGCAGGGCGTTGGCGATCACCGTCAGGGCCGGCCCCAGGCTAGAGCTGGAGGGGAAGAAGCTGCTGTCCACCACGTAAAGGTTATCTAGCTCATGGGCCCGGCAGTCAAGGTTGAGCACGCTGGTGGCCGGGTCTGGGCCCAGGCGACAGGTACCGCACTGGTAGGCCACCACCGATAGGGGGGCCTGGCCCCGGGGGTGGACCTGGGATTTGACAAACAGGGGACTCTGGGCCTCCAGGGCCTTGAGTTGATCGAGCCAGCGGTACACCAGGCGATCGTGGGCCTCCAGATTGTTGGCGGTGAAGTGGACGTAGAGTTTATGCTTCTTGACCTCCACCCGGTTATTGGGGTCCGGCAGGACTTCGCTCATCACCCACCAGGCCATGGAGCGGGTGGCCAATTGCTTAAGACCGGCATTGGGCATCAGCCGGGTCACCAGGGAGAGCACCGGCGGCGATTCGGCAAAGATGGCATCCTGCAAAACACTACCCATGTTTTGAATGTGGCCCATGGGGTAGGCAAACTGGCCGTCGCCCCAGTAATAGTCATTGATGCCCAGGGATCGGGCAAAGCTGGCGGGGTTGGGCTCAGCGGTGACCTGGACAATGGAGGTGAGCTGCAGTTTCATCAGGTTGCGCCCCACCTGGCCGGAGCGGTTGGCCAGGCCCTGGGGATGGCGATCGCTAGCGGATTGCAGCAGCAGGGCGGCTGAGTTGATCGCCCCCGCCGCCAGCACAATGATATCGGCGGTAAAAATATAGGTTTGCCCCTGAAAGGTGGCCTGCACCCCCCGGGCGGCGGTGCCGCTGGGGTTGGTCAGAATAGTGGTGACCAGGACACCGGTTTTCAGGGTGACGTTATTGAAACGGAGGGCCGGCTCCACCCCAAACACCTCCGCATCACCGGTGGGGTCGTCCTGGCGCAGAGAGAGGGAGAGGGGCAGGGGGTAGGGATGGTTGCCCTGCTGTCTGAGGGCCTCCACCACCGGCTGCATCAGGGGAGGATGGGGCACCGCCGGGTAGGGGTAGGGGGCCGAGTGGGGTGGCTCAGTGGGATCCGGGCCCCCGTCGCCATGCACCTGGTAGAGAGCCTCCGCCTCAGTGTAGTAGGGCTCAAGGTCGCCATAGGAGAGACCCCAGTCGGGGGACTGGCCGGTTTGCAGGGTCACCTCGCCAAAGTCCTTTTCCCGAAACCGTTGCAGAACAGCGCCGTAGATTTTAGTATTACCGCCGATGGTGTACTGGGTCTGGGGAGTGAAGGGCTCCCCGGCGTCATCGTACCAGTCCTCCAGGGCGTGGTAGCGCTGCTTTTGGAAGATATCGACCCCACTGACATTCTGATCCGCCAGGGCCATGGCTTCCCCCCGCTCCAGCAGCAAAATTCGCCGACCGGAGGGGGCCAGCCGCTGGGCCAGCGTGCCGCCGCTGGCGCCGGTGCCGACGATGATGACATCGTAGTGTTGATCGTCAAGAATCATGGCTTTGCCCGTTTGCGATGGTGATTTCGATTGATGGTCAGCCTGTGGTGAGGCGAGGGGTCAACTGCCCCGATTCTAAGCCTGCCCCTAGAGCATATCAAACCCCTTGGGGGATCTCGGTATGGAACAAGACCATCGCGATTTACCATCCCTCCCCCGGCTGTGGGTCCGCCAGGATTGCCCTGATCACCCTTCTAAACGGGTTCCAAGTCGTTCCCAGATCCGCCACGTGGTTCCATTCCTTGGAACTGCTCTCGGGGTCTGTGTATCGGGACCGTCAAATCAAATAGGATGAAGAAGAGGCTCTTTCCCTTCTCGGGCTCACTCTATGGAACCCATTGAGGGATTAAGGGAAATGGGCGCGGTTTCTTCACAGTGGAGGGTTAGGTTATGGCAGGGGCGAGCACGGCAACCACACCGGCATTTTGTCAAGGGATTCAATATTTTGGCGCACCATTACCGGAGTTTGACCGCTACGGTCAGGCCCCGGCCATTGCCCCTGGCCACACCGCCATCAGCTCCCCCCAGGACCCAGCGGCGGTCTACCAGACCCTGCTGGCCGCCGATGCCCTCCGCTACCTTACCCTGCAAATGACCGCCAGTAAGGAATCGGGCCACCCCGGCGGGTTTGCCAGCATTGCCGAGGCGATCGCCGCCCTGGTGATGCTGGGGCACAAGAACCTGGTGACTGAGGTAGGCCACCATGCTCCAGGCTTCTACAGTCATGGGTTTTTAGACCGATCCCTGGAGGCTATGGGGATTACTACGGTGCAGCAATTGTGCGATCGCTTCCGGGAGACCCACGGCCTGCTGGGCCACCTCTCGGGTCAAATCCCCGGCCTACTGGCTCCGGCTGGTCCCCTGGGGCAGGGCCAGCACTTCGCCATGGCCGGGGCCAAGCTCCACAGCGGCATCCTATTCCCGGTCACCATTGGTGATGGCGGTCTGGGGGAACCCTACGTAATCAGTAGCATCGCCCACTTCCACACCGCCTACCCCCAGGTGACCAACTTCCTACCCATCCTGGTCTGGAATGGCTACTCCCAGGAGCACCACAGCATGGTGTCCACCCAGAGCAACGCCGGCATGGTGGACTACTGGCGGGGAAATGGCTTTGCCGAGGTGATCCTGGTGGATGCCAAGGCCTACGACGATGCCCAGCAAAGTGGTGACTACGTCGATAGCACCGCCTTCTCCTTCGCCCAGCGGCTGGCCTTTACCCAGGCGGTGCTGGAGGCTACGGACCGGGCGGCGAGATCGGCCTTGGGGGGGCAGTTGACGGTGCTGATCGTCAAGCAACTGAAGGGGGCGGGGGTGCATAAGCGGGGGGCCCAGTCCCACAATCTCTACCCCGGTGACTCCCTCAGCCGGGACTACATTGTCAAGGCCCTGCAGGAGCGGGCCCTGTCCGCCGCCGCCTGGCAACTGGTGCGCAGCAACTACGAGCGGGCCATGGGCGGGCCAGCGGCTCAAACCGCCGTTACCGAAACCATTTTGCCCCTGACGGATCTGGGCAGTTTGCCCCTGACAGAATTTCCCGTGGGGGGTGACAAACAGGTGGCCACCACCGCCATGGGGGTATTAGTGGGCCATGTGGGGCAGCAAGACCCCCAGTTTGTGGTTACCAATGCCGACGGTAACGCCGCCTCCGGCATCAACAACATTAACCAGGCTTTGAAAATCATCCACCCCACCCCTGACCCCACCTACTTCCAGCAGCCCCAGGGACAGGTTTATGAACCCCTCAGCGAAGATGCCTGCGCTGGCCTGGCGGCGGCCCAGGCTCTGTTTGGGGCCCGCAGCCTGTGGTGCTCCTACGAGTCCTTTGTAATTAATGGGTTGCCGATCTGGCAAACCGTCACCCAGGCCATGGCGGAGCTACGCCGCCCCACCCCCGCCACCGTCACCCTGTTTACCGCCGGCGCCCTGGAGCAGGGCCGCAATGGCTGGACCCACCAGCGCCCCGAGGTGGAAAACTACTTTGCCGCCATGATGCGCAATGGCAACGTGTTTCCCCTGTTTCCCACCGATGCCAACAGCATTCAAGTCTGCTACGACTGGGCCCTGGCCAGCTGTAACAAGGGCATCACCATCACCGCCAGTAAGTCCCCCCTGCCGATTCGCACCAGCTTCGCCCAAACCCGTCAGGCCCTGGCGGAAGGGGCGGTGGCCCTGGCCCACCAACCGGGTAACCCAACCGTGGTCTTTGCGGTGATCGGCGACATGACCCTACTACCGGTGTTTGAGGCCGCCGAGCAACTGGCGGAGTTGGGGGTGGGCAGTCGGATTGTGTCGGTGGTCAACCCCCGCCGCCTCTACCGCCCCAGCGATGTGGCCTGGGACCTCTGCAGTGAACCCGATGGAGAGTTTCTAGATGGGGCTGGTTTTGATCGGCTGTTTGGCGGCGATGCCCTAATCGGGGTCACCGGTGGCTCCAGCGCCATGCTAGAACCGCTGCTGCTGCGCAGTACCCTACCCCGGGATGTCTTCGCCTGGAAGCGGGGCGAAACCACCGCCACCGCCGGCCAGATCATGGCTTTAAATGGTCTCACCGCCGCCAACTTCGTGGCCCGAGCCCAGCAGTTGCTGGGATTTTAGGCCGCCCTTTGGCAACATCAAGGGCAAGTTGATTACAGAGGTCTTTAGACATTAGGAATTTAGGCTAACCTGCAGGGCCGTCACCACCTGATCGAGCCCCACAGATCGGGAAGCCTTCAACAGCACCCGATCGCCGGGCTGCAGCATGGCCTCCAGGGTGGCGACCAGGCTGCCGTGGTCGCTAAAGCGGTGGCTGGGGACCGCCCCCGCCCCCGTCGCCAGGGCCAGGGCCTCGCCTGGGTCCGCCAGGATCAGCAGCTGATCGATGCCCAGTTCTGCCACCACGGTCCCCAGCCGCCGGTGCAGCTCCAGGGAGAGATCGCCCAGTTCCTTCATGGTGCCCAGCACCGCCAGGCGACGCCGGCCAGGGGTTTCGGCCAGCAGTTGCAGGGCGGCGGTCATGGACTCAAAGCCGGCATTGTAGGTTTCATCCAGCAGCACAATGTCATCCCCCAGGGGAATTTGCCGGGCTCGACCGGCGGGCAACTCCACCGCCAACCCCTGGCTCAACACCCTCCAATCCAGGTCCAGGGCCACCATAACGGCGATCGCCGCCAGCAGGTTGAGGGCATGGTGGCGGCCAGGCAGGGGCAGGGGCAGGGGCACCCCCTGCACCACCAGGGTCTGGTCCCCCAGCCACTGGCCCTGGATATCCCCTCCCTCTAGACCAAAGCTGAGGCTGCGGCCCCCCCACACCCCCTGGGCGGTGACCATCAACCGGGCATTGTCATGGTTGAGCACGGCGATGGCCTGGGGGGGGAGCTCCGCCAGTAACTCACACTTGGCGTCGGCGATGGCCTGCTCTGACCCCAGACGGCCGATGTGGGCAGTGCCAACGTTGGTAATCACCGCCACATCGGGGTGGGCGATGCGACTCAGCAGGGCAATTTCCCCCGGGCCCCGCATACCCATTTCGATCACCCCAAAGTCGTGGTGGGGTTGCAGTTGCAGCAGGGTTTTGGGCACACCAATTTCATTGTTGAAGTTGGCCTGGGTTTTCAACACCGTGCCCTGGGTGCTCAGGGCCGCCGCCACCAGCTCCTTGGTGGTGGTCTTACCCACCGACCCGGTGATTGCCACGATGGCGGCCCGTTGCTGCTGCCGCCACCACTGCCCCAGGCCCTGGTAAGCCGCCAGGGTATCCGCCACCGGTAACACCGCCGGTGGATGGGGCTGGCCCTGTAGCCAGTCCTGCTGTACCAGGGCGGTGAGGGCGCCGTCGGCGATCGCCCCAGGGACGAAATCATGGCCATCAAATCGGTCCCCCGCCAGGGCCACAAACAGGCTGTTGGGCTCCAGTTGGCGGCTATCGGTGGTGATCCGCTCCACCCAGCGGTGCTGGTCCTGGGGGGGGATGTGGTGGAGAGGCGCCTGGACTACGGCGGCCAGGGTGTCGAGGGGGGCAAAGGGGGGCATAGATCGGAGGAAAGGACTGGACCCGTAAAGAAATCAATCCTGACTTTACACCACCGCCTCCCAGCCGTGGCACAATAACGGCGTTGGGCTAGGGTTTTTCTATGGTCGATCACACTCCAGAGGGCCAGGCGGTGGGCGGTAACACAATTTTTGGCAAGATTATTCGCCGGGAAATTCCCGCCACCATTGTCTACGAAGATGACCTCTGCCTGGCGTTTCGGGATATTGCCCCCCAGGCCCCCATCCATATTCTGGTGATTCCTAAACAGCCCCTTCCTAACTTGGCGGCGGCCCACCCCGGAGACCAGGCCCTGCTGGGGCACCTGTTATTGACGGTGAAGGCGATCGCCCACCAAGAGGGGCTCCAGGAGAAGGGGTACCGGGTGGTGATCAACACCGGCCCAGACGGGGGCCAGACCGTGGATCATCTCCACCTCCATCTGCTGGCGGGCCGATCGCTGCAGTGGCCCCCCGGTTGAGGTGCCGCCATGACCTTTCGCCCCCCATCCCCCCGATCCCTGGGCACCGGTGTCACCGCCAAACCGGTGCGAGGGCCACGGAGATCGCGGTGGTTTGAGCGGTTGATGGCCCTGCTAGCTCTGGTTAACCTGGGGCTGGTGAGCTTTGATCTGAGCTATATTCCCTGGCGAGATTTCTACCTGAAGCTGTTGCCGGGGTTGACCACCTGGTACGGCCAAGAGTTTAAAGGTATCGAACCCCATCGATTTACCCGCCACTACCTGGACACCGTGGATCAACTGCAGGAGCAGGTAGCCCAGACCGGCCTCACCTCTGCCGCCGCCCAGGCGATTTTGGTGGACCTGCAGCAGCAGAGCGCCGCCATGATTGCCGAAAACCCCTTCCAACTGGCCAATAAGTCTGGCAACCTGGAGCGGATTAAGATTAACCTGCGCGATCGCCTCGGCCTGGAGTCCGCCACCGATTCTTTTACCCGATTTTGGAGCTACGACCACCTCAGCCGCGCCGGCTTTGGCCAGGAAATGGCCTTTTTTAACAGTCGGGTCCGCCCCCTGATCGAGACCAATTTCTTCCGTCACATCGCCGTCCACGGCGGTTTTGTGGATCGGTTTTGGCGCCTAGATTTGGCCTTTAACCTGATCTTCGCCCTGGAAATGCTGGCCCGTAGCCTCTACCTGCACCGCCGCTACAAAAATTTTGGTCGCCGGGATGTTTTACTCTGGCGTTGGTATGACCTGCTGCTGATTATTCCCTTCAGTGCCCTGCGCCTGCCCTGGCTGGCCCTGAGTCGCCTCATACCGGTGACGGTGCGGCTCAACCAGGCGAATTTGGTGGACCTCAACCCGATGCAAACCCGCCTCAACCATTTTCTGCTCAGCCAGGTGGCGGTGGAACTGACGGAGGTGGTCATTCTCCGCCTGATCGATCAACTCCAGGCCCTGATTCGGGATGGCACCCTCAGCCAAACCTTACTGGTTCAGGGTACGGGGCGTCGCTACGTTGACCTGAATGGGGTCAACGAGTTGGTAGCCATCAGCCAGCGGCTGATCAACCTGACGGTCTACGATGTGCTGCCGGAGGTGAAGCCAGACCTGGATCGGCTGGTGCAACAAACGGTTAGGGAAGCCTTTGGCCGTGCCCCCGGCTACCAGGAGTTCCGACAATTACCAGGGGTGGGGGGAGTGCCGGATCAAATCGCCCAGCAGGTAATCACCCAACTCTCCAGCTCCCTTTACACGACGCTGCGGTCTGCCCTGGAGGGGGTGGGGGCCAGTCAAGGCGATCGCTACCAGGCCCTGATCCAGGCCTTTACCGACAGTTTCCAGCGTCAACTACAGCAGAAGGGAAATTTGCAAGAGATCGAAGGCCTGCTGGTGGCCTGGTTGGAGGAAATTAAACTCAACTACGTGCGCCGGTTGGCGGCGGCGGATCTAGATCATTTGGTAGAAGAACGCTACCAAATCTACAACGCCACCCAAACCCGGCAGCCATTCTAGCCATTCTAATCTTCATCATCTTGTGATATGTCGGACTAGAAGGTGGCGGCCACGGAGGGGAGTATCGCTCTCAACTTCATCCAAGGACGGCCCCCTTCCAGTCATAGGCCGCCGCCAACAGCAGGTTACAGCGTACGGATACCAGTACCACCACCAATCACCACAAGGTTGGGCCGGGTTATGATATGTACCCCCAGGACAGTTACTCTCCTATCACCGGGCCAGGGAAAGACGTGACTAGTGCCCTGGAGCAGGTAGGGTGACTCAGTAGGCGGTGAGGTTGCGAATCAGGTAGCCCAAAACCATACCGATAATCATAGCCCAGACCTGCCCGGAATCAATGAAATGGGTCCAGGCATCGGAGAGGTCGCCCAAAATATCCTGGTCAAACTGTTGAGCAATAATAGGAGATGGGGTTAGAACACCTTCTCCGGTGGACCGATCAATCCAGGCGGAAACCGAAAGGGGGGGGGGCGATAGGGTAATGGACTCGACTAGGGTAGATAGGGAGGGGGATGTATCGATCATGGCAGGCAAAACATAGTAGTATAGAGCAACTTCAGGCCTAGTCTGGGCACGGCGTTAGGCCAGGGTATCCATCAGGTGCACCCAAACTATACCGCAGTCCGCAGTCCACCGTTGCCTCCCCACCGATGTTGTTAGCAGGGCCAACCCATGGCATCCATCCCCTACCAGCGTCCGTAGCTAGCCAGATGGCCGCTGGGCAGGTGGTTGATAGCCTGGCTGCTGCTCTGCGGGAACTGGTGGAAAATGCCCTGGATGCCCAGGCCACCCGGATCACTGTTCAACTCTGGCTTCAGGCCGGTCGCCTCCAGGTGGCGGATAACGGGTTGGGCCTTAGCCCCACCGATCTAGAGCAGGCCGCCACCCCCCATAGCACTAGTAAAATTTATGGTGAATCTGATCTCTGGCAGGTTAAAACCCTGGGGTTTAGGGGCCAGGCCCTCCATAGCCTGGCCCAGCTTGGCGAGCTTCGCCTCTGCAGTCGTACCGCTACCAGTGACAGTGGTTGGCAGGTAACCTACTCCCCCCAGGGAGAAGCCCTGATCACCACCCCTGTGGCCATGGCCCCCGGCACCGTCGCCAGCCTCAGCCAGCTTTTTCTCGCCTGGCCGGGGCGTCGCCAGGGCCTCCCCCCCCAGGGTCGCCAGCGACGGGAGGTGCAGCAGGTGATTTACCACGCCGCCCTCTGCCATCCCCAGGTCACCTGGCGGGTGGAGATCGACGATCGCCCCTGGCTAGCCCTGACCCCCAGTCCCAACCTGCGTACCCTGCTGCCCCAGATCTTACCGGCGGTGACCCCGGCGGACCTGCGGGAAACCCCCCACCCAACGAACTGTCATGGGCTGATCGGCCTTCCTGATCGCTGCCATCGCCCCCGCCCCGACTGGATTAAACTAGCCATTAACGGCCGGGTGGTCAGCCTTCCTGAATTTGAGCTAGGACTGTTGCAGGTCTTTCGCCATACCCTGCCACGCCATCGTTACCCCCTGTGCCTGATCCACCTGCGCCTGCCCCCTGAACAGGTAGACTGGCATCGCAGCCCTGATAAGTCGATGGTCTACCTGCACCGGTTTGATAGCTGGTTAGATCAGGCTCAGGGAACCATCACCGCCCTGCTGGGTCCTACCCCTGGGTCTGCCAGCCTACCCCAAGGGGGCAAAACCACCGAAGCTGAGGGCTCCTATGGTGGGCTGGAGTCACCCTCGGTGGATCTCTCCGATCCCTTGCCCCGATCCGCTCCCCCTGCCTGCCTCACGGCCCTGGCCCAGGTCCATCAGCGCTACATTCTGGCGGAACAGCCGGATGGCCTCTGCCTGATTGAACAGCACATTGCCCACGAGCGAGTCATCTACGAACGGTTGCAGAACCACTGGCAACTGGTAGCCCTACCGAACCCCCTGGTGTTGCAGAGGTTGACGACAACTCAGGCAGACCACCTGCAGCAACTGGGCCTGGAGGTGGAGGCCTTTGGACCCCAGGGCTGGCTGGTCCGGACTGCACCGGCCCCCCTCATCCAGCGCCAGGACTTGGCGGCGGCCCTGCTTGAACTGAGCGGCAGCAGTGACCTGGAGAAGGCCCTGGTGGCCACCGCCTGCCGCACCGCTATTCGCAATGGCACTCCCCTATCCCTGCCAGAAATGCAGCAGCTACTCCAGGACTGGCAGGCCACCCGCCATCCTCGCACCTGTCCCCATGGTCGCCCAATCTGCCTGACCCTAACGGAAACCACCCTGGCTCGGTTCTTTAAGCGCCATTGGGTAATTGGTAAAAGTCACGGCATTTAGGAAGACGAGACCCACAGGTTTGCCCAGAACGTTCAAGGCAGCCTTGATGGGTGAGTAGGCGTTACCCACGGCCCGGAGTAAAGAATTTTGCGCCAGGGTGTAGCGGCCAATCAAGAGTAACTCGTGACTAATGTCGGTGGTTCTAAGGGGATAGGTCGGGCTGCACCCATCGGGAAAACAGAAATAGGTCCAGGGCAAAGGCGACGGTGTCGACCACCGCCTGGACATGGAACACAGTAGGGACAAAAGGCCGCTACGCTTCCTGGAGGAAGGGGGGCGGGGAGGGCGAAGCCGGTTTGCCAGTCAACCCACCCCCCGGACCAGGCCTTTTAAAGAACGCTATGGCGAAGCATGGCATTGATTAAGGTAAAAGGTAAAAAGTTGGTGTAGGATTGGCCCTGCTCAGCACCACATCAATAGAAATTCTTCTGGTGTCCTCTAAATCAGGCAAAACGATACACTAGCATCAGGAGGGAGTTAGCGCAGGTGGTTGCGGGTTAACTACGGTTAACCTGAGGAAAGTCCGGGCTCCCGAAGGACCAGACTTGCTGGGTAACGCCCAGTGCGGGTGACCGCGAGGATAGTGCCACAGAAACATACCGCCGATGGCCCGGCTACCCCAGCCAGGCACAGGTAAGGGTGCAAAGGTGCGGTAAGGGCGCACCAGCAGCATCGAGAGGTGCTGGCTCGGTAAACCCCGGTTGGGTGCAAGGTCAGAGGGGCCAGGTTGGTCTTTTTCCAGCCCCGTTGTAGAGTACCGCAGGAGGCGTCTGGTAACAGCCGTCCCAGATAGATAACCACCCCTCCGGCGACGGAGGAACAGAACCCGGCTTATGTCTAACTCCTTCCTCCCCTTAGGTGTTTATGGTTGATTCCCCGGCCATCGGTCCTCCCCCAGAGCTGCGGCGTTGTCTGCGAAAGCTGGGCTTACCCGCTGACCTGGAAATTAATTGGCAGCGGTTAGATCTGGCCCTCACCCATGCCTCCGTCGACGGACAGGCTAACTACGAACGACTGGAAATGCTAGGGGATGCGGTGCTCCGGTTGGCGGTGACCGAGTATCTGCAGGAGTCCTTTCCCCAGGCCAGCGTTGGTCAACTTTCGGCCCTATCCTCGGTGCTGGTCAGCGATCGCACCCTGGCCCAGCTGGCGGAATCCCTGGGGCTGGAGGCCTACCTCCTGAGCGTTACCCCTCACCGATCGCCCCACTCCACCACCCCGCCCGCCCGCCTGGCGGATGCCCTGGAGGCGGTTCTGGCGGTACTCTACCTGGAGACCCACAACCTGGATTTGATTCGTCCCTGGCTCCATCCCCACCTGCAGCGCCTGGCGGTGACCATTCAGCAAGACCCAGCCCGCCGCAACTATAAGGATGCCCTTCAGGTCCTGACCCAGGCCCAAGATCGCAGCCTCCCCCAGTATCGCACCACCGAGATCCACCCCCTTGACGGCCACCCCCAGCGCTACCAATCCCAGGTGTGGTGGCAGGACAACTGCTGGGGGACCGGCCACGGCCCCACCAAAAAACAGGCGGAACAGGCGGCGGCGGCGATCGCCTACGGTCGCATTTCCCCCCGGTCTTTTGGGCCAGATGGAAGTAGAGCCATAATTCCTTAACGATTCTTCGCATCGCTTAGGAGAAACCCCGTGATATAGTACTCTCGGTATTTTTTATTACCGGCAAGCAGGTCGGTTTACGGAATTGATTATGGGTTATCTATTGTGGTCCCTACCGGTTTGTCTGCTCAGCCTGGGCCTGCTTCCCCCCGCTGCCTTGGCCAATAATCTGGTCACCAGTGCACCCCTAAAACCCCAGGGGTTGTCACCGGTTGCTCCGGTCTCCCCCAACCTGGTGTCAGCCTGGCAATTAAACCAACTGGCAACGCGGATCGCGGAGCAGGTGGAGGGTACGGATACCCCCAGCCTGCTGGACTCCCTGGACTTGCCGGGGCTGGCGGAAATCATCGATCATCGCGGTAACTTGAAATTGCCCCTGGGTCTGACGGTGTACACTACCCTGGGAGACACCTCCGTCGGTTTCGGCACAAACTTTTAAAAAGCTCTATAGCGGTTTTCCATAGCGTGAGACACCCCATTGCTCGGTCCTACCCCCCAGGGCCTGGCTGTAGGAGTTTTACGCTCTATCCCCCCTTGCCAAGGGGGATGTTCACATCGCACTTCGCCCTAGTGAAATCCGCTATAGCAATCCTTTGGAAAAACCCCCGGCAAAGGTGGGGACCAGTCCCCGGTATACTGCTAATGTGCCGTAGCTCCTCGACAACTGGGGGGCTGGTCAAAGCTACACTACATCTATGCATCGGGATAAGCCGTTGGCCGTTGACCTCCGCAGTTACGTATACATTGATAGTCTACAACCTCAGCATGCGGCCTATATGGGCACTGTAGCCCTGGGGTTTTTACCTCTCCCGGGGGATGCTTCCCTCTGGATTGAGATCTCCCCGGGGATTGAAATCAACCGGATTCTAGACATTGGCTTGAAGGCAGCGGTGGTCCGGTCTGGCACCCTGATTGTGGAACGTCTCTACGGACTGCTGGAAGTCCATGCCAGTAACCAGGGGGAGGTTAATGCGTCAGGAATGGCCATGCTAGAAGCCCTGGGGGTGAGTTATCGCGATCGCCTCAAACCCCGGATCATCTCCAGCCAGGTGATCCGTAACCTTGACCCCCACCATGTGCAACTGATTAACCGTAACCGGCGCGGCAACATGATTGTGGCCGGCCAGACCCTCTACGTCTTCGAGGTGGAACCCGCCGCCTACGCTTCCCTGGCCGCCAACGCGGCCGAGAAGGCCGCCTTGATTAATATTTTGCAGATTAGTTCCGTAGGCAGCTTTGGTCGTCTTTATCTAGGAGGGGAAGAGCGGGATATTCTAGCGGCGCAGCAGGCGGTTCTGGCCACCATGGAGGCCGTACCCGGCCGGAATCATCCCCCCAAGCAACGGCAGGAATAGGCTTTGTACATCGGCCTGGGGGCTCGCAACTCGCGTCCTTACCTGCTGAGTTAACTCTCCAAGACTTCTACCGCGGTGTAATTAGCACCGCAACCTGATCAATCCCTCCGCCGTTGCCCGATCGCTGCCAATCCAAGCTTAAAGGCTGCCAGAAAAACAGGAGACTGGTGCCAGAGGTGGACAAAGGCTATGGCAGGCGCTCCGCCACCCGCAGTTTGGCCGATCGGGCCCGGGGGTTAGCCGCCACCTCCTCTGGGCTGGCGATCAGAGGTTTTTTGGTGATCACCCCCAGGGCGGGGTTGTCCTTGAAGGCGTGTTTGACCAGGCGGTCCTCCAGGCTATGGAAACTGATAATCGCCAACCGTCCCCCCGGTAGGAGCCAGCCAGGGGAGCGTTCCAGGAGGGTTTCCAACACCGCTAGCTCCTGGTTGACGGCGATGCGCAGGGCCTGAAACGTCCGGGTGGCGGGGTGAATGCGGCCGTGGCGGTAGCGGCTGGGTACCGCCTGGGAGATCGCCTCGGCTAATCCCGTGGTGGTCTGAAAGGGGCGGTTAGCAACGATGCGGGCGGCAATGCGGCGGGATAACCGTTCCTCACCGTAGCTATAGATCAGATTAGCCAGGTCGGTTTCTGGCCAGGTGTTGACAATCTCGGCGGCGGTGAGGGGTAGATCGGGGTTCATGCGCATATCCAGGGGGGCGCTATGGCGAAAGCTAAAGCCCCGTTGGGGTTGATCCACCTGGGCGGAACTCACCCCCAGGTCTGCCAAAATGCCCTGAAACCTCTGCCCCTGGGGATCGAACTGGGCAAAGTTGCCCCGCCAGAAACGTACCCGATCGCCAAACTCCGCCAGGTTAGCCTGGGCAGCAGCGATCGCCTGGGGGTCCTGATCCACCGCCACCACCTGCGTCGTTGGCTGGGCCGCCAAAATCAAGTGGCTATGGCCACCTCCCCCCACGGTGGCGTCCAGGTAGCAGCCGCCGGGTGGGGGGCTTAACTCCGCCACCACCGCCGCCGCCAGTACCGGTACATGGTGAAACTCAACCCCAGCCATTGGTTAAAGTCATCCTTCCCCTATCGCCAACTCGAACAATCCACACTAAGATACTCAAAGATACCCTGAACCACATCCTTGACCCTGGGTTATAGCTATGTCAATCATTGAAACTAAAACCGAACCCATGGTGATTAACATGGGTCCCCACCATCCCTCTATGCACGGGGTGTTGCGGCTGATTGTCACCCTGGATGGCGAAGATGTGATTGACTGCGAGCCGGTGATTGGCTATCTGCACCGGGGTATGGAGAAAATTGCCGAGAGCCGCACCAACGTCATGTTCGTCCCCTACGTCAGCCGTTGGGACTACGCCGCTGGCATGTTTAACGAAGCGATCACGGTCAACGCCCCAGAGCAACTGGCGGACATTGCCGTGCCCCGGCGAGCCCGCTATATCCGGGTGATCATGCTGGAGCTGAATCGCATTGCTAACCACCTGCTCTGGCTGGGGCCCTTCCTGGCGGACGTTGGTGCCACCACCCCCTTCTTCTACATTTTCCGGGAACGGGAAATGATCTACGACCTCTGGGAGGCGGCCACTGGCATGCGGTTGATTAATAATAATTATTTCCGCATTGGCGGCGTGGCGGTGGACCTGCCCTACGGTTGGATTGATAAGTGCCTGGACTTCTGTGATTACTTCCTGGGCAAGGTGGACGAGTACGAAAAGCTGATTACTAATAACCCCATCTTTCGTCGTCGTATCGAGGGAGTCGGCACCATTACCCGGGATCAGGCGATCGCTTGGGGGCTCTCTGGGCCCATGCTGCGGGGATCAGGGGTGAAGTGGGACCTGCGCAAGGTTGACCACTACGAATGCTACGACGACTTTGACTGGGATATTCACTACGAAACCGCCGGTGACTGCATGGCCCGCTATCAGGTGCGGGTGCGAGAAATGCGCGAATCGGTGAAAATTATTCGCCAGGCCTGCAACCAGATTCCCGGCGGTCCCTTCGAGAACCTGGAGGCCAAACGCATAGCGGAGGGTCCTAAATCAGCGTGGAATACCTTCGACTACCAGTTCATTGGCAAGAAAATTGCCCCCACCTTTAAAATCCCCGCTGGCGAGCACTACGTCCGCCTGGAAAGCGGTAAGGGGGAACTGGGGGTGTTCATCATTGGGGATGACAGCGTCTTTCCCTGGCGTTTTAAAATCCGCGCCCCTGACTTTAACAACCTGCAAATTCTGCCCCATCTGTTAAAAGGGGTGAAGGTGGCCGACATCATGGCGATCCTGGGCAGCATCGACGTGATTATGGGCTCCGTTGATCGCTAGGGCGGCGACCAGGGCTTAGGCACAGGTGATGGTCATGGCATCGGGTCGGTCGGTCCTGCCAACCAGCCAACAGGGGCCATGACCGGGGTCAATAAAAATTGTTGCTGCCTCAGACTGTTGATGCCTCCTCGGTGTCAGACTGGGGGATAGAACTTCGTCGCTGAAGGATTGTCCATGGCTCCAGTCAACCTCCCCACCGTTGCCCTGCCTGGCCTAGAGCAGGAGATTCCAGCCCTGTCGGGCTGGGAAGGGGAGATAGATGCCGTTCTCGCCCCCCACAGGCCCGTTTTCCTAAACCAAACCAACCTATCTCTCCAGGCGATCAGTGCCGGCTTTGCCATTGCGCTCCATATGCACCAGCCCACCATTCCCGCGGGCCGGGAGGGTGAGTTAATTAACCACCTGCAGTATATGTTTGAGCATCCCTTCGATGGGGATAACCATAATGCTGGTGCCTTTGCCTACTGCTACGGTCGCCTGGGGGACTTTGTCCCCGAGCTGGTGCAACAGGGCTGTAACCCACGGGTGATGCTAGATTACTCCGGTACTCTACTGTGGGGGTTGGTACAAATGGGCCGTCAGGACATTCTCGATAAACTGCGCCGCCTTGCCTGTGACCCCACCTACCAACCCTACGTGGAATGGCTGGGGACCTGCTGGGGCCACGCCGTGGTACCCTCCACCCCCATTCCCGATCTCAAGTTACAGATTCGGGCCTGGCAGCACCAGTTCGCCAGTATTTTCGGTCTAGAAGCCCTGGCTCGGGTGCGGGGCTTCTCGCCACCAGAAATGCATCTACCTAACCACCCCGATGGGCTCTACGCTTTTGTGACCACTCTGAAGGAATGCGGTTATACCTGGTTGCTGGTTCAGGAACATACGGTGGAAACCCTGGAGGGCACCGCCATCCCCCAACCCCACCTGCCCCATCGCCTGGTAGCCCGCAATGCCCAGGGAGACGTAGCCGAGATACTGGTGCTGATTAAAACCCAGGGGTCTGATACTAAGCTGGTGGGGCAAATGCAGCCCTACTGGGAAGCTAAAACCCTGCAGCCCCAGAACCTTGGCGGAGTCCAGGTGCCTCCCCTGGTCAGCCAGATCAGTGATGGGGAAAATGGCGGGGTGATGATGAATGAGTTCCCCAGCGCCTTCATGCGCTCCTGGTATGAAATGCGGGAGCAGGGGGGTGGTCAGCGAGGGGTTGTGGGGCTGAATGGGACGGAATACCTGGAGCTGGTGATGGCCAGCGGTAGCCGGGTGGAGGATTGGCCCTGTTGTCAGGCGCGGGGTCAGCAACGGCTGTTGCAACAGTTGGCCGGTGCATCGGGGCCGATCGCCCTGGCGGAGGCCATCGCTGCCCTGCAGGCGGCTGACCCTGGCTTTTCCATGGCGGGGGGCTCCTGGACCAGCGATCGCAGCTGGGTAGAGGGCTACGAAAACGTCCTGGAACCGATGGAGCGACTCAGCGTTCAATTTCACCAAACCATGGCCCGGCAGCGCCAACTACCCCAGGTCGATCTCCCCATGGAGCGCCAGGGGCGGTACCACAATGCCCTGCTCCATCATCTATTGCTGCAAACCAGTTGCTTTCGCTACTGGGGGCAGGGCGCCTGGACTGACTATGCCAGGGAGATCTACCGGCGCGGTCAAGCCATCCTCACCCATGATTTTGCTTAGCTCCTTCCCTGCCTCGATGGGTGTGGCTTGTTTACCGACTACTTTTCAAACCAGCTACGAAAAGGTATGGTTTACAATAATTTCGTTAAAATTTCGTGGAAAATGGGAAATCTAGGTACATTGCTATAGCCATGGCTTTGTGGAGGTGAGCCAGAATGGTTACCTAGCCTTTGCATTAACTCAGGTAACTCTGTCCTCAGGGGTCTGGCCAAAGCTATAACTAAGGCCACTGCCACGGCTTTGTTGGAGGTTGCCCACAGAATTTGATGTTAGCCCTTGTTGTTCCCAGTAGTCCCGCCCTGTAACCTGACATCATGCTTGTATCACCCAATGTTGACAATGCCCGTCCTTTTTTAACCTGGCAACGAATTACTGACTGGGCTGAAGAGCACTACCGGTCTAGAACCTTTGCCAGGGATGAACGCATTCCCACTCGTCCAGGCCTACTCTACCTGGTGGAGCGGGGGGCGGTGCGGTTGGTGGGAACCAGTCAGTTAACCCCGGGGGATGCTAAGGGCTCTGACCCTGAGTTGGGCAGGGCGGAGATGGATTTGGATTTAGACGGTGACCCCGGATCGGACGGCGAGGATCATGGCGGCCCCCTAGCCTTGGGGGGACATGAAGAGGCTTTCTTAGGGTTTGTCGGAGCTGGTCAACCCTTTGAAATTGTGGCTCAGTCCCCTTTCAGTCTGCAGAGCTTTGCCCACGTTGATCAAACTACGGTGATCTGGCTCTATTGGAATGATCTGGACAACTGGCCCCACTTTCGTCGCGAGGTTCTAGATGCCTTCCGCTATCAACACCAGCGTAAGTTGCTCTGGCTCAGTACCTTGGGGCAACGCCGCACCATTGACCGGTTACTGGGGTTTATTACCCTACTCATCGAGGAGTTTGGCGAGCCCTGTGAATTGGGCTACTACCTACCCTGGACCCTGACCCACGCCCAAATTGGCAGCGCGATTGGTTCCACCCGGGTGACGGTAACCCGACTGATGGGGAAGTTGCGCCAGCGTCACCGCCTTCAAATTTATCGGGATGGGTTAATCGCCATTCCCAATAGCCCCACCCTGACTAACCAGGCCTGACTGCCTAGGAACCTTGCCCTAGTCCTCAATCAAGGATTGGGCCAGGGTTCTACTGCCGTTGTTATTCTTCTCGGTGCTGAGGCTCTTGAGGTTGAGGGGTAGGTTGGTAAACTGGGGTAAAATCTCCTCCGTGAAGGCAGCTGCGGCCTTAGATCGGTAACGACTGGGGTTGAAAATTACCGATAGGGTGCGATGTACCACCACCGCCTCAATCTTAGCCCGATGCAACACCCCCATTTGCAGTTCCTTCTCAATGGCTGAGTTAGACACGAAGGCAACCCCTAGCCCCGATTGCACAGCGGTTTTAATCGCCTCAATGGAGTTCAGCTCCATTTCGATCTTCAGCCGTCGGGTCTCAATCCCACACTGACTCAACACCTGATCGATCACTTTACGAATCGTCGACTGGGAGTCCAGGGCGATGAAATGGAGTTTGTAGAGATCCTCCCGTTGAATGCGATCGTGGCTGGATAGGGGATGGTGCATGGGCATAATTAAGGCCAATTCATCTTCAGCGTAGGGCACCACCGTCAGGGATTCCTGTAATTCCAGGGGGATTTCCCCCCCAATGATGGCTAGATCGACCTGACCGTTAGCCACGCTCCAGGCGGTGCGGCGAGTGGAGTGGACGTGTAACTGTACGGCCACGTCTGCATATTTTTGTCGAAATAACCCAATCATGCGGGGCAGCAGGTAGGTGCCGGTGGTCTGGCTAGCCCCGATAATCAAACTCCCCCCCTGCAGATTTTGCAGATCCTCGATGGCTCGACAGGTTTCCTCGCACAGGCTGAGGATGCGATCGCCGTAGGTCAGCAGCAGGTGTCCTGCTTCGGTTAATTGGGCTCGCCGCCCGCCCCGGTCAAATAGGGGCACATCGAGCTGGCGCTCCAGGTTTTGCACCTGCAGACTGACCGCTGGTTGGGATACGTAGAGACTGTCGGCGGCCCTTTTAAAGCTGCCCTCCGCCGCAATCGCCTTGAGAATCCGGAGTTGATCAAGGGTAAAAGGCAGGTCAGCCATGGATATTCACCGCCGTAGTTACTTGTTTAAGGGGCCAATCCCCCCCAGGGTCGCACCAACGCATGATTTCTTCCCCCATTAGATCTGCACCAATTTTATCCATCACCAAACCCATCACCAATTTAAAGTTGTGCCTGAACCATTGAACTCTGGCGCGGATGTTTAGCGATCGGTTGGCCGTAGTTAGCCAGGGTAATAGGGTATCGATACTGTATTAAGAGTACTGGATTAAGGGCACTGGATCAGCCGCTGGGGTCACAAGCCATCCTGTTGCTGGTCAACCCCAAGCATATTGGGTGGGGGCAAAGGCGATGGGAGGTATACCAGCTTTAGGGGCACATCTGTTATGGTAAGGCAAAGGCGTGGTTAAGGTTGATTGCCTACTCTCCTATGGACTCTGCTCCTTTACTGACTACTCGCCACCAGCAGGTGTTACAGGCCACCGTACGGCACTATGTTGCTACCGCAGAGCCGGTAGGCTCTCGGGCCCTCACCCAGGAGTACGATTTAAGGGTTAGCCCCGCCACCGTCCGCAACACCATGGGCTGGCTAGAAAAGTATGGCTTTCTCTACCAACCCCACCCTTCTGCCGGCCGAGTTCCCTCCGATTGGGGCTATCGCCTCTACGTAGACCGTCTCATGCAATCCTCCGGTAAGCTGGCTCGCCAGGTGGATACCATGCTGTCGGAGGAACTGGGCTGGGCAGGCTGGAGTCTGGAAGCCCTACTGAAGGAAGCCACCCAGATCCTGGCCCAGGTCACCGGCTACCTGGCTTTGGTCACCCTACCCCAGGCCAGCACCGCCCTGATTCGTCACATCCAATTGGTGCAGGTGGGGGTAGGCCAACTCCTGGTGATTGTTTTGCTCGATTGCCTCAGTACGGAGTCCATCCTGGTGCCCCTGCGGGATTGGCACCGCCCAGGGGCCACGGATACCCTGGGCGGTAGTCAACTAGAAATGTTATCTAACTTCCTCACCCATCATCTCCAGGGACGCCCGTTGCTGGATGTCGCCCAGCTCGATTGGAGCGCCCTAGGGGAGGATTTTCAGCGTTATGGGGTGATGCTGGGCCGGGCCCTGGAGGAGCTGGCCCGGCGATCGCGGCTAACCATGTCTACCCAGTTAGTGGTTAGTGGCCTGGCGGAGGTGCTGCGACAGCCGGAGTTCGCCGATGCCCAGCATATTCAGGCCATTGTCCGCTTGCTAGAGGAGGGACAAGCCCAGCTCTGGCCCCTGTTGTTTGAGGCTCCGCCGGTTACCCCCCAGGCCAGACCTGAGGACGTGCGGGTCTGGATTGGCACAGAAAACCCCATCGAACCGATGCAGGGTTGTGCCCTGGTGGTGTCCAGTTACCGCCGTCAGGAAAATGCCCTGGGTAGCGTGGGGGTGTTGGGGCCCACCCGCATGGTTTACGAAAATGCCGTTGAGGTGGTGAAGGCCACCGCTGATTACCTCTCCCACACCCTCAGCCCCGGGTCAGAGGCCAGCTAATCTAGCCGCCCCCCCTGGCCATGGTCAGGGGGGGCGGCCCTAGTCACCGGTAAGGGAGGGTCGCCAAAACCCCTCTACCAGGCTCCACCTTGATCGTCCTGGACCTGGGGCTAGAGTTAACAATTAGGGAAGTATAGGGATGGGTTGAGGGAGGATTGCCAGCTGTGATCATGACCGAGCTGCTTGCGGTTCTGGCCTTGTCAGCGGCCCTTGGGTTGCGGGTAGCCTTGCCCCTATTGGTGTTGGGTCTGATGTCCGGTGATCGGCTGTGGTCCCAGGTGCCTATTTTGGCCAACCTGCCCCCTACCCTGGTGATGGGGGGGTTGGTGAGTGGCGCCCTGCTAGAGCTGATCCTTTCCAAGCCACGTTTCAGCCGCCCCCTGTTACACAGTACGGAACTGCTGCTCAGCCCCATCGTGGGGCTGATGGCGGGCATTGCCCTGGTCCGTCCCCTGGGCATAGCGGGTTGGCTGCAGGGGGTGATCGCCCTGATCGGTGGTCTGGTAGCCCTGGTGATTCAACTGGTGCAGATCGGCTGGTTTTACCGTCCCCAGCGACCTCCCCTTTGGGGGACATTCCTGGTGGATGCCCTCTGCCTCCTATTGGCCCTGTCTGCTTTCACCGTGCCCCAGGTGGGGGGGCTGTTGTCCCTGGTGTTGCTCTGGCTGGTGATTCGCAGCGCTGATAGTTGGCGTAGTGGGTTGCGGGGTTTGGGGCGATCTCCCTAACCTGTTTTTTGCTATGCTGGTAACCTGAATGCTACGCGGATGTGGCGGAATTGGTAGACGCGCTAGATTTAGGTTCTAGTGTCTTCGGACGTGAAGGTTCAAGTCCTTTCATCCGCATTGATTGATCCTACGGGCTAGCTTCAGCCATCTGCTTGTTTTGGCCCTATGACCTTGATCCATTCCCCCCTCACCCTCTCTCCCCTGAGCGTTGCCGGGCTGGTGGATTACCTTCGATTGAGCCTGGAGGAAGACCCCAACCTGCAGCAGGTGGCGGTGGTGGGGGAGGTCTCAAGTACTACCCCCCATCAAAAGGGCCTGTTCTTTAACCTCAGTGATCCTGAGCAAAAAGCCACCCTGAGCTGCGTGGCCTGGCGCAGCCAATGGCCCCGCCTCACCACCCTACCCAGACTGGGGGAGCAGGTGCTGGTCCAGGGTACGGTGACGGTTTACGCCCAACGGAGCAGCTACCAGTTGACGGTTTGGCAGGTCTTACCCCTGGGAGATGGGCTGAAGGCCTGGCGATATCGCCAACTCAAACAGCGGCTGCAGGCCGAGGGGTTATTTAACCCCGAAAGGAAGCGGCCCCTGCCGACCCTGGCCCAGACCATTGCGGTGGTTTCCTCCCCCCAAGCGGCCGCCTGGGGAGATATTCAGCGATCGCTGCTGCAGCATCACCCCGGCCTACAGGTGTTATTCTCCCCAGCCACGGTGCAGGGGGAGACGGCCCCCGCCTCCCTTCTCCGGGCGATCCAGCGGGTGGTCAGGGATGGGCGGGCCGAGGTGCTGATCCTGGCTCGGGGCGGGGGCGCCAGCGAAGACCTGGAGTGCTTTGATGACGAGGGGGTGGTCAGGGCGGTAGCAGAATGTCCAATTCCGGTGGTAACCGGCATTGGACACCAACGGGATGAATCCCTGGCGGATTTAGCGGCGGATCTGTGCGCCCATACCCCCACCGCAGCGGCTCTGGCGGCGGTGCCCGCCCTGGCGGATCTGATCACCGCCCATGGCCAGCGTGGCGATCGACTATTTACCCTGATCACCACCGCCCTGGGCGATCATCAAGGCCGCCTGGCCCTATGGCAGCAACGGCTGCAGCGGCTCCGTCTGGACCAACGCCTGCAGCAGCAGCAGGTCTACCTGGGTCAGCTGCGGGGGCGTCTGCGCCACGGGGTGCAGATGGAGGTCCGTCAGGCTGAGGATCGCTGTAGCGCCCTGGGCGATCGACTGCGGGGGGTAAATCCAGCCATTGTGCTGCGACGGGGCTATGCCCTGGTCCGCGATCAGCAGGGTAAGGTGGTGATGGATGCCAGTACCGTTAATCCCCAGGCTATCCTTAATCTAGAACTAGCCCAGGGAGGTTTGACCGTACAGGTGATCGCTATCCATCCCTCTGCTTCGATACCCTCCAGTACTTACCATGCCCCGTAAATCCTCCCCTGACCAGCCTCCCTCTGACCCCTGGAGTTACGAAGACACCGTGGCGCAGTTGGAGGCCATGGTGACCAACCTGGAGTTGGGTAACCTATCCCTGCCGGAGGTTTTAGAGCAGTTTGAACAGGCGGTTCAGGCTCTGCATCGCTGTGAAAACTATCTACAGGAGAAACGACAGCAGGTCGATCTGTTAATTGAAACCCTCACCGATCCCTAGCGCCGCCTATCTTCTCCATGGCCAACTAGGATGTCCTGCCATTGGTCCCCTCAGGGCAACCCACTTCCCCGCCACCAGCCTAAAATTATAGGCAAGTCAGGACCAATACCCATTTCTTAATCAAGACTAGAAAAATTATGCAACTAGCATAAAGCAGGGAAAAATATCCACTGACTCTGCCCAGGTTGGGGTACACTTCTAAACCTTCCTGACCAAAGCTATACCCACCTATGTCGGTATCCGTTTCCAATCCTGGTCCTCAGCGGCGTCACTGGCGGCAACGCCTGTTGGAGCTGATTAACCTGCGGCCGGAGGAGCAGGAGCGGACCTGGCTGATGTTTGCTGCCTATACCTCTACCTCCATGGGTATTCTCTGGTTGGAGGTTAGTTCCGCAGCCCTCTTTCTTGGCCAGTACGGCGCCGCTAAACTGCCCTGGATTTATATGTTTAGCGCCCTGGTGGGGCTGGGCTTGAGTCTGGTTTATTCCTGGCTACAACGCCTGCTGCCCCTCCGCCAGGCCCTGGTGGCCATGGCTCTGCTGATGGCCATGCCAATTTTGCTATTTCGTTGGGGTCTCACCCAACCAGAACTGGTGGCGATCACGGTATTTTTAATACGGCTCTGGATTGAGGCAATCTATGGCCTAAATGAACTGAATCTTTCCCTGACCGCTAATCAATTGTTCAACATTCGAGAGGTGAAGCGGGCCTTCCCGATTATTAGCAGCGGCATTCAGATCGCAGATATCATCAGTGGTTTTTCCATTTACCTCCTACTGACCCTATTTGGCTTGCAGAACGTCATGCTGCTGGCCTTTGGGGCGATGGTGATCGGTGCCCTTCTGCTCTACTACCTCAGCCATAGCTACGCCCACGCCTTTCCTGACTCTCCTAAGCATCAACCGGAGGCGATGGATAGCCACACCGGTAAATCCCCCCTGCAGGGGGCTCTGGGCCAGTACATTGTGCTGTTGGGTGCCTTCTTTGTGCTGGCCCAAATACTTTTATTCTCTACGGAGTTTCAGTTTCTCAACCAGTTAGAACTATCCCTGGGGGTCAATGAAATTGCCACCTTTCTGGGTATTTTCAGTGGTCTGGTGGGGTTAATTGAGTTACTGACCCAATGGTTTAGTGCCAGTCGACTGATTGAACGCCAGGGGGTATTTACCACGGCCCTGGTCCTACCCCTGGTGATCATCAGCCTGGGCCTGCTCACCCTGGTGGCCAGTTTACCCCAATTGTTGGGGGCGGCTGCCCTCTTCCTCGGCGTAGTGCTACTCAAGTTCTTAGACGAATGGTTGCGCTATACCCTGGTGGCCACTATCCGGCCTGTCCTGTTTCAGCCCCTTCCCAGTCAGGTGCGCAGTACCGTGCAATCCCTGGTGGCTGGGATTGCTGAGCCGATCTCCATGGGGGCTACTGGCCTGGTGATTCTGCTGGTGATTGGTCTGGCTAACCAGTTAGGTCTGCAGGGTGAGTTGGCCCAGGCCCAACTCTTTCTGCTGGGAACGGTAGTGGCGGCCCTGGTGTGGTTTGGGATCATGGTCTTGCTGCGATCTCGTTATCTCGACCTGCTGGTACAGGGGGCAGAGCGGGGCCTGGCCCGTTTCTCCGATGCCGATCTGCGGGCCATGAAGCAAAACCTGGTGGAGGCCCTGGCTAAGCCTCAATCGGAAGTACAGCAACGCTATTGCATTGACTTGCTCTGTCAGGTGGCCCCTCGAGAGGCAGGGGAAGTGCTGGCCCCACGTCTGATGGAGTTTTCCCCTGCCCTACAGCAGCGCAGCCTGGAGGCCATGCTGTTGTATCCAAATCCTAACTTTAGTAACTCGGTAAAGGCCCTATTGTACTCTCCCGATCAGCCTCCAGCGGTCTTTGCCCTGGCCCTGCGTTACCTCTGGCAGGTGAAGGAAGACCACCCGGTGGACGATCTCAAGCCCTACCTGCAGCCCCAGGTGGACGTTGTTGTCCGCGGTACCGCCGCTGCCTTGATGTTGCGCTGGGGTAGTCGCCAGCAGCGGGTGGAGGCCATGGCCAGTTTGCGTAAAATGCTGACCCACGAGCAGGAGCCAGAGCGAGTTATGGGTTGCCGCGCCCTGGCGGATGCTAACTATATGGAGTCCCTTGGCATCTATATTGACACGCTGCTTCAGGATCCATCGCTGCGGGTGCGGCGAGCCACCCTAATGGCCATTGCCGCCACCCAGTATGTCCGTTACTACCCGGCTCTGCTCAAAGCCTTACGTTATCCCTCTACCCGGCTTGCGGCCAGCCAGGCCTTGAGCAGTCTGGGGGACGAAGCCCTACCCATGTTGGCCTCCCTGGGGGTCGATTCCTACAAACCTGACAGCTTGCGCTATCAAGCCTGGCAGGTGGTTGGGGAGATCGGCAGTTTACCGGCTCTGGAGATGCTGATCCATAACCTGGGCAGTGCCTGGGGTAACAGCCGTCGGCAAATTCTGGCGGTTTTATTGAAAATCTACCAACAAACTGGCCTGCGGCGATCGCCCCTAATTGACGATGCCCTCGACCGAATTTTGGGGCGTACTGGCTTAGAAGGTATCTTAGTAACTGAGTTGAACTTTCTGGGGCAGTTGCTAGCGGCCAAGGTGGACCTAGACCCTAGCCTGGTAGCGGGGATTGAGGCGGATCTGATGCAGTCCGCCCTGGCTAGTATGGAAGCCGATGCCCTGGATCGGGTATTTCAACTGCTCCGATTTATGGCCCCAGGGGGAACCATTCAGGCGGCCCAGGCCAGTGTTAGCGGATCCTCCGCCCGCTGGGCTCGGGGCTTGGAAATTCTTGACAATAGCCTGGATAGCCCCAGCAAGGCGACCCTGCTGATCCTGCTTGACCGTCGTCCTCTTCAGGAGAAACTAAAACAATTAACCAGTATGCCCCTGGGTTTTCAGTATCGTCCCATGGTCCCCCGCGATCGCCTGCGCCATCTCCTAGATCTGCGCCCCTATCTTTCCGATTGGGGGTTAGCCTGTTGCTTCCACCTGGCCAGGGTAAACCACTGGAGCCTGACCCCCGACCATACCCTGGCATTATTGCAACATCCCACGGGTTTTGTCCGGGAGGCCGTGCTAGCTTATCTGGCCATGGCCTCTCCCCGGGTTTTGTCAGAGATTCTACCGCTGATGGAGAAGGATGCCGATCCCCTGGTGGCTAGCCAGGTAGCCCAGTTGGCCGCCGTCTATAATCAGAAAAGCTGATTTTCCTAACCCTTAATCCTGCTGCCCATGCTCTTAACCAGCCTTGATCGTCTCCTTTTTATTCGGCAGGTGCCCATTTTTAGAGAACTGCGCGACGATTTTCTCATGCGCCTGGCGCCAATCATGGAGGAGGTTTACTTTAGTGCAGGCCAGGTTATTTTAACTGAAGGTCAAGATGGTCAAGCCATGTATATTGTGGTGTCAGGGCAGGTCAGTGTTCACCTCAAGAGCCAGGAGGTCGCTCAATTTAAACCTGGAGATTGCTTTGGGGAGATGTCAGTTTTTGACGCCGAGCCACGCTCCGCTTCGGTAACTAGCCTGACCCGTTGCACTTGCCTGGTGTTGAATCAACAGCAGCTCTACGATGCCATTGATGAAACCCCCGGAATTGCCCTTAACATTATTCGCCTCCTGTCCCGGCGCATCCGGGAACTTAACCAGGAGGTCAACCGTTTGAGTTCTGAACCTGACAGTCTGCCTGAGCTCAAGACCAGACCAGGTCAAGCCATCTGGGCCTCCTCCAAAAAGGCCTCCCGCCAAGGCCAGCTATCCCCAAGCCCAGGATCTAACCCCGAAACCTCTGCAGTGCCCCAACTAGAGGAATGGCCCTACAGCCCCCTACTTTATTGAATTGATGATTGCTAAGGAACAACCGCTATGGTTTGCTCTCCCGACCTAGGTAGCCTACCGGTTAGCCTTAACCAGGCTGGGCATCAGCGCCTCTGGTACTGGCGGGGCTGGCGGGTACGGTACTGGTTTCACCCGGGCCCGACCGACGCCCACTCCCCCTCACCCCTGCTGCTAATCCATGGCTTTGGTGCCAACCTTAACCAATGGCGTCATAATTTACCGAGCTTAAGTGAAACCAGACCTGTCTATGCCCTGGATTTATTGGGTTTTGGCGACGCAGCCAAGGTTCCCACCCTCTACGGCACCGATCTCTGGGGTAGTCAGGTGGCAGACTTTATTGATCAGGTGGTGGGGCGATCGGTGCTTTTAGTAGGCCATTCCCTTGGGGCCTTGGTGGCCTTAACGGTGGCCCATCACTACCCCCAGAGGGTAGATCGGCTAGCCATGATAACCCTGCCCCTGACTGCCGCCCGCGAGGATTTAGTGGCAGGCTGGGTTAGTAATCTAGCCCTGCGCATTGAAGCCTTCATGGCTAATTCCTTGTTGCTGCGGCCCCTGTTTAGCCTGGTGAAGCAGCCCTGGTTTTTAGAATGGGCCCTGCGGGGTATTTACCTCAACCCTGGTTGGGTCGATGAGGAATTGCTTAATTTGTTTGCCCTGCCACCACAACAGCGAGGCGCCGCTAGGGCGCTATGTTATTTGGTGAGATCCCGCAGTGACGCTAATTTTAGTTCCTCCATTAGAACCATGATCCGGGAGTTGAACCAGCCCGCCCTACTGCTCTGGGGAGAACAAGACCGGGTAATTCCTATTGGTCTTGCTCTGGGTCTCGAACAACTTAGCCCTTACTTGTTCAGTGAAAGGGTGCCCACAGCTGGCCACTGTGTTTACGATGAACACGCCGATCAATTTAATCAGTTAATTTTGGAGTGGGCAACATCGAAACATCCCAACCTTGTAGATAATTAAACCTCGTCTGAACATGGACTTGATTGAGTATCTGATTAGTTTTGCTAGGACACCTGATTCAAGCGCTTATTGCGCCATTGTCGAATAGCGTGAGCCTCTCGTTGGGTAGGGGTAAGATACCGATCCAGGGGAAGGGCATCTGATCGGGGTAAGCCACTAGGCTCAGATTTGCGAATATGTAAACATTGAGCTAAGCTATCAAGATGAGGCTCCAGAGCAAGCTCTCGAGTCAGAGCACCTACCGAAGGAAAGCGGTCCGTTGGAGAAGGGCAGAGCATTTTGTCGAGAATATTGCTGAAGTGAGTGCTAACGGTGGCTGTATGATGCCAGCGAATGTCACCAGTATGGGAATCTTGAACGAACTCGATTGGGGTACGACCTGTTAACAGAAACAGGCAGGTCATCCCTAAAGCATAAATATCACTGCTATAGCATGGGCGAAGAGCCAACTGTTCGGGAGGTGCAAACCCAGGAGTTCCGACGAACTGAGTGGCGGCTGGCTGGTGATCGATTCCTTCATCTATATCCGACAGAAATTGCCGGACAGCACCAAAGTCGATCAGCACCAAGCGCCTATCCAAAGTGCTACGGATGATATTAGGGGGCTTAATGTCTCGGTGAATAATCCGATTTCGGTGGATAAATTCCACCACGGGTAAAATTTCTGCCAAGAAATATTTTACCTGGGCCTCGGTTTGACGACCTCGTTGGCGAACCTCTTGGGCAAGGGTTTGACCTTGAATATAGTCTTGCACAAGATAAAACTCACCACCAGTGGTGAAATAATCGAGTAGGCGGGGAATCTGGGAGTGGCTGCCTAAACTAGCGAGGGCCTTAGCCTCCCGACGAAAGCGTACCTTAGCCCGCTCTAGTGACCCCTGGTTGCGAGTCTTAGGGTGGAGCTGCTTAATCACACAATAGGGCTGGGCAGGGAGCTCGACATCCTGAGCTAAATAGGTTATGCCAAACCCACCCTTGCCTAGGGGCTTAAGAACACGATAGCGGTCTCGAAACAAGTCATTAGACTGATAGAAATTAACAATTTCCGAGCCACCAGTGAACCCTGAGGTAGAACTAAAATCGTCGCTGCACAATTTTGCCATCAACACGATTCCATGAAAGTAACATTTTTAACCTTGAGTTCATGGCAGGCTGTAGAACAAGACCTAACCTTAAGGAAATTCGCCAGGCTCCTTCAAAGTCGCCAATTATCAGCGTTGCCACTGACCTTAACAAAGAAAATATTTGTGAAAATAAACTAGTATGTTGTGTAGTAGTTTTAACTTTGATGAACCAATGGCTTCAATATACCACCTACACAAAGGTTTGAAAAGGTTAACATCCGTAACCTATTTTATTGAACTGTTCATTCAAAATGATTGATCGGGCTTAGTACCCCTGTTCTGGCACTGGTGTCAAAGGTAACCAAAAGGTAAACTGACTGCCCTGGTTTGGTTGACTGGTAACACCTATTTCTCCTCCCTGCATTTCTACTAACCGGCGGCATATCGTTAGCCCTAGCCCTGTCCCTCCGGATCGACGACTGCGGGAGCGATCCGCCCGCCAGAAGCGCTCAAATACTCGGGGCAAATCTTCGGTAGCAATGCCAACACCCGTATCACTGACGCGGATATAAAGTCGACCTTGTTCGGCCCAAGCGGTGATGGTGACGGTTCCCCGATCGGTATATCTCAGGGCGTTGCTAATTAGGTTAATCATAATTTGCTCCACCCGGTTAGGGTCAGCATAGACCCTTGGCAAAGCATCGGAGTAATCTAGCTGTACCGTTACTTGATCTTTGCCCTGTTCATTAAAGGTTTTGACCAGGGCAACCAGCAGGGGTAGAAGAGAAATGGCCTGGGGCTCCACCGCCAGGTAGTCGCTTTCAAGTTTAGAGAGTTCTTGTATATCATTCACTAGCCGCTGTAGGCGAGTGGTTTCCGCCGCTAGGCGATCGTACAGCTCTGCTTGGGGGGGAATGGTGCCATCTGCTAGCCCCTCTAAGTACCCGTGCAAAATAGTTAGAGGAGTCCGCAATTCGTGGGTTAGGTCGCCAATCAATTCTCGTCGCCGCTCCTCCACTCCTAGTAAATCACTCGCCATGCGGTTAAAACTGTTAGCGAGACGTTGTACCTCTAGGATGTCTGAGTCTGGTAACCTTTCCCCTAACTGACCAGAGGCCACTTGACGAGTAATTTCGGCCATCTGCTCAAGGGGGCGAATAATCCGCCGAGAGACCCAATAGCTTAATCCCCCTGCGGCCCCACCCCCAACTAAAATAGCCCAGACCATGCCTCGACTCCAGGCCGCTTCAAACCCTCTAAGCAACTGGGTCCGTCGCTGGATACTCATGACCCCGTTATCGTAGCGCTGCAGGGAAACCACGAAGAGGCGCGGAGAGTAGAGACGGGCAATGGTCACCAGGGTAATCACTCCCACCGCCATCACCGCCAGGTGAGACCAAAACAGACGACTACGCAGGCTTTGTTTAGCCATTGTGGCCCTTAGCTGGGAGGCTGGGGTGGGCTGAGCTGCAGATCGGGCCTTTCTTCGGGTAGGATAGCCCCTTCTACCGGACAAACTTGAAGACAGATGCCGCAGTCAATACAGGTGGAGAAATCAATCCAATACCAGTCTGTACCTTTTTGGTTTTTGCCGGGACCTTCGTGAATACAAGCCACTGGACAGGCATCAAAGCAATCGGCTACCCCTTCGCAAATGTTGGTAACAATAGTATGGGCCACAGTTACTCCTAAGCACCCTCTACTAAAAGAATCGAACAACCTTTGGCGCAGTAGCTAAAATCCTAGTGTCGGATAACCCAATGCTACAAACTATGGCAGGATCACTATAGCTGAATCAGCTAACCAGAATGCCCGCCTAGACATACACCTTAGCCTAATTAATTCTATTGTAAGTGTTTCAGCTGAGCAAAGTATGTTTTGGCAAAATACAATTTTAACTAACAAGCGATTTGATTGAAAACGATTGGTGAAGGCCTATGCATAGGCCTTACTCTGACAAAATAGGCAACCGGAGAGCATACTCAGTATCCCCAAAGGGGGCAGGCACAGCCATGTCCCCAGGAAGGAAGATTCGCGCACTTACTGCTAGCATTGCTAGGATAAAAATCAAGAAAATCAACAATGGTGCTATGTACGAACGGAAAAAAACCATCTGAAAACCTCGATTAATTGAGTTTTTAGCTGATCATCAGCTTAAAGGTTGTTTGAAAACGGCTGTCCCAGGTATAGTTCGCCGCCAGGGGGCAGCTAAAATACTGAATTTTACGGTGATTATCCTACTCCATAGGTATAGTTTGAGACTCTCTTTGGCTTTTCAAACAACCTTTTAGATGAGATAAATCAGGCAAGCCGTCCGAGTCAGGTTTAGAAATTAGACAGTGAGCTGATGCCGTAGGCCATGCCTGATAAGGCCGCTATCCGATACTAGTGTGTCCCTCTGGGTTGGACTTTAACGCTTAGCCAGTTTCTTAGCCAGTTTCCGCAGTCGGATGGACTCGGGGGTAATCTCCACCAGTTCATCGGGGCCAATGTATTCCAGGGCCCGCTCCAGGCTCATGTCCTGGGGAGTTTGCAGTTGTACCAGTTCATCGCCGGTGGCGGAGCGGTGGTTGGTGAGCTGTTTGGTTTTGCAAACATTCAGCTCCAGGTCCTGGGGCCGGTTGTGTTCCCCGACGATCATGCCCTTGTAAACCCGGGTGCCGGGGGTGATGAAGAAGATGCCGCGGTCCTCGGCGTTCTTCATGGCATAGAAGGTGGAAACCCCCTCCTCAAAGGCGATCAGCACGCCGTTGCGGCGGGATTCAACATCGCCACAGAGGGGACGGTAATCGAGGAAGCTGTGGTTCATGATGCCTTCCCCGCGGGTGAGGCGCATAAACTCGCCGCGAAAACCAATCAGGCCCCGGGCCGGAATCACAAACTCCAGGGTGGCCCGGCCATCGCCCAGGATGCGCATGTCCTGCATTTCTGCCCGGCGCTGACCGAGGCGCTCCATGCAGCCCCCCACCCCATCTTCGGGCACGTCTAAAATCAGCAATTCAAAGGGTTCGCAGGGCTGACCATTGACTTCCCGGTAGATCACCTGGGGCTGGGACACCTGGAACTCGTAGCCCTCCCGCCGCATGGTTTCAATCAAAATACCCAGGTGCAGTTCCCCCCGGCCGGAGACGGCAAAGCGATCGGGGGAGTCGGTGGGCTCCACCCGCAGAGCTACGTTGGTTTCTAACTCTCGCATCAGGCGATCGCGCAGTTGCCGAGAGGTGACAAAGCTGCCCTCCTGGCCGGCAAAGGGGGAGTCATTGACCACGAAGGTCATCTGCAGGGTGGGTTCATCCACCTTGATCAGGGGCAGGGCCTGGGGGTTGGTGGGGCAGGTGATGGTTTCCCCGATGTTGGCATCGGCAAAGCCTGCCACCGCCACGATTTGACCGGCGCTGGCCTGGGCAATCTCAATCCGGCGCAGCCCCTCAAAGCCCAAAAGTTTGGTAATCTTGGCCTTCACCAAACTGCCGTCCTCCTTGATCAGGGCGGCCTGCTGGTTGCCCTGGATGGTGCCGTTGTGGATCTTGCCAATCACAATCCGGCCCAGGTACTCCGAATAGTCCAGGGTGGTTACCTGGAGCTGGAGGGGCTTATCCACATCCCCAACGGGGGGGGGCACATGGTCAAGGATGGCTTCAAATAGGGGTTTGAGGTCCTCGCTCTCGTCCTCTACCTGCAGCTTGGCAAAGCCCGCCATGCCGGAGGCAAACAGGTAGGGGAACTCACACTGGTCATCATCCGCCCCCAACTCCAGGAAGAGATCCAGCACCTTATCGACGGCGATGTGAGGTTCGGCCTGGGGGCGATCGATTTTATTGATCACCACAATCGGCCGCAGCCCCTTTTCCAGGGCTTTCTTGAGTACAAAGCGGGTCTGGGGCATGGGCCCCTCGTTAGCGTCGACGATTAAAATACAGCCGTCCACCATACCGAGAACCCGCTCCACCTCACCGCCAAAGTCGGCGTGGCCGGGGGTATCAACGATGTTGATCAGGGTGTCCTGGTAGCGAACGGCGGTGTTCTTAGCGAGGATGGTGATGCCCCGTTCCCGCTCCAGGTCGTTGGAGTCCATGACGCAGTCCGGCACCTCCTCTCCTTCCCGAAACACCCCGGATTGCTTGAGCAGGGCGTCCACCAGGGTGGTTTTGCCGTGATCAACGTGGGCAATGATGGCGACGTTACGAATGGGGAGGGTCATGGGTAAAGGAGAGACCTGGGGTAAAAATGTGCAAGAAGTTTTAACAATTGTAACCCAGGATGGGTCTCCTCGGAGGAATTACGGCAGCCTGGTGCAGACCAGTCAGAACCCTTACCTGGCATTAGCGCTTTCATGTCCCATAACCTAGGTCAAGCTTATCAGTTACGAGACGTGAAGTTGGCCAGTCAACCCTGTTCTAGAGGTTCTGGTCAAAGCTATATTTTTTCTAGGATGGCAAGTTATCTGGCATGCTAAAACCCATGATCTATGGCAACTTCCCCCAGCCCACAGCGACACTGCATGGAGGGCTCTGGCTCGGATTCCTTCTGTATCCTTAACTGGACTTGACTAGATTGCCAGCCCCAACCGTAGACCCAGGGCGGCATGGATCACCATCAGGACCACCGCCACCGTGCCCACATAGGCATGGACCGTACGTAGGCTAGCCTGGCCACCGCCAAACTTGGTGGCGGAAATACCCCCATTAATGACCAGCAAGCCCACTAGCAGGCTGCCAGTCCAAAAGTGGGGACTGGCCAGGATGGGTTGGTCCTGCATCACCAGGGAGAGCACCCCACCGGTGTAGCCCAGGCTAATGAAGGTCACCAGCCAGGGCGCCAGGCGCCGATGCATGGACCGACTTTCCAACTGCTTATCGCTATCCTGACTGAGGCGCCCCTGCCAACCGGACCAGGCGGTCACACTACCCATCACAAATAGAACAATCCCCATCATCAGGGGATGGCCCCAGTGCACAATCGGTTCTGGCGTCCCGAAGCCGGCAAACCAATCGGCAATTGGCTGTAAAACATCGCGTATAGTGGAAACCACGTTAACTAACTCCCAGCCTTGACTAAACACTTCTTACTAAGGTGCCATATTTTCAAGCCCTGGAGATAGGGCATTTCTGCGAGGGGTTAGGGCTGGGCCTGGCGATCGCCGCTCCAGTTGGTCCCATCGCTCTCCTCTGTATCCGCCGCACCTTCCCCAGGGCCCCTGGGGAGGCCTGGTCACGGGGCTAGGATCCGCCACCGCCGACGGCCTCTACGCCACTGTGGCCGCCTTTGGTTTGACCGCCCTGGTCGAACCCCTACTGAATCACCACCTCTGGCTGCGACTAGGGGGTGGGTTAGGCCTGGTTTACCTGGGAATTGCTACCCTGGTGGCTAAGCCCAGTCAGTCAGCCACGCCTGTTTCCCCTGCCAGCTTGCTCGCAGCCTATGGTTCGACCCTGTTATTGACGCTCAGTAATCCCGTCACTATTCTATCCTTCATGGCAATTTTCGCCGGCCTGAGCCTGGGCAGTCAGGGGAAGGGTTGGTTAACGGCTCTGAGTCTCGTCCTGAGGGTGGTTGGGGGGTCAGTCCTATGGTGGCTGGGGCTGACCTGGGGAGTAACATGGTGGCGTCCCTATTTCACTCCCCAACGGCTAGGCTGGTGCCATGGAATCGCTGGTATTGCTCTGTTTAGCTTTGGCCTGGTCACGTTATTTCATTCCTAGGTTCTCCCATCGGTTAGTGCAGCCATGACCCCCGTCCCCCCCTGGTTCCCCCTGTCTCCCGAGCGCCCCCCAGGGTCTGGCCAGAGGTCGTGGTTAGTGCTGGTGAGCCTGGGGTTGGCCAGCCTACTGGCGGTGCTAGTGTTATTCGGCCCCCTCCCCGCCAGTCTGGCCACCAGCCCGGTGCTAATGGCCCAATCTATTCAAGACCTGCAAAACAAACAAAAAAACCTGAATCAGCAGCGTCGCCAGATCGATCAACAGCAAGACCAGCTAGAGCAGCGGCAGCATGATTCGGAGGCCAATCTAAAGAACTTGCAACAAAACATTACCTATACGGCTAACCAAATTTCTGAAACCGAGTACCGGTTGGCCCAGGCCAGAAAGAAACTGGACCAGTTTGAGAAACAACTGAAAAAGACTGAAACTGACTACGAAAGGGTGCGTAGCGCCACGGTGGGCCGGCTACAATTTTTGCAACGCCAGCAGGCCAGTGAGGGCTGGGCCGTACTGCTGCAAAGTCAAGACCTGAACCAGTTTCTTGATCGTCAATACCAGTTGAAGCGAGTTTATGCCGCCGATCGCCAGGTGCTGGAGGATTTAAAGGTTAAGGCGGAAGCAATCCGCACCCAGAAAGCCACGGTGGAAAACCAAAAAAACCAGGTAGCCCTTTTACGACAGCAACTACTCTCTCAAAAGCAAGAGTACGAAGCCGAGGCGACCGAGGAAAATCAGCTCATCGACCGCCTGCAGCAGCAGCGGGATGCCCTGGAGGCGGCGGAGACTCAGCTCCTGCGGGATTCTGAGCAACTGGCGGGGTTGATTCGCCAAAGACTGGCGGCTCAATCCGGCATAGTGCGGGGCACGGGGCGGTTTATTTTTCCAGCCAACGCCGCCATCTCCAGTGGTTTTGGCAACCGCGTCCACCCCATTTTGGGCTATAGCCGTTTCCACGCGGGGGTTGATTTCTCCGCCAGCTACGGCAGCACCATTCGAGCCGCTGACTCCGGTCGAGTTATTTTCTCCGGTTGGTACGGTGGCTACGGTCAAGCGGTGGTGATTGACCATGGTAATGGCCTGAGTACCCTCTATGCCCATGCCAGTCGGTTGTTTGTACGGGAGGGGCAAACCGTCGAACAGGGGCAGCCCGTCGCGACGGTGGGGTCAACAGGGTTATCCACGGGACCCCATTTGCACTTTGAAGTCCGGCGCAACGGTAACCCGGTTAATCCCATGGGCTATCTCTAGTACCAGGCGGCCTCAATTAGGCGATCCTTCCAGGGGGCTTCAGGAGTCGGAACTCAGCAGTCAGGCAAAGTAGGTAGAGTTATACCAGGGTCTACTGACCTCTGCCGGGGATATCAACTTAAGCCGCAACCAATAATCGCCAATAGATGTATAGACAAGGGATTCAGGAGCTGGTGGTGAGGAGACCAGTCGATTAAGCTATAACCCTAGATTGGGGGCAAGCCGTATAGGATAGCTTGAAAAATTCCATTTGAGTAGATGGGCGAAAGGTCCTGGGCAGCAGGATAGGAATCGGTATGATCGGAGGCGAGGTGGGTGGGGTCTATGAATCAACTCCATTACGAACCATTAATATTGACCGATCTACTCTGTCCTCAGCGTTCTGGCCAACGCCCTATCTATTGGTTAGGTGAAAACCGTGACGTCCTTTGAAAATGCCCCCGTTACCGTTAGCCCTGGGTGGAGAGATGAACCCCCCGACCAACCTCTGACCCAGGTGTTTTTAGCCTACGCCGATGAGGACCTGACCCTGCCCCTGGGGACAACCCCTGTCCATGCCATTGAGGCAATTCGCCAGTTACTCCTGGAGGCTGGTCTCAGCCTCTGGGACCGGCATTTTCATCGGTCTGCTGAAACCGACTGGGAAACCGCTGTTTCCCGGGCCACCGAAGCCTGTGATAATTACGTCTTTCTGTTGTCGGCCCAGGCCATTCACAACGCCCTCTGCCTGCAGGGGTTGCTATTTGCCTTGAGCATGAATAAGCGAATTGTCCCTGTGCTTCTCCACAGTGTTGCCGTAGAACACCTCCCCGATCCCCTGCGCACCATGGCCTGGCTAGACCTGCGACAGGCCAGCCATCCCCTCGCTGCCAGCCCCGAAGGGCAGCAGTTGCTGGCTACCCTGAGGGCCGATGCCACCTACCACCACACCCACACCCGCCTGCTGGTGCAGGCCCTGCAGTGGGAACGACAACACCGTCACCCCAGTGGTTTACTGCCCAAGGCGGCACTGCAGCGCTACCGCCGTTGGCTGAAGGCGGCCCAAGCTCGCCAACAGTACCGCCCTATCTACCTACAGGAGCTATTTGTAGCGGAAAGTATTCGCCAGACAGAGGGCAAGACCGCCTTCCCCTTGGGGCAATCGGCCCCCGGGCAAGGCTTCGCCCAGGTCAGTACTTGGCTCAGGCATTGGATCGGTGGGTAGGCCTCTAGGGGGTGATATCCAGGGCCAGGCGATAGATCAATCGCCGGGGTTGACCGGTGCTGTGGGCCAATTGGCGACTGGCTTCACTGCGGGAAAGCCCCTGCTGTAGCAGGCGCGCCAGTTCCTGCTGCAGGGCCTGATCGGAGATCGCGGCAACGGTTTGGGCCGCCCCCGCCACCACCAGGGTAAACTCCCCCTTGGGGGCCTGGTGCTGGTAATGGGCCAGGGCTTCCCCCAGGTGGCCTCGCCAGAATTCCTCAAAACGCTTGGTCAGTTCTCGACCGAGGGCGATGGGGCGGTCCTCCCCCAGAGTGGCGGCCAGGTCCGTCAGGGTCTGGACCAGGCGATGGGGGGCTTCGTAGAACACCATGGTGCGCTCTTCCCGTAGCAAGGCGGTGAGGCGATCGCGGCGATCCCGACCCTTGGGGGGTAAAAACCCCTCAAACAGGAAGCGATCGCTGGCCAGCCCCGACCCACACAGGGCGGTGATGGCGGCGGTGGGCCCGGGGATTGGCACCACCGGCACCCCGGCCTCAATACAGGCCGCAATTAATTCCTGACCAGGGTCTGAAATCCCAGGCATACCGGCATCACTGACCAGGGCCACCGCCTGGTGCTGAACCTGTAGATGGTGGAGTAATTCCTGGGTACGCCCCTGGCGATTGTGCTGGTGGTAACTGATCTGGGGGGTAGTAATCTGGAAATGCTGCAACAACTTACCGGTGTGACGGGTGTCCTCCGCCGCAATCAAGTCTACGGACTGGAGGATGCGCACCGCCCGGAAGCTGATATCCTCTAAATTACCCAGGGGGGTGCCCACCACGTAAAGGTGGCCAGGACGGGGATCGGGATGGAGGGCCGTACTCATTCCCTGGTAAACACCCTAGAAAAACCTAACTACCACGATAGATGCTGTAGGCCCAGGGGGAAACCAGCAGCGGCACATGGTAATTATTGTTGGGGTCCGCCACGGTGAAGCGAATGGGAATTTGGTCAAGAAAGGGAGGGTCGGAGAGGGTCGCCCCAGTTTGGGCAAAGTAGGCGGCCACATCATAGGTAATTTCGTAGGTGCCTTTCTTAAACTCCCGCCCCTCCAGCAGAGGCTCATGGGTACGCCCCTCCAGATTTGTTTCCACCGTCTTCAGGGCGGTTTTAATATCCGCCGCGTCATTTACCGCCCAAACCGTCAACCGTAGGCCAGGGGCCGGCTGCCCTAGGGCGGTATCTAGAACGTGGGTGGTAAGGCGGCCCATGGCGAGGTAATTCAGCGGGGTATAGTCAAAGCATATAGTAAGAATCCTTTGGGCGGGAGAAAACAAACCTAATCTAGGGAATAGGAAATTTTCACAGAACCCTGAGCTAGAGTAATAACTTTAGTCTGGCATCGGCCTGGGAAATGGTCGATAATAAATTATGTATTTTCACCCGTTAGCCCCAGATCAAGCCCGATTTCCTCTTATTGATTTAGTTATTAGATAAATTTTTACTTCTGTTATGGCCACCTCCTTTCTTGATCGACTGCACAGCCCCGATCGCCCGGTGATTGTCTTTGACGGTGCCATGGGCACCAACCTGCAGGTGCAAAACCTCACCGCCGCTGATTTCGGTGGCCCTGAGTACGAAGGTTGTAACGAATACCTGGTGGTGACCAACCCCCAGGCGGTGGAAAATGTCCATCGGGCCTTTTTAGAAGCGGGCGCCGATGTGATTGAAACCGACACCTTTGGGGGTACCAGCATCGTTCTGGCGGAGTACGACCTGGGGGAGCGGGCCTACGAACTCAACAAAACCGCCGCCAGCCTGGCCCGTCGCCTGGCGGACCAGTACTCCACACCAGAAAAACCCCGGTTCGTGGCCGGGTCCATGGGGCCGGGCACCAAATTGCCCACCCTCGGTCACATCGACTTTGACAGCCTGAAGGCGGCCTACGTGGAACAGGCCCTGGGTCTGATCGACGGTGGCGCCGATCTGCTGCTGGTGGAAACCTGTCAGGACGTGCTGCAGATCAAGGCGGTCCTGAACGCGATCGAAGCGGCCTTTAGCCAGGCCGGTAAGCGGCTACCCCTGATGGTCTCCGTCACCATGGAACAGCAGGGCACCATGCTGGTGGGGACGGAAATGGCGGCGGCCCTGGCCATCCTGGAGCCCTACCCGATCGATATCCTGGGACTTAACTGCGCCACCGGCCCCGACCTGATGAAGGACCATATCAAACACCTGGCGGAGCAGTCTCCCTTTGTGATTTCCTGCATTCCCAACGCCGGACTACCAGAAAACGTGGGGGGGCAGGCGGTGTATCGCCTCACCCCGATGGAATTGCGGCTGGCCCTGATGCACTTTGTGGAGGACCTGGGGGTCCAGGTGATTGGCGGCTGTTGCGGCACCCGCCCCGATCACATCGCCCAACTAGCAGAGTTGGCCCAGGATCTCCATCCCAAACCCCGGCCCGTGCGATCTTCCGCCGCTGACAGCGGCACCGATCCCCGCCCCGCCCTGCACTACAGCGCCGCCGCCGCTTCCATCTACAGCCCCCAGCCCTACGACCAGGACAACTCCTTTTTGATCGTGGGGGAACGGCTCAACGCCAGCGGCTCGAAAATGTGCCGGGAGATGCTCAACGCTGAAGACTGGGATGGGCTGGTGGCCCTGGCCCGCTCCCAGGTGAAGGAGGGGGCCCATGTGCTGGATGTCAACGTCGACTACGTCGGGCGCGATGGCGAGCGAGATATGCACGAGTTGGTGTCGCGGCTGGTCACCAACGTCACCCTGCCCCTGATGCTGGACTCCACCGAGTGGCAGAAGATGGAGGCGGGGCTGAAGGTGGCGGGGGGCAAGTGTATCCTGAACTCCACCAACTACGAAGACGGTGACGAACGCTTCTTTAAGGTGCTGGAGCTGGCCAAAAAGTACGGAGCTGGGGTGGTGGTGGGCACCATCGATGAGGAGGGCATGGCCCGCAGCGCCGAGAAAAAGTTTCAGATTGCCCAGCGGGCCTACCGGGATGCCCTGGAGTACGGCATCCCGGCTCGGGAGCTGTTCTTTGATACCCTGGCCCTGCCGATCTCCACTGGCATTGAAGAGGACCGGGTCAACGGCCGAGAAACCATCGAATCAATCCGGATGATCCGGGAGCATCTGCCCGGGTGCCACATTATGCTGGGGGTGTCCAACGTTTCCTTTGGTCTCAACCCCGTCGCCCGGGTCACCCTCAACTCGGTGTTTCTCCATGAGGCCATGCAGGTGGGGTTGGATGGGGCCATCGTCAGTGCCGCCAAGATCCTGCCCCTGGCTAAGATTGACCCAGAACACCAGCGGATTTGTCGAGACCTAATCTACGATCGCCGCCAGTACGATGGCGACATTGTCACCTACGACCCCCTCACCCAGCTCACCACCCTGTTTGAGGGCAAGAGCCTGAAGCAAAAGCAGGCGATCGCCAAGGACCTCCCGATCGAAGACCGCCTCAAGCAACACATCATCGATGGCGAGCGCATTGGTTTAGAGGAGGCCCTGGCCACCGCCCTGGAGAGCTACCCGCCCCTGGAGATCATCAACACCTTTTTGCTGGATGGCATGAAGGTGGTGGGGGAGCTGTTTGGCTCCGGCCAAATGCAGTTACCCTTTGTGCTGCAATCGGCCCAAACCATGAAGGCGGCGGTGGCCTACCTGGAGCCCTTCATGGAAAAAAGCGATAGCAACGGCAGCGGTAAGGGCACCTTTATCATCGCCACGGTGAAGGGGGATGTCCACGACATTGGCAAAAACCTGGTGGATATCATCCTCTCCAACAATGGCTACCGGGTGATTAACCTGGGCATTAAACAGCCGGTGGAAACCATCATTCAGGCTTACCGAGAGCACCAGGCCGATTGCATCGCCATGAGTGGGTTGCTGGTGAAATCCACCGCCTTCATGAAGGACAACCTGGAGACCTTCAACGCAGAGGGCATCACCGTGCCGGTGATCCTGGGGGGGGCGGCCCTCACCCCCAAGTTCGTCAACGAAGATTGTCAGCGCACCTATAAGGGCCAGGTGGTCTACGGTAAGGACGCCTTTTCCGACCTGCACTTTATGGATCAGCTGATGCCCGCCAAGGCAGCGGGGATGTGGGATGACCGGCAGGGGTTTTTGGGGCAGGAGTCAGGGCAGGGCCCCGAGCCCAGGGCCCAGAGGGCAGGGGAGTCGGAGGTAGGGGAGTTTGCCCAGCCTAAAGATACCCGGGAGGCCCCAGCTACCGTTGATACCACCCGATCGGAGGCGGTTGATCCGGCCATTGCCCGGCCCACACCTCCCTTCTGGGGTACTCGGGTGCTAACCCCGGCGAACATTGATCTGGCGGAGGTGTTTTGGTACCTGGATCTACAGGCCCTGTTCGTGGGGCAGTGGCAGTTTCGCAAGGCCCAGGAGCAGTCACGACCGGAGTATGACGCCTTCCTGCAGGAAACGGTGCACCCGATTCTAGAGCACTGGCGGGGCCGGGTGCTGGCGGAACATATCCTCCATCCCCAGATTGTCTACGGCTACTTCCCCTGCCTGGCGGAGGGTAACTCCCTACACCTCTACGATCCCGCCATCATGGCGGCGACCCCGATCCACCCCCCCGACCCCGTCGCCACCTTCACCTTCCCCCGGCAGAAGTCTATGCGGCGGCTTTGTATTGCCGACTTCTTTTTGCCCCGAGAGCTGGCCCAGCCCGGTCAATTCGATGTGTTTCCCATGCAGGCGGTGACCGTGGGGGAAATTGCCACGGAGTACGCCCAGAAACTCTTCCAGGCGGACCAGTACACCGACTACCTGTACTACTATGGTCTGTCGGTGCAAACGGCGGAGGCCCTGGCGGAGTGGTGCCACGCCCGCATCCGGCGGGAACTGGGCTTTGGCGAGTTAGAGCCCACCACCCTGCGGGAGGTGCTGCAGCAGCGCTACCAGGGCTCCCGCTATAGCTTCGGCTATCCTGCCTGCCCCAATATGGCGGACCAGCCGATCCAGTTGGATCTGTTGGGCAGCGATCGCATCGCCATGACCATTGACGAAAGTGACCAACTCTATCCGGAACAGTCTACCACCGCCATCATTGCCTATCACCCGGCCGCTAAGTACTTTAGCGCCTGAGATCGGCCACGGCTGCCAGGGTTTTCTGGCCTAGGCTGATACCCCTACTTTTCTGCCCGTTGCAGGCGGGTCAGCTTGGGGTCGATGATCTTGCGGCCCTGGCCGGGGAATTCCACCGCCAGGCAGGTCTTGTTGCCGGCCCCAAAGATGTGGGTTACCTGTCCCGCCCCGTAGCCCTGGTGAACCACCACATCCCCCACCTGCCAATCCCCCAGGTCCCCCTTGGGGCTGGGGGCGGTTGGGGAGGGTCGGGCCTGGGGGGGCAATCGCCGGATTTGTCGGGTACTGGGTAGTCTACGATTACCGCTGAGCAACTCCGCCGGCAGTTCCTCTAGAAACAGGGAAGGGCTGGCGGGCTCTCGGTTGCCGTAGAGACGTCTCTCTCGGGCGTGGGAGAGGAATAGCCGTTCTTGGGCGCGGGTAATGCCGACGTAGCAGAGGCGGCGTTCCTCCTCGGTGGCGGCGGGGTCCTCCAGGGATCGGTAGTTGGGGAAGAGGCCCTGCTCCAACCCCACCAGGAAAACCACCGGAAACTCCAGCCCCTTGGAGGCGTGTAGGGTCATCAGGGAAATGGCGTTGCCCCCCTCCTTGACGTCGTCCAGGTCGGAGGCCAGGGAGGCGTTGGCTAGAAAGGCAATCAGGGAGGGGTCGTCGACGTTCTCCTCCTCAAATTGCAGCACGGCGTTATAGAGTTCCTGCACGTTACTGAAGCGATCGTCCGCCTCATCGGTGCCCTCCGCCTTGAGGGCGGCCAGGTAACCGCTGTCCTCCAGCAGTCCCTGGATAATCTCGGAGCCCTTCTGCTCTTCTAGCACCTGGCGATATTTTTGGATGACCTCAACAAACTCCAGCACCCCCCGGGCCGATCGCCCCGCCAGGGTCTTTACCGAGGTTTGATCGCTGAGGATTTCCCACAGGGGGATCTCCCCCAGGGTTTGGGCCGCCTGTTCCAGCTTATCCAGGGTGCTTTTGCCCACCCCCCGCTTGGGTACGTTGATTACCCGCTTCAGGCTGAGGGTATCGAAGGGGTTGGCGATCGCCCGCAGGTAGGCCAGCACGTCCTTGATCTCGCGGCGATCGTAGAAGCGTAGCCCCCCCACCACCTGGTAGGGCAGGCTATAGCGGGTAAGGACTTCCTCAAAGGCGCGGGACTGGGCATTGGTGCGGTAGAGAATAGCAAAATCTCCCCAATTGAGCTCGGGGTGTTGGGTCTCCAGGTTACGTATCTGATCAATCACAAAGGCCGCCTCGGCGGTTTCATCATCGGCGCAGTAGCAGTAGATCGGCTCTCCCTCACCGCGGGTAGGCCGCAACACCTTATCGATGCGCTCGGTGTTGTGCTCAATCAGGTGGTTCGCCGCCTCTAGAATATTGGCGGTGGAGCGGTAGTTCTCCTCCAGCTTCACCATGGTGCGGGTGTCGTCATCGGGTAAGCGATCACCAAAGTCATCCTGAAAGTTCATCAAAATGGTGAAGTCAGCAGCCCGGAAGGAATAGATCGAGTTGTGCACCAGCACACCCTCCGCCAGGTAGCTATGGCTGGGATCAACCTCCAGGTCGTAGACAGGGCCGTCGTAGTCCTCCTGCCAGACCTGGGTAATCTCCTGTTCTTCCAGTCCCCCGTCAACCTCCACCAGCACCCGCATGCCCGGATGTAGGTGAGATAGGGGCAAAAAGCTGTATACTTCACCCTCAATTTGGGCGCAACGACGAATGTCTAATCCTCCGGCGGTCGCCACCGCCTTAACAGTGGCCACCGCCTCAGCATAGGATGCCCTGGCGGTTTCGTAGCGGTAGGTGTTGGGTAGCTTACCAGGGCGAATCGGATAGCCCGCCTTAGCCAAGTTAGCGGCGATATCGGCACGGTTGGAAGACCACTGAATCCGATGATCCGCCTTGGGGTGTAGTCTCTGCTCACGGGTGTTGCCAAACATCGTCAGGTTGATGGTCTGGCGCCGCCGCCCATTTTGGGGGCGATAGTGGGGAAAATTCGGGTGCAACCAGAGGTCCTGCATGAGGGTTTCAGCTTTAGTGAAGGTATTCAGCTCAGAAAACAACTTGAAGATGGTCTCGTCTGAGATCCTGAGCTTGCGCCCTACGCCATGAAACACCATAGTGGGCAGCCCGTACTTAGCGGCAAAGTAGGCTTCGTAATAGGCGGCGGTTTCGTAGTCGTCGGTCGCTTTGAGGACCCACAGCTTGTCAGCGTTTTCCTGGGCAACCCGCACCTTAAAGCCAATTTCCTTTTTGCCGTAGTCGTTGGAGCGCTGCCCGGTGGTGAGGCCGATGCGATAGCCCCGGTCTTCCCGAAACATCAAATAGATGTAGTAGCGCTGCTCTAGGGGCACCATACGGGCCATGAGAATGTGGTGAGGGGTGCCCCGCAGGATGGGATGGTTAGGGCCATCACCCACCCGCACACACCACAGGGTTCCCGTAAATCGCCCCTCCTGAATATGGGTGATCTTGGCGGGGTAAAGGGCAGCTTGCCCTACCGTCGATAGCACCTCATCCCCCACCTTGAGAGCCTGGATGGGTAAGCGGCCCTGGGGGGTCAGAATTGTGGTGTCTGGCGGCAAACATTGATCCGCATCACCCACCACAAACACCGAGCGACGTTGCCAATTATCGTAGGTGGCAATCTCTTCCCCGTTGGTGGCCAGCAAACGAATCAGCTCGTACTGGGTGCGGTTGGTGTCCTGATATTCATCCACCAGGATATGGTTAAAGCGGTTGTGCCAGTAGCCCAGCACCGATTCGTTTTGCTGGAACAGGTACACCGGCAGCAAAATTAGATCATCAAAGTCCAGGGCGTTATTTTCTGCCAGGGCCTTCTGGTAGTGGCGATACACATCGGCGATTACCCGGCCCCGATAGTTGGGCTGCTCCTGCTCCAGCTCCTCCGGGTTGAGTTTCTGGTTTTTGGCATTACTAATGGCAAACCGCACCGATCGCGGGTTAAATTTCTTGTCATCCAGGTTCAGGGTTTGGGTGACAATGGTTTTCACCAGGCTTTGGGCATCGGACTCGTCAAAAATAGAGAAGTTGCGGGTCCAGCGATAGCCCGCCGGGTGCTGGTACTTTTCGATGTCCAGGCGCAGCAGCCGGGCGCAGAGGGCGTGGAAGGTGCCAATCCACAGGTGCTTGGTAATGTTTTTATAGACCTGGGACTTGAGCCGGGTTTGCTCCGCCTCCCCCAGGGTAGAAAGGGGCTTGCCGTAGCGGGCCTGGGCATCCTGCTGGGCAAACAGCACCTCAATCCGCTGCTTCATTTCCTTGGCCGCCTTGTTGGTGAAGGTGACCGCCAGAATGGTTTCGGGATCGGTTTTGTGGGTCAGTACCAGGTTAGCAATCCGGTAGGTGAGGGCTCGAGTTTTACCCGAGCCGGCCCCCGCCACCACCAGCAGCGGACCGCAGTAGTGCTCCACGGCTTGACGCTGGGCAGGGTTGAGGGCGGCTAGAAAATCAGTCATAGGAAGGGAGAACGCTGGAATAGTCTAGTATGCCACCAGTAACTCTGACCCAGGTATAGGATATAGAGCAAATTCCTCAAGTAGGGGCAGTGGCATAAACAACCCGAAACCCTACGAAGTAGCTGCGAGTAGCCGGGTTGTAGCAATAACGAAACCCAGAACGACAATGTTCGGGCAGACTACTCCAGGATCCTCCCCGCAGGATGCGCCGGTTGGGATTACCGCCCATCAACCAGGCGCTGCCATCGGTAGGAGCACCTGCGTAGCAAGGGTGCCAGTAGTCTAGGCACCATTCATAGACATTGCCATGCATATCGGCCAGTCCCCAGGAATTAACTCCAAAACTACCCACCGGACTGGTTTCCTAGCGAAAATCTCCCTTCTGGCCGGGGCCATAGACGTAATTGCCATTGTAGTTAACCAACTGGGTGGATAGGGTGTCACCCATACAGAAAGGAGTATTAGTGCCCGCTCGACAGGCGTACTCCCACTCGGCTTCGCTGGGCAGCCGGTAGGGTTTGCCGGTGTACTGAGCCAGGCGATCGCAAAATTCCACCGCCTCATGCCAGTTGACACATTCTACCGGCCGCTGGTCCCCCTTAAACTGAGCCGGTTCCAGACCTATATCCAGATTTACCTTAGGCAGAGTGGCCACTGCCCTCCACTGGGCTTGGGTAATTGGGCATTGGCTGATCATAAAAGCCTGTACCCTCACCGGGTGCTGGCTCTCTACATCTAAGCCCTCGGTATCAGGGTACTTGAGTTTGGACTAATTCTGTAAAGGAAGGCAGTCAATGAGTGGCACTGACTGCCGTAAGGTCAATGAAGTAGAAATTCGATTGACCCTATGATTTTCAACCAACTTCAGCAATTTCGCCAAACCCTGTACAACACCC
>JBEIGU010000010.1:0-52034 GCA_040381765.1 Leptolyngbya sp.
GGCTTCTAGCCGCCAGCGTTGAGAGTTTTGTCAGTCAACTAATTTTAACCCATTGAGAAATGGGGGTTTTACCCCAGTTCGATAAGGGAGGAATAAAGAGGGATAAATTTGGGCATGAACCCTACTTGGGCTTGATCTTAAGTCAACCCCTCTAGGCTGCTGAGATTTAACCAAGTAATTATAAGGATTTCAGCTTCTTAAGAGTTTAGATTAATACAAACACAAGAAAAAAAGACGCGCTTTTATAAATATGCAATAGAATTGTAGTTGTTTACTCATTGCGGAGTATCTCTTCCTGGCAACGTATATGGCTTATACCGATCACTACCACGCTGCTTCCATTAGTGTTGACGAGCTTGATCGCAAGATCATTGATCTGCTGAAACTTGATGGTCGTACTACCTACAAGGAAATTTCCACCAGACTTAATGTACCTGAAGCAACCGCTCGTTACCGGGTGCAGCGATTGCTTCATGCCGAGTTGATTCAAATCCAGGCTTGGCCTAACCCCAAATGTTTTGGGGTACCCCATGCTGCCATCATGCACCTATTTGTAGAAAATGGCTGGGTCAACCAGGTGGCTGAACAGCTAGCTGCCCTGGAAGAGGTGCAGTTCGTTGCGGTTACAGCGGGCCGGCATAACATTGTTGTGGATGTTAACTTTGGCAAACACGAAGAACTGTTGACGTTCTACGATAAAATCGCCTCTATGAGCGGCATCATCCGCTATGAAACACAGATTATTCTGAAGCTGCTTAAGGCTAAGTATCAATACAAATTAACCTAGGGCAGGTTTCACCTAATCCCTGTAGAAGTCCTCTCTAAAGGAAGGAGGCTAAGTTTTTATATCTACACAGGCTGGTTGACTGACAAAACATTGGCTTACGGCGGTTCAAACCGCTGCTATCCAGACGAAGTCGGCCTGCGCCGACTGACCCATACCCGCGTAGGCGGGTTTTGCCTGTCTATAGCGGCTTCTAGCCGCCAGCCTTGAGAGTTTTGTCAGTCAACCAAATGATGGGGATAGGAAACTTGATTAAAAATTGATTCTTTAAAGTTATTCGATAGCACTTAAATCATCTCCTTGTCAAACCAGATGAGCTAGAAGACCTACTCGGCCTTAAACCTTTGATGTCTCCTGTAGGAGGCATCAAATTTGCCCACCGAACCTGCGGTAGAGGTTTTGGCCAAAGCTACACTATCGATATTCAGTCTTCTGGCATTAAAAACCTAATTCTTCATTCATAGAATATGGAAAAGTCATAGAAGTATTAAATTTTAGTATATGCCCTCAGGAAAAACCGAATTAAATCCTTGACAAAGGAGCAATACCTGGCTCGATCCCAGGGATTGTATAGCCAGATAGCCTGGTTCCTAGTGTCGATAAAACTCCCGATACCACCGCACAAACCGGTCCATCCCAATCTGAAGGGGGGTGCTGGGGCTAAACCCCACCTCCGCTATCAAATTCGCCACATCCGCGTAGGTGGCCACCACATCCCCTAGCTGCATGGGTAAAAACTCCTTCACAGCCACCCGCCCCAGACACTGCTCCAGGGTCTCAATCAGGGTTAACAATCCCACCGGTTGGTGATTGCCGATGTTATAAACCCGGTAGGGGGCCAGGCTAGAGCCGGGGTCTGGCATCTCTCCCGACCACTGTGGGTTGCCCGTCGGCACCCGATCCAACACCCGTACCAGTCCCTCCACCACATCGTCAATGTAGGTAAAATCCCGTTGCATCTGGCCCTGGTTAAATACCCGCAGGGGCTGGCCTGCCAGTATGGCTTTGGTAAAGAGAAAGTAGGCCATATCCGGTCGACCCCAGGGGCCATAGACCGTAAAAAACCGCAGCCCCGTCGTCGGTAACTGATAGAGGTGACTGTAGCTATGGGCCATCAACTCATTGGCCTTCTTGGTGGCGGCATATAAGCTGACCGGATGGTCCACGTTATCCTGCACCGCAAAGGGGATCTTGGTATTCGCCCCGTAGATGGAGCTGGAGGAGGCGTAGACCAGATGCTCGACCCCCTGGTGGCGGCAGCCCTCTAGCACCGTGGCGAACCCCACCAGGTTGCTATCAATATAAGACAGGGGATGCTCCAGGGAATAACGCGCCCCCGCCTGGGCCGCCAGGTGTACCACCCACTGGGGTTGTACCCGGGCAAACAAGGCGGCGGTGGCGGAGCGATCCGCCAAGTCGAGGCGGACAAACTCAAAGCTTGACTCGGGTAGTAGCTGCTGCAGGCGAGCCTGCTTGAGGGCGGGGTCGTAGTAACTGTTGAGATTATCGACGCCCACCACCCGATCGCCCCGCCGCAGCAAGGCCTGGCAGAGATGGAAGCCAATAAAACCGGCGGTACCCGTGACCAGAATCGTCATGCTCAACCTTGGCTAGGGTTTACTTACCCATCCCCAACTGCTGAGCCTTTTGATAAACCTTGCCTTCAGTGAGTAGGGAGGGGGCAATCACCACCTCCACCTGCTGCATTTCCGTGAGGTTTTTGGCCCCCAGGGTTCCCATGCTGGTTTGAAGAGCCCCCAGGAAATTGTGGGTACCATCATCCAACTGGGCCGGTCCCCGCAGAATTTGTTCCAGACTGCCAGTGGTGCCTACCCGAATCCGAGTACCCCGGGGTAGCACCGGGCTAGGGGTGGCCATACCCCAGTGGTAGCCCCGACCTGGCGCCTCCCTGGCCCGGGCAAAGGGAGAGCCAATCATCACCCCATCGGCTCCACAGGCAATGCACTTACAGATATCGCCGCCGGTCACTAAACCGCCATCGGCAATAATCGCCACGTAGCGGCCCGTATCCTGATGGTAATGGTCCCGGGCGGAGGCACAGTCAGCCACGGCGGTGGCCTGGGGCACTCCAATCGCGAGGACCCCCCGGGAGGTGCAGGCGGCCCCGGGGCCAATCCCCACCAGCACAGCGGCAGCTCCGGTTTTCATCAGGTTGAGGGCAACCTCGTAGGTGACACAGTTCCCCAGGATCACCGGCATCGGCATGGCGGCACAGAGGCTGGTCAGGTCCAGCGGGTTAACCGCCGTCGGCGATAGGTGGGCGGTGGAAACCACGGTAGCCTGGACAAAGAGCAAATCCGCTCCAGCGTCGGCAATGGTCTCGCCAAAACGGACCGCCCCCGCCGGGGTGACGCTGACGGCGGCAATCCCTCCACCGGCCTTAATTTCCTGGATTCTTTGGGTGATCAACTCGGGCTTAATGGGTTCTGCGTAGAGCTTTTGCATTAGGCCCACAAAGTCGTCTTTGCCGACGGCGGCAATTTGATCCAGCACGGGGTTTGGATCGGCATAACGGGTTTGGATGCCCTCCAGGTTGAGAACCCCCAGCGCCCCCAGTTGGGAAAGCCGGATAGCCATAGTAACGTCGACAACCCCATCCATGGCACTGGCAATGATCGGGATTTCCCGATCAATACCGCCAATCTGCCAGTGGGTATCCGCCAGGCTCGGATCGAGGGTGGTAGAGCCAGGCACCAGTGCAATTTCATCGATTCCGTAGGCCCTGCGAACGGATTTACCGCGACCAAGTTCCATATTTACCTTTCCCTAGATTCATGCCCCAAACCTCGAAACCTGTTTGAAAAGCATAACAGTGCATGGTCCCACCAGTGGCTTAACTGCCTGAACTAAGCCAGTTTTTCCATGGCCAATGAGAATTTTTTCCCTCTTTCTTGTCAAACCGTCGCCCATTGAGGTTAGCCTAGCAAAAAAGAATTCCTAGCGGATAGGAAATTCCCTGGCTAAGACCATAACGCTGTAGTGATTAATAGTATCAATGAATCTGGCATCCCTCACCTTTCTCCGGAAAATGCGATCGCCCAACCGCCAGTTTGCCGTGATTGGCCTGGGCCGGTTTGGCCGAGCGGTTTGCGCCACCCTGCACGGTTTGGGCTACGAAGTTTTAGCAGCCGACTCGGATGGACGACGGGTAGACGAAGCCCTGGCGGATCAAATTGCCGCCCACGCCATTCAGCTTGACACCACCCAGCCTAGTGCCCTTAAGGAGGCCGGCCTCACGGACTTTGACACGGTGATTGTAGCCATTGGCAACTACGTGGAAGAAAGCATCATCACCACCCTCAACCTGAAGGAAGCCGGCGTCAAGCATGTGGTGGCTAAGGCTTCTTCTGAGATCCACGGCAAGCTGCTGAATCGGGTGGGGGCTGACCATGTGGTTTTTCCAGAGCATGAAATGGGCTGTGAATTAGCCCGGTCCCTCACCTCCCCCGGCATCCTGGACCGGTTCGAAATTGACCCAGACCATAGTATTGCCGAGGTGATTGTTCCCCAGGCCTTTGATCAGAAAACTATTATTGACCTCGATCTGCGCAACCGCTATCAGCTGACCCTGTTAGCCCTCAGTCAAGACAATCAAGCCGATAAATTTGAGATCAACCCCAGCCCGGTGACCCGACTTAAGGCCGGTGGCTTGATGGTGGTGATTGGCAGTAATCAGGGTCTGGAAAAGCTGCCGGTCTAAACCATGCGAGTGATTGGGTTAATCAGCGGCACCTCCGTAGATGGTATCGATGCGGCCCTGGTGGAGGTGGAGGGGCAGGGCTACGATATCACCCTGCGGTTTGTGGAGGGCCAGATCTGGCCCTATCCCCCAGAGCTGCGGCAGGAAATCCTACAGGTTTGTGCCGGTGGATCCCTAACCCTGGAAGCCCTGGCGGAACTTGACGATGCCATTGCCCAGGAATTTGCTCGCGCGGCTCTAACCCTAATCCATCGCCATGGACCGGTGCACCTGCTGGCCTCCCATGGCCAGACCGTATTTCACCGCCCCCTGGGCAGTCTCCACCGCGGTCATTCTTCCCGGTTGGGCTATAGCCTACAACTGGGGCGAGGCAGTGAAATTGCCCGCCAGACCCAGGTGCCTACCGTGAGTGATTTTCGTCGGGCCGATATTGAGGCGGGGGGGGAAGGGGCGCCCCTGGTGCCGATTGTGGACCAGTGCCTGCTCAGTCACCCCCACCAGACCCGTTGCATTCAAAATATTGGCGGCATTGGTAATGTCACCTACCTGCCAGCCTGGAACCGCCAGATCCGGGCTACGCCGCCCCCGGTGCTAGGCTGGGATACTGGCCCTGGTAACTCCCTGATCGATATCGCCGTCCAGGTCCTCTCCGGAGGCTCTCTAGCCTACGATCGCGATGGGGCCTGGGCAGCCCGGGGTACTCCCTGTCAATGCCTGCTAGAGGAGTGGTTGGACCATCCCTACCTGGGCCAGCCACCGCCCAAGTCAACCGGTCGGGAGCTGTTTGGCTGGACCTACTTCCAGCAGTGCCAACGGGCGGCGGATAAGCAGGGACTGAATGATTTTGACCTGATGGCCACCCTGACCCGGTTTACGGCGGCCACCATTGCCCAGTCCTACCGGCGCTTTCTGCCGGCCTTGCCCGATGCCGTTTTAGTGTGCGGTGGGGGCGGTTATAACCCTGTGCTAATGGGGTATTTACAGGCCTACCTGCCGGGTATTCCCATCGGTCTCACCGATGGAGCTGGGATGGCTGCCAACTACAAAGAGGCGATCGCCTTTGCGGTGCTGGGGTTTTGGCACTGTCAGGGGTTTCCCGCCAACCTGCCCAGCGTCACGGGAGCCAGCAAAGCGGTCATTCTCGGACAGATGCACTATCCTGTTAGTACGGTAGACTCCTGAGCCACTATCGTCTTCGTTTAGTTGTAGGGGGTACCCTTTGTGGTTCACAGCTTTTTATTAGAACCCGGACGTTGGATCCTAGAGGGTACCTGGCTGGAACGAGACAAGTTACCCATGCCGGTGCGCGGTAAAATTTTGATTGGTTGGAGTCGAGATGATTGGTTCACCGTAGTGATGAAAATCCTCCTGCCCCAGGGTGATCCCCTAGAAATGGCCCTACAGTATCGGGGTCGTCTCACCCCCGGAGACTATCAGTACACTTTTATGTTGCAGCATAGTCTGTTTGGTCGGGGGGAAGGGGAGGGTTGGCTGACTCCCAGTTCGATTATCCAACGCTACTGGGCCCTGGGCGATCGGGAACGGCGGACGGGCTTTGAAACCCTCCATCGCCTCACCGAAGAACGCTATCATCTCTGTAGTGGTGTTATGGTAGGCCACTACCTCACCAGCACCCTAGAGGCCACCCTATCGCGACAGCAGCCTCCCCCATCCTAGTCCTTCGCCTCATACGCTCAGCAATCCTTCAACGGAAGCTAGAACTCAGGAGTCAGGGAGAAGTAGGTGGACTTATTTCAGGGTCTATTAGTGGTCTATCAAGATGCAATTGAGCCGCAAATCTCCTCCCTGCTCCCCGTCTCCCCAACGCCTCGGTTTCTGCTTCCGCCCATGGCTTATCCGCTATGATCGATTCCCACCTCGGTAGTAAACTAGCCAACCGCTACCAGCTGATAGAGCCCCTGGGCCAGGGGGCGATGGGCCGCGTCTATCTGGCCGAAGACCTGTTGTTGGGGAATGTCAAGGTAGCTATCAAGCTGTTGGCCCAGGCCATGATCAGCGAGAGGATGCGAGATCGCTTCATGCAGGAAGCCATGACCTGTGCCCAACTGGGTCAAAAGAGTATCCACGTGGTGCGGGTCACCGAGTACGGCGTTAACGATGACAATATCCCCTTCTACGTCATGGAGTACCTGAAGGGGCAAAGTCTAAGCCAGCTGATCAGTCTACAACCCCTGCCTATTCCTCGTTTTCTAGGGCTTACCCTACAGCTCTGTTTGGGGCTACAGACCGCCCACGAAGGGATTATGCTCAAGACTCAGGTGGATCCGGTGCCTATTATTCACCGTGACATTAAGCCTAGCAATATCATGATCACCCAGGATCCCACCCTGGGGGAATTAGCTAAGATTCTTGACTTTGGTATTGCTAAGTTAATGCAAACCGGTGGTGACCAAACTAACTGCTTTATGGGCACCCTGGCCTACGCCTCCCCTGAGCAAATGGATGGCTTTGAGCTGGACAGTCGCTCAGACATCTACAGCCTGGGCATTATGATGTTTGAAATGTTGACCGGCCAATTACCCCTGCGGGCCAGTAGTCATAGCTTTGGCAGTTGGTATAAAGCCCACCATCACACTGCCCCCAAACCCATGGCGGAGGTGGCTAATCAACTAAAAATCCCCAAGCTGCTAGAGGACCTGGTGATGAGTTGTCTAGCCAAGCGGCCGGAGGATCGCCCCCAAACCATTCGCGAAATTTTACAGGGGCTAGAACCCCTCGAGGCTCGCTTTGCTACGGGCTTTCGCATGGGGCAGCGGATTAGTACAGCCCTGAATCGGGTACCGGTGGTGCGTCGCCCGGTCGTCAAAAAACTGGTGGAGGAAGACCACCTCTGCAAGTTGACCAGTTGGCCCCAGACCAAGCCCATCGCCGAGATTGTCTTTCCCCATGTCCTGCCCAGTAGCCAGGGTAACCTGGCCACCCTCTGGGCTATGCTGCCAGAGCAGGATGTGCACCGACGATTGGTGAGTACCCGCTACAACACCTTCATCTGCACCATGGACCCCCACCCCATGATGCTCTGGCTAACGGTGCTTTATAACAGTAACTACGGTCCCCGGTGGCTACCTTGCTATCTTGATTTAAAAACCAATTTGGGCCAGGAAATAGCCGCCCTATTAGCCCAAAGCGGTCGCTATAAGTTACTCCTCTTTGCCCTGGAAAACCCCCATCGCTGCGCTGAGGTGCTGACCTGCACCGTTGCCCCGCCCCAGCGCAGCATGCTGCAGGAGTGGGTGGTTACGGCCCGCACCCATCCCTCTCTGGGGGCAATGACCACCAGCCGTGACCTATTACGCCATGAGTTTAAAACTACCCTCAAGGATAAGGTGCTGAAAAAACTTGAGTCCATCTACGTTGATGCCGGTACAACCTTTTCCGACTGATCTAGGGAGTGGAGGGGAAGCCGGGGATGGCCTGGTACCCGCGATCGCCCTAACTGTCCCGCAGCACATAGCCAACCCCGCGCACCGTCTGAATCAGGCGCTTCTCACTGGATCCATCAATTTTCAGCCGCAGGTAACGGACGTACACTTCAATTACATTGGACTCGCCCATAAAGTCGTAGCCCCAAACATTTTCGAGAATTTGTTCGCGGGAGAGCACCTCCCGGGGGTGCTCCATTAGATATCTAAGCAACTCAAATTCCTTCATAGTCAGATCGATCTGACGACCATTGCGGCTGGCCTGACGATTCCCCAAATCCAGGGTTAAATCGCCAAAGCGCAGGTTCTCAGCGGTAGGGGGAGCCGCCTGTAGATAGAGGTGGACAATTTTTAGGAAGGCTTCGCTGCGGTAGGGCTTAAGAAAGTAGTCGTCCGCTCCAGACTCCAAGCAGGCAATCCGATCCTCCAGGCTATCCCTGGCCATCAACAGCACAATCGGAGCCTTAACCCCCTGGTGACGGAGGCCTTGGCAAAGCGATAGGCCAGAGTCTTGGGCGAGAAATCGATCCACCACAATCAACGGGGGATTGATCTGGGCCGCCAGGGTCAGGGCCTGCTTCGCCGTAGAGGCCACAATCGGATCAAAACCGGCCTCCCTCAGGTCAGCGTGCATTTGGCGAATTTGCCCCTCCTTGGCACCAATCAACAGAATTTTGGTTTCGGTTCCTAGGGTGGCGCCCATAACTCTGCCGTCATTTGCGTAGGTAAACTGTGGCTAGCTTTAGTCAGAATACTTACAACCCCATTGGTTAGCTCGCCCTAGATTATACCGCGATGGGGATACCGTGATGGAAACCCCAGCCATCATCGGGACCTATTCTTAGGGGCAAACTCTAGGGCAAATCCACAGAGGTGGGTTTAGCAATGTGGGGTAGGCCCCAGCCCAGCTTTTCCCGGAGGACTTTAAAGAACTCCGGCGATCGCAACCGAATGAACCGGGCCAGATAAGCGGACCGACAGGTACTCACCCGATCCTCCGGCATCACGTAGCAACCGGCGTTGCCATCCACCGTCATTACCAGGGGGTCAGGATTAGCCGCATAGAGAGTGACCCGCTCATGGTCAGGAAAGACTAACCCCCGGGAGGCCAGGGAATGGGGACAGATGGGAATGAGTTGGGTCACCGGCACCCCTGGCGTCAACACAGGTCCTCCCGCCGATAGGGAATAGGCGGTTGAACCGGTTGGCGTAGAGATGATAATGCCATCCGCCGCAATGTCCACGGGGGCGTGGTGACCAATGGCCACCTCAAAGTGGCACATGCTGGTGAGGGGCTCCCGGTGGAGCACCACTTCATTTAAACAAAGCGCCTCCCAAATTAGGCTTTGATCGTGGAAAAGCTGCACCGACAGCATGGCCCGCTCTTCAATTTCGTAGTTCCCAGCCAGGACCTGTTCCATAGCCTGGGGCAACTGATTCAAATAGGTTTCTGTGAGAAACCCCATGTGTCCTGTATTCACAGTCAGGAGGGGCACCCCAATCGGTGCTAGCTGTCGAAAGGCCGACAGGACGGTGCCATCCCCTCCCAGAACAAGACCAAAGGCCATCTCAGCATCAAAACAGGGCGGGACCAAACTATCAATCGGGGCATGGCAAAGGGGCCGATTTGGGGTGGAATAGCCCAGAATTCCGCCGATGCCAGTTGCCAGTTTGACATCAAAGCCCTGCACCGTCAGTTTTTCCTGCCATTCAAGGGCGACTTGACGGGCTACAGGTTTAACGTCGTTGTAAATAATGCCAACTTTGGGCACGGGCAACTTTCCACTGAGAACGAAAATTACAAATCATTAAAGGCAATCTCCAACTGCGGCAAACAAGACACAGGGAAATCCAAGGTTTATACCTTCCTCCTAGGCTACCGTTTTTTAGCCGTTGGTTAAACTGGTCTTGAGGAAATGCCAGGGGTGATCTGCCGTTTCTGCCTGTTTGGGTTAGAAACTCAGATTAAAATAACTTAAATTATTACGACCCCCTACTACGAACTAATGTTAAGGTCCCGTGGCTGCCGGTATCCCTGAAACCACCGCCTATGTCCGCATCACTCACCAGTCCTGGAGCCAGGGCCAGATTGAGGGTGAAGTAAGAGCTAGCAACTACGAATGGCAGTTTCAGTGGCGCTTTCGCCATGGGCAACTGCGGGTTGAACCTTCCCTGGGGCGAGCCCTGATTAGTGAGCCCCTGAGTCGTTTCCTGGAACGCTTCGACTACCAACTAGAACCTGGCGGTGACTACTCTTTCACCATCAGAGCCAAGCTGTAAGGGTAAGGATGGTTAGGGTCTAGGGGAGTATAGACCTTGGAAACATCAATCTAAACCATAGGGATTTCAAGAGAAAATCCCTCCCTGGGCCTGGTATCCGAAACCGCTCATTGTGTGGCACTCTGGAAGCAGCAAAAGAATTTAACTGTTCTAGCCCTGAACACGGCAATGCAAACTCTTTCTAACCCCCCTAGTCAAGCAATTCCTAACTTCAGCTCCGAAGCCTTTGATACCACTATCCATCGGCGTAAGACGCGGCCAGTGGCGGTGGGTAATGTGATTATCGGTGGGGGGCATCCAGTGGTGGTGCAATCTATGATCAATGAAGACACCCTGGATATTCAGGGCTCAGCGGCAGCCATTCGCCGCCTGCACGAAATTGGCTGTGAAATTGTCCGGGTGACTGTACCCAGCATGGCCCACGCTAAAGCCCTGGCAGACGTCCGCAAAATTCTTGAAGATACCTACCAACCGGTACCCCTGGTCGCCGATGTTCACCACAACGGCATGAAAATCGCCCTGGAAGTAGCCAAGCATGTCGATAAGGTGCGGATTAACCCTGGCCTTTACGTGTTTGAAAAAAATCAGCCTGGCGATGGGGGCTATAGTCAGGCGGAATTTGATGAAATTGGTGAAAAGATCCGGCAAACCCTGGAACCCCTGGTGGTTTCCCTACGAGACCAGGGCAAGGCGATGCGCATCGGCGTTAACCACGGGTCCCTGGCGGAACGCATGCTCTTCACCTACGGTGATACTCCCGAGGGCATGGTGGAGTCAGCTCTTGAGTTCCTCCGCATTTGTGAATCTTTGGATTTCCGTAACCTGGTGGTTTCCCTTAAGGCCTCCCGGGTACCGGTGATGCTAGCCGGTTACCGGTTGATGGCACAACGCATGGCGGAGCTAGGTATGGATTACCCCCTGCACCTGGGGGTGACTGAGGCTGGTGATGGTGAGTATGGCCGCATTAAATCCACCGCCGGCATCGCTACCCTGCTGGCGGAGGGTATTGGTGACACGATCCGAGTGTCCCTGACGGAAGCCCCAGAGAAGGAAATCCCGGTTTGCTATAGCATTCTCCAGGCCTTGGGTCTGCGCAAGACCATGGTGGAGTACGTAGCCTGCCCTTCCTGCGGCCGCACCCTGTTTAATCTGGAGGAAGTACTTCACCAGGTACGACAAGCTACTCAACACCTGACCGGATTGGACATCGCAGTCATGGGGTGCATTGTCAATGGGCCGGGTGAGATGGCGGATGCCGACTATGGCTATGTTGGCAAAACCCCTGGCTACATCTCCCTATACCGAGGGCGGGAGGAAATCAAGAAAGTACCTCAGGATCAAGGGGTGGATGAGTTGATTAGTCTTATCAAAGCCGATGGCCGTTGGGTTGACCCCTAGAATTACTCCGCCGACTTGGGGAGTCTGTGTTAGATTGGGCATACTTAGCTGCCTACATTTTTCATCTATCTATGACAACTGCAAAGCGGGGACTGATCTTGGGTGCAACCACTGTGGCTGTAGCCACAGTTACTGTAACTGGTGCTGGCATTCACCTCTCCCAAAGTAAGGCCTTCTTCCAGGCTAGCCCCAAGGAACTAATTGACGAAGTCTGGCAGTTGATCAATCGTAACTACGTTGACGCCACCTTCAACCAGGTGGATTGGATTACGGTGCGAAGCGACTACCTGGGGCGCAACTACAGCAGCCAGGAGGATGCCTACGCGGCGATTCGGGAAATGCTAGAAAAGCTTGAGGATCCCTATACCCGGTTTATGGATCCCCAGGAATTTGCCAACATGCAAGTGGATACCTCCGGTGAGCTGACCGGCGTGGGTATTCAGATTTCCCAGGATGAGGAAACTAAGGAAATCATTGTCGTGGCTCCAATTGAGGATACCCCTGCCTTCGAAGCGGGTATCCGTCCTAAGGATGTGATTCTCAAAATTGATGGAGAGTCTACCACTGGCATGGAGTTGAGCGATGCGGTGAATAAAATTCGGGGCACGGTGGGCTCCCAGGTAACCCTGCTGATTCGTCGTGGCGATCAACAGTTGGAGGTGCCCATTACCCGGGCTCGGATTGAAATCCATCCGGTCCGTTATAGCAGCAAGCCCGGCCCTGCAGGGCCGGTGGGTTATATTCGCCTCACCCAGTTTAGTGCCAATGCCGCCGATGAAATGGGTGAAGCGATTCGAGCTCTTGAGGGTGAGAAGGTCACGGGTTATATCCTTGATCTCCGATCTAACCCCGGGGGCTTGCTCTATTCCAGCATTGATATCGCCCGCATGTGGCTAGATGGCGGTACCATCGTCTCCACGGTAAACCGTCAGGGTGTGGTGGATGAAGAGTCTGCCAACCATGGAGCTTTGACCAATAAACCCCTGGTGGTTCTGGTGGACGGTGGGTCCGCTAGTGCCAGTGAAATTTTGTCTGGAGCCCTTCAGGATAATAATCGGGCGGTTCTGGTGGGTACCCGCACCTTCGGCAAGGGGTTAGTGCAATCGGTGCGCAGCCTGGCGGATGGTTCTGGGGTGGCGGTGACGGTGGCTAAATACCTGACGCCTAGTGGTCGAGATATTAATAAACATGGCATTGATCCGGATATTCAGGTAGAACTGACGGAAGATCAGCGAGAGTTCTTAGCTGACGATCGCGATCGCATCGGCACCAGTGAAGATCCCCAATACGCCGAAGCCTTGACCACCCTTTCCAGTGAAATTGAAAAGGCCAGGGCTGGTCACAACTTGACCTCCACCGGTGCCAGAGATTCTCAGCCGTAGTATTTCATGCAGTTTTTGATCTCCACAGGCCAGTTCTTAAGGATTAATTTATATTTAAGCTACAATCGAACAGTATATCGAGGAGGCTTGTATGTTTATCCGATTGGCTGAGCAGCATCGGCAGTTTGTCAAAGACCTGGTTATGAACCTGCAGGCCCTGGCTACGGTTTTAGAGGGCATGGGGTATCTGGCGTCTTGTTATACCTGCGGGGGGCAACTAAATAGCGCCTCCTTCATGGTGAGTCTGGGGGATAATCACCTGATTCGTTTTCTGGTCTCGGACTATGGCATCACCTGGACGGAAATGCGGGACGACCGAGAATTGATGAAACTAGAGGGAGCCGAGGCAATTCACCAGCTGCAGGAATTGGCGAATTTGGCTAAGTTTAAGATTGCTCCCCCCCATTCCCAGGAAGCCCTTAAGGTTTAATCTTGCCCTAAGTATCCCAGGAAATTTAAAGAAAGTTTAGGGTTTTTGGGCCATAAATCTCGGTAGGTTGACGTGATCAGCGTGGACGTTTTGAGCCATTTCGACGGCTGAAAGCCTTGCTACTCCTGGGCTTATTCATGCAACAACGCCAGCTGTATCCAATGGACACTTTCCATGATTAGAATCCCTGCCCACACCAAAATACTAAGACCAGCAGCAGCAGCAGCAATGTCTTTACTGATGCGGATACGCTCATTCTGGTGAGGTTCGACAAAGTCACAAAGAACCTCAATTGCACTATTAAACAACTCGGAGATCAGCATCAGCCCCATAGCCAGTAGGATTAAGCTGACGTCTACCCACTGGCGAAAAAGAAAAGCACCACCTAAAACGGGTACTGACAGGATCACCTTATAGGCCACACTAAAGTCGGTGATGACCGCAACCTGAAGCCCCGCCAGGATTACCTTTAGCTTCTGGATGGGGTGGTAACCCCTTGAACGAAATTGATTAGCCATGGGAGTTTACTTTAAAGGCCGCTAAATCCAATGCAAATGTGAGAAGCTTATAGCGGTTTTCGGTGGAAAGATCAGCAACTAAATGCTTTAACCTGGGTGCTTGGTCCTGGTTTAAAGGCCCCCTACAAATCGGCCGGGGTTGAGCCGCCGATCGGGGTCAAACTGCTGCTTGACCTGCCCCATCAGGGCCAGGGCATTGCCCTGGTAATCCCAGACGTCGAGCTGTTGTTTCACCTTTGGAGGAGCCACCAGCAGGGTGAGGTAGCCCCTGGCCTGGTGACAGTGGGACCGCAGGCTTTCCAACAGCCCTATCTCCAGACCATCGGCGGGTAAGCGGAGGTGGCCCAGGCCACTACCGGCCTGTAGGCGGGCCAGACCCTGGGGGGCTAAGTCGGTGAGCTGCGCCAGGAAGCTGGCCACTGCCCCAGGTTGCAGCCCCAGCTTAGCCAGGACCCCTGGGGTGCCGGGCAGATCGCCATGGAGGGCGGTGCTGGCGGCACTCCAAACGTCGCTGTCCATCGCCACCGACAGGAGTTGCAGCCCCTCCTGGGCCGCCACCATGGCCTCAAGCTGAGCGACCTGTTCCCTGACACCGGCGGCGATGGATTGGAACTGGGCCGCCAGGGCGTAGGTGGCCGGCAGGTCCAGGTGTTTAGCCAGGGCGGGGGAGAGCCAGTCCAGGGCGACTGGGGTAAGGGCGGAGTTCCTCAGGTTGGCGGCGAGGCGGCTGAGGGGCTCAAGCTCGCCACTCACCACCACGGTCTGGGAACAGGCGGACATCGGGTAGAGGCGGCAGGTGACCTGGCTCAGGATGCCCAGGGTGCCGTAGGAGCCGGTGATTAGCTTCATCAGGTCGTAGCCCGCCACATTTTTCACCACCCGACCACCGGCCCGGACGATCTGGCCATCGTGGCGTACCCAGGTAATGCCCAGGATGCGATCGCGCACCCCCCCGTAGCGATGGCGGCGGGAGCCGCTATCGGCGGTGGCCACAATCCCCCCCAGGGTGGCCTGCTGGGGGTGGGCTGAGTCCAGAGCCAGGTCCTGCTGCTGGGCTGCCACCAGGGCGGTGAGCTGCCCCAGGGTGGCTCCGGCCTGGGCGGTCAGGGTCATGTCCCCCACGGCGTGGTCGATCACCTGATTCAGGCGGGCGGTGCTGATCACCAGGTCAAGGGGCTGAGGCAGAGCCCCCCAGTCCAACTTGCTGCCGTTGCCGCAGGGCAAAACCCGCCAGCCCTGCTGGTGGGCACAGGCCATCACCGCCCCCAGTTCCGCCTCGCTGTGGGGATAGACCAGGGCCGCCGGCACCACGGGGGCCAGGGCCCGGCTCAGCCAGGTGGGGAATTGGGGAGGGGAGATCACCTGGTCAGGGGGTACCAGGGTGGCGAGGGTGGTGGGCAGGTCGGTCATGGCGGCGGGCCCGGGTCCTAATCGATGCTGATGGGGGTTGGGCCGGTGCCATTGTCCGAGGGGTTGGGGCTGTCGCTGCGGGGCTGGCGATAGCTGGTGTAGAGGCGATCTCGCCAGGCAAAGAAGGCCTCGTACTCCGGCACATCCGCTAGCCCCGGGACCCCCTTGCCGGCAATGCCCACCGGCAGGTTCAGGTAGTTCCGGCTGGGAAACTTGACGTAGAGGGTGGCGGCGGCCACGGCAAAATCCGCCAGGGTGGGTTGATCACCCAGCAGGTAGGGGCTGGTGGACAGTAGGGCACAGAGGCTCTCTAACTGTTGCTTGAGGCTATGGGTGGCGGCCTTGATATCCGCCGGGCCAAACCCCACCCCGGTGCCCACCAGGTTGAGTACATCCCCCGGCAGGGCGCTGACCAGGTTGCGCAGCAGATCGGGGGTGGTGGCGGGCAGCAGGGCGGTGCGGAAGTTGGGGTGCTGCTTAAAGGCCCCCACCATCACCTTACGGGCGTTGGCCACGATCGCCTGATCGGCCCAATCCTCCAGGGCCAGGCAGAGCCCCCGCTGGCGGGAATCGGTGGGAATCAGGGGGCGATCGGGGTAGGCCTCCTCCAGGTAGAGGGCAATGGCGGTGGAGTCGGCAATCACCTGTTCCCCATCCTTCAACACCGGCACCTGGCGCTGCCCGGTCATCTGGAAAATCTCTACCTGGCCGACCCCAGGGGTGACCTCAATGGTGCGATAGGGGAGTTGCTTATAATCCAGAATCAGGCGGACTTTCTCCGCGAAGGCAGAGGCTTCAAACTGGTAAAGCGCTAGCATGGGTTCCCTTTGGTAAACACGGTTGGGTAGACGTTGGGTAGACATTATTTAGAAGAGGTTAAACCCTAAGGGGTTAGGGGCCGGTCTAGAACTGGCTAGAGGACTGGCCCGGTACCACTGTATCGCTATTTGGGGGGCTTGCACAGGTCGCCGGTGGCGGTTGGGTGACCACCGTCACCGCCCCAAAGCCGGCGGTGGCCAGGAGTTGCTCCACCGTCAGTTGGGCGCGGCGATTGGCCGCCTGCAGCAGGCCCTGGCTACAGGCGGCGGCCTCAATTTTAGCCAGGGCCTGGCGCTGGGCCTGGTCCTGCAGGGTGGGGGCATTGTCTGGCCCCAGCCCCAGGAAGCCCCGGTCGTAGTCGTAGACGGTGGATCGGGTCAGGTCCAGCTTACTATCCAGGATCTGGGGCGGCGGCAGGGTCAGGCGCAGGCTGGTTTGCTCCCCCACCTGGATATCCTGGGCGGTGATTTGGGACAGGTCTACCCCGGCCCGTACCTCCCCATAGGCGATGTAGAGCAGGTTGGTGGAGCCGATCACGTAGCCGGCTACGCTGCGATCGCTGCGGCTGGGCACCACCGCCTCCATGGCAAAAATCGCCGTGGTCAGGTCACTGGCCCCCCGCAGTTGCTGCACCACCACCGAGCGCACATCCACCTGGGGGGCAGTGACGGTGGGGGCGAGCCAGCCGCGGGTGAGGGCGGCTAGGCGATCGGGCGATCGCCACAGCCCCACCAGCACCAGCCCCGCCAGCAGCAGGGCCCCACCCCCCAGGGCCTGCGCCAGGGTGGTGAGGGGGTGGGGGCGAGGGTAGAGTCGTCGGCCCGAGGCCAGGGGGCGATCGGTTGCCATGGGCCAGGGGTTAGGGTCGGGGGGAACAGCGCCCATGGGGGAGAGGGGGGATGGGGAGAGATGGGCAAATTCTAGCAAGTTCCCTGGTGCTTGGGTGGGGGGCAGGGGGCGGCCCTGATCCGCTGGGGAGGCTGGAGGGTCAGAATAGGGGTGGCCCGGGACCCTCGGGGTCGGCAAAACTAAAGTCTCCCCTCAGGTAGGCGGCCACCTGGTCCAGCACCTCCGGATCGGCGGGGGCGGTAGCTGCTGCGGTGGCGGGCGGGGGGGCCAGGTCGGCCTGTGCAGCGACCCCGGCCCCGGCTTCGACCTGGCTCTCTATCTCGGTGGCGGGCTGGGGGGCGACGATCGCCTCCCCCAGCACCCGGGCAATGGTGGCCAGGTCCCCCTCGGCGATCTGGCCCAACCGCACTAGCCCCTCGCCAACCGATGGGTCTGCCGCTTGCACCAGAGACCCCCCGTAGCGGGTCATCCACTGGGCCAATTGCTCAGGGGCGAGGTCGCGGTTACGCAGGTAGGCTTGAATTTGCTGCCAGCTCACCTGCTGCTGGGCCCGGGCCGCAATGGCCTTGACTAACACCTCATAGTTAGGGGGACTGGGAGCGGCACCACGGTCTTTAAACCACTTCAACATAAGGTCATGGGGATAGGGTGATGCCGGGCAACCGCCGGCGCAGCACAAATAGGTTACCCTGATTCCCCCGGCCAATGCGCAGGTCCTCATCCAGGTAGGTAATCTCCAACCACCCCGGTTCCCGCTGGGGGCTGATGGTAAAGTCAATCCCCTGCAGCAGTGACAGCTTAGGCTGCTGCTCCAGGGTCTGGAGGAACTGTTGGGGGGTGCGATAGCCCAGCAACCCCTGCAGCCCGAAAACCCCCCGTTCAAAGTAGACATTCACCCGCCGCTGGGAAACGGGCTCCAGTCGGGCGGTGACCGCCACCAGCCCGGCGAAGGGGGGGAGGGCATTCACCTCCGCCAGATTATAGATCCGGTTCTGGGTGGTCGAGATCGCCTGGTAAATTGGCCCCAGGGAGGTGAGGGGCAGTCGCCCCAGGTTGAGTAGTTCTGTGCTGGTGGTGTAGAGCAGTTGCCAGATCCCCGTCAGGAGATCGGGATGGGCCAGGGGCTCGGGGGTGGGGTTGAGATCCTCCAGGCGCACCACCGCCGCCTGCACCGCCAGACGGTTTTCGGGGGTGGCCCCCAGACCCCGATCTAGGGGAGCCAGGGTTTCGAGTAGCTCGGCTTTACCTAGCATGGATGCAACCTTTAACTACGGCGGCGATCGCCGGCAATGGGTTTCCATCAACACTCTATCCATCAGCACTATAGCAGTCCCCCGTTGGGTTAGGGCAAGCCAGGGATCTCGTCTTACCCAGGCCCCATCCGGGCAGCGATCAGCGCCCTTGGGCCGATGCAATGCCATAAATGCCATAGAGGAGTCAAACACAATACCCAGTTGATGTTGCTCCTTCCGTAGGCAGGGGCCCAGGGCAGTCGCTCCCAATTTTAACCTCGGCCACCGCGGTGAGAGGCCTGTCTATCGCAACCGTCACCCCTGGCCCAGGGAAACTCTGGAGCGTCAAACAACCATTACTAGATGGTTGGCTAGAAATACTGATGGCAACGATTTATTGATATAGCCGCTTTGATCAAAGCGGCATTTAAATCCCATAGTTTCCACTGCTCCTGTAAAATTTGATTGAGCTTCCATGGACAGCAGATTCGCCCCTGGCCCTCAAGAACACCGAAGTCGCCCAGTGTGATAGCTGGGCGGTGGTTGTCATGCCCGATTTCCCTATTCTTTCTCCATGATTTCCCTGGATGACGCCCTACTTTTGATGGAACAGCTTTGGGAGACCGGCCATCTTAGTCGGGTGCAAGTGGCTGTTTTCCGCCACGCCTGGGTGGGTAGATCCTACGGCGAAATGGCCCAAATTACCGGCTACGATGCCGGTTACCTGAAGGATACGGGGTCTAAGCTATGGCGTACCCTATCCCAGGCTTCTGGGCAGCGAGTGACGAAACTAAATTTCAAAGGCGTCCTGCGCCGCTACGGTGAGGCTATGGTTAAGCCGTACCCCCGTCAGGGCCACGAGGGAACGGTAACCCCTGGCGGGAGCCGCCTGGGGGCCTGGCATTACCCCATCGACCTCCAGGTTAAGGACGGACAGTGGGCCGATGGGCAAGGCCTGGAGGAGTTGGTCCTGCATCAACGCAAGCCCCTGGTGGTGGTGGGGGTCGGCAATGAGGAAGACCGGGTCGCCCTGGTCGAACAGTTCATTCAACCCCAGCGATCGCAGTTCATCGGGGTGGCCTGGAAATCCCTACGCTTTCCTCCCATATTTCCAGACTTTGCCCTGGAACTGCTCTGGCAGTGCGGCGATCCACACCAGGGCATCTGCCCCAATCCAACCCATGACCAGCGGCAGCAGTTGTTAGCCTGTCTGCAAAACCGGCGATTTCTCTGGGTTTTAGATGGCATTGAGGGTCTGACGACAGTAGCGGAAACCAATCAGGACGTTGCCCTCGACCTGGATGCCTACCAGCAATTCTTCCAGGAGGTTAGTCAGACGGTTCATCAGAGTTGCATTTTAATCATCAAAATTATAAATTTTTCGCCTACTACTATGGGATTCGGGTTCTTGCTTCAATCAAGTGTGGGAACCTTTTCCTAATTCGATAAATCTATCAATTCAAAGACTTCGTCTAGTTCCGGTGCATCCTATGTATTCAGCAATTATTTCCCCTTACTTCTATAAAATTAGAGTAAGGGCTCTGTTTTTTGATGAATTTGAATCACTGAATTGGGTTTGGAAAGCTAATCATCAGGGCAATGCTACAGAGAAACGTCGTACCCCCTGGAGATTCATGCCCGAGCTTCTGGCCCTGGGGCTATGGATCCTCCTGGACAGCTCCGGGGCTGCCTCTGTATCCAAGGGGCTGGGGTGGATGGTGGGCCTCTCCTTGATGCTGCGCTGCAGCTGGCAGGGGGCGATGCTGCTCCACGGGCTGGGCCACAGTCTTGGCCGGGCCCTGGTGGATAGCCAGGCCTCGGCCCTGAACCTGACCAATATCCTGGAACAGCGCTCCCCCGGGCAGGTGTTGGCCGGCCTCTGGCCCCTGTCCCCCCCTTCCCTGACTGGGCCTGGTTTGCCCTGGTTAGGGGTGGGCGATCGCACCCCCTGGAAGGTGCGGCTCAAGGCCGCTGCTGGGCCCCTGTTTAACCTGCTGGGGCTGGGGTTGGGCCTCTGGGGCGGTGTCCATGGCCTCCGGGTTGATCCGACTGGGCTGCCGGGATTGGGGCTAGCGGGCTATGGCTTCGCCCTGGCCAACGGAGTACTGCTGATCACCAGCCAGTCCGACTGGCTCAGCCTGGTTAGCGGCCAGGGAGATCGGCTTTATTGTGGTAATTTTGGCTTCATCAGCCAGGCAGAAGGGGTCAAAGCGGGGGATTTGATCTCTGAGCATGGGAGGAAATTGTTTGCCACCATGGGCCGAGAGACCGAAGTGCGGGGGGAACAGGCCGGGGGCGGCCTGGTGTTTGCCCGGGACCCCCTGGGTTACACCTGCTTTGTGGGCCATAAATTGGTCAAGGCCAAACGCGGTAATTTGACCCAGTCCCTGGCCACCACCTTTGACCGGGTGCGGCGGCGGGCCCGACGATCGGGGTTCAGGCCCATGCCCAAAACCATGGTGGGCGCCTGGCACTACCGGTTTGGCACCAGTGGCCCACCCTCGGTGCTGGAAACCCACTGGCACGAATGGAGCCCGGCCCGGATCGAACGGGTGTGGTCCCTGGATCGGGGCCACTGGCAATCCTGGCCGAAGTTAGTGAACCATCGCATCACCCATAACGGTGATTTTGACGGCTGGCTATGGTTTGGTGAGCTGGTGGATTACCCCAGCCTGGGGCTGTGGTTAGAGCGCGTCCTCCATGTACCCAACCAAACAGTGGGGGATTCTCCCAAAATTGCCGCCATGATTGACCTGCTAGTGACCCAGGGGATGTGGGTACCCTCCCTGCGGCTGGCCTACCAGACCACCCTGGCCACCGATCTGAGGGCCGCCTTTGGTGGCCAGGCCCCGGCTAAGGCCGCTCCCTCCACCGCCCCCAGCCCCGATCAACTACAACACTGGGCCGATCGCTGTGAGTCGGCCTTTATCCACCATTGCAAAACCCTGCCCTCAGCGGATCAGTTTCCTAACCCGCCGGGTCAGCGATGGTTGCACCACGCCCTGGTCACCACCCTGGGCCAGGAGGATCACCTGGGGGAGTTCTCCCCTGATCAGCTCAGCGCCTTTATTGATAGCACCCTGGAGGTGTTCCTGCGGAACGATCTCTATCGGGCGATCCGCCTGTTTATGGGCAAGGCCCAGGGCAGCTTTGGTTTAGCGGCGTTGTCTACCCTGCAGCCAGACCGGGTGGTGCTCAGTAGCCTGGGGCAGCCCCTGAGCCTGGGGTTTAACCCCAACCAGGGCTATACGGTCTACGCCTCCGAACCCGCCGCTGTGGATGGGGTGCTGAAGCAGGAGGCGGGGGCCTATCGCCTGGATCTGAATCAAAATACTGGGGAGGTGGCGGTACTGACGGCGACCACCCTGACCATCTATTCCATGACGGCAAGCCGCGAACTCAGGGATACGGAACTGTTTCAACGTCGCCTCACCTACCCAGCCCCCCAACCCTCTAGCCCTCTAGCCTCTGACCCGGTGGCCCAGGATTTGCAGGATATCCCCCAGTTGTTGCAACAGATTAATGATAGCTGGCTGAACCCGGCCTCGGGTAACCGCCAAAGTGCGGAATACCTGGCTAATTTTTTGATCGCCAAGGCCCAGTATCTTCAGGATAAGCAGGAACAGCTGATCAGCATGGGCCTGGATCCTTCCCTGGCCAAGTCTAGCCATGTGGATCTGCTGATTACCGGCGTCGAGAACAGCCTGTGGCTGGGGGAACAATTCGCCCGGGACCTGGAACAGTTATTTCCCCTGCTCTCGATCCAGGTGCTATCCGCCAACCAGGTACTACAGCGCCTTCAGTACGATTTCCCTAGCCTGGGCCTGGCTAAGCAATCCCTGGTGTTAGCCATCACCCAGTCAGGACAGACCTTTCCCACCCGCCAGGTGCTGGAGGCCTGTGATCTGCTGGTCCGCCAGGAGGTGATGCGGGAGTTCTTTGTGCTCACCGGGGAGCCCACCAGCTTTCTGGGGTCCTCCCTGTTACCCCCCACCTTTGCCGGGGAGCCCTTTAGTCGTCGCCTGTTTACCAATGGCAGTGGGCGGCGGGTGGCGGAGCCCGCCACCGCCTCGGTGGTGGCCAGCCACCAGACCCTGACGGAGTTGTTGTTCTACCTGACCCGCCAACTACAGATCGCCTTTCCCCACCAGCAGCCCCTGGGGCTGAACCTTTGCCCCGATGGCTTAGCGGGCCTGGTGGATATCGATAACCAGGTGCTGATCCAGAGTAGTAGGGATATTTTGGCATCTACCGGCGGCGATCGCCTCCCTCGCCTGCATCGCCAGATTGTTGAGGCTGGCCAAAAATGGGGCCTGCATGTGATTGAAACCCCCCTGGCCTGGCTGATTCATGCGGTCTATGTGGGGGTGACCGTGGGCTGGGCGGTGGCGTTTGGCTACACCATTCCCCTGGCCCAGACCCTGTTCAAGGGGGGCCTATGGGCTCTGGATCTGCCCGCAGACACCCCCCTGGCCAGCGCCCTGGGCACCTTCTTTCAGCTGGATGACATTATCATCTATATCTTTGGCCCCTGGTTTTGGGCCCTGGGCCTGCGCTGGCTGCAGGGTCGCCCCCTGCTGGCCCGCACCGGCAAACGCACCCTGGTGTTGGGGGATACCCCCTGGGTCAGCAGCACCCTGGAAAACTACGTCAGTAAGCTATTTTCCCTCAGCTACGGCATCGCCACCCTGGAGGTGCACCGGGCTGACCCCCAGGACGATCTGGTGCACCGCTTTGCCCATCGGGTGGTGCGGGGCACCCTACTGTTCCTGGGGGTGCCGGACGGGCGTTGGGGAGCCAGGCACCAAAATCAGGCCAACGCCGTCATCCTCACCGGTCGCCAGGCCCATGGCATTCGCCACCTGGGGGCGGGGCCTGAGATTATCGCCCTCGGCACCAACCCTGCCCTGGCCCAGCAGGGCTTTACCACCGCCCTGGTACTGCCCAGCCTGGGGGATGGCGGCGAGGGGCACCGGATCACCACCGACCTGCTAGCCACCCTGCAGGAATCCCGCTTCCATGCCCTGCAACGCCTGTTGGCCAGTTACCTGTTTTTCTGGGCCCTGGCCCGGCGGGTGGCCACCCTGCCCCTGCTGAGCTACGACTTCTGGAAGTCCCAAAGTCGCACCAAGGTGATGACCACCGCCGCGCCGGTGGCCGCCCCCGCCCTGGATCGGCCAGAACCGGAGGAGATGATCCAGTTAAGGTTGGAGCGGTTGGCTGACCAAGAACAGAGTTAGGAGTTTTGTTCAGCGGTAATAAGGGGGTGAAGTTGTTAGGTCGACTGATAGTAATAGTAGAAGGTGAAAGAGCCTGGCTATAATAGGGAGCTAACCGATCTGGGCACTTCCTGGAGAGCCGTAAGTCTATGTTCCATCGAATTTTAGTAGCCATCGATCACGATCCAGCCATGGCCCAGGAGGTTTTTAGTGAAGCCCTGGCTCTGGCCGTGGCTCAGCACGCGACCCTACATATTTTGCAGGTGCTTGACCCCTTGAAAAGCACCTACCCCGATCCCCTCTATCTGACCCTGGGGGGGTCCCTCGGTCCCCTCAACACCCAAGCCTTTGGGGCCTATGTTAGCCAGTGGCGGGCGGCAGAGCAGGAAAGTCTGGCCCAACTGCAGGGCTATCTAGAGGAAGCTCTGGCGGCAGGGGTCACGGCCCTGACCAGCCAGCGGGTGGGGGATCCGGGCCGGGAGATCTGTGCCCTGGCCCAGGAGTGGTCGGCGGATCTGATTCTGTTAGGGCGACGGGGCAGGAAGGGGTTGGGAGAACTGCTACTGGGCAGTGTTAGCAACTTTGTGATGCATCGGGCCGGCTGTGCGGTATTAATTGTGCAGGGAAAAGTGGCGGAACCCATTTCTGTAGGTTCCCACTAGTCAGCGATCAATGGCCGCCTCAGGCATGGTTTATATTGTGGGTGCCGGGCCGGCCGGCGAAGATTACCTCACCTGTCGGGGGCGGCAGTTGCTCCGACAGGCCGAGACCCTGGTGCACGATGCCCTGGTGGACCCCAGTCTGCTTAGCCTGCTGCCCCCCAGTTGTCAGGTATTTGAGGTGGGTAAACGGGGGGGGCAGGCCAGTTTTTCCCAGGCCGCCATCAATGACCACCTGGTGGACCTCTGCCGGCAGGGGCGTCGGGTGGTGCGGTTGAAAAGTGGTGACCCCTTTATCTTTGGCCGCACCACCACTGAAATCCAGGCTTTGCAAAAAGCGGGCTGTTCCTTTGAGGTGGTGCCCGGGGTCTCCAGTGCCCTGGCGGCCCCCCTGCTAGCGGGTATTCCCCTGACCGATCCGGTGTGGAGCCATGGCTTTGGCGTGGTCAGCGCCCATGATCCTGACCTGTTGGACTGGGCCGGGCTGGCTCGCCTGCCGACCCTGGTGGTGTTAATGGGTAGCCAGCACCTGGAGGAGATCCTCCAGCGGTTACAGCACCAGGGTTGTCGCGGTGATTGGCCAGTGGCGGTGATTCGCTGGGCCGGGCAGACCCAGCAGCAGGTCTGGGAGGGCACCCTGGTGAGTATCCGCCAGATCACCCGAGGTCAGACCCTGGCTCCCTGTGTGATGGTGTTTGGCGAAGTGGTCAAACTACGCCATTATCTACTCGCTGCCGATCCGGCCTCCCTCCCCCTGCGAGGCAAAACCGTGCTGATTACCCGGGCCGCCGGCCAATCCAGCTCCTTTGCCCAATTGCTAACGGCGGCGGGGGCCCAGGTGTTGGAGTTGCCGGCCCTGGAAATCCGACCCCCCTCTAGCTGGCAGGGGGCGGATCGGGCGATCGCCGACCTAACCCAATACGACTGGCTGATCCTTACCTCCGCCAACGCGGTGCAGGGCTTCCTCGATCGCCTGCTGACCCAGGGTAAGGACCTGCGGGCCCTGGCCCATTTACAGCTGGCGGTGGTGGGCAGTAAAACCGCGGCGGTGCTCGAACAGCGGGGGCTGCGGCCCGACTTGATCCCCCCGGAGTTTGTCGCCGATGCCCTACTGCGTCACTTCCCTACACCGGTGGCGGGGCAGCGGCTACTGTTCCCCCGGGTGGAAAGCGGTGGTCGGGATGTGCTAGTACAGGGATTCACCGCCCAGGGGGCGACGGTGACGGAGGTGGCGGTCTATGAATCCGGTTGTCCCCTGGCGCCGGACCCCACTGCCCTGGCGGCCCTGGCGGCAGGGCGGGTGGATGTGATCAGCTTTGCCAGCTCTAAAACCGTCACCCACACCGGCCAGTTATTGCAGCAGGGGCTGGGGGCAGACTGGCGGGATCACCTGCAGGGGGTGGAGATCGCCGCCATCGGTCCCCAAACCGCCGCCACCTGCGTCCAGATCCTGGGTCGGGTAGACATCCAACCCCAGGACTATACCCTAGAGGCCCTGACCGAGGCCCTCATCCTATGGGCCAGCGGATTATCGGCCTAACCGGCGGCATCGCCACCGGTAAATCAACGGTAGCGGACTACCTGCAGCAGCACCATGGCCTACCGGTGCTGGATGCGGATGTCTACGCCCGCCAAGTGGTGGCCCCGGGCTCGGGAGTGCTGGGGGCGATCACTAATCGCTACGGTCCTACCCTACTCCTACCGGATGGTCAACTTGACCGAGCCCGGTTGGGGGATATTATCTTTAATCAACCGGCAGAGAAGACCTGGCTGGAGGCCCAAATCCATCCCCGGGTGAGCCAGGCCATGGCGGCGGCCATGGCGGTATTGGGCGATCATCCCACGGTGGTGCAGGTGATTCCCCTCCTCTTCGAAGCCCAGCTCACCCAGCAGGTGACGGAAATCTGGGTGGTGACCTGCCGTCCCGACCAGCAGTATCAGCGCCTGATCCAACGCAGCGGTCTCAACCCCGACCAGGCCCAAGCCCGCATCCGTAGCCAGATGCCCCTGACGGAGAAGGCGGCTCGGGCGGATTGGCTGTTGGACAACAGCGGCGATCGCCCAACCCTATGGCGTCAGGTGGATCAGGTCCTGCAGCAGGGAGCCTAGGCTGGCGGGATCGGGGGCGGTTCGCCCCTGGGTATAGCCATGGTGGGGACACCCCTGGGTAGACCCCTGGGCCTGCAACCACAGCAGGCAACTACGGTGCCGGGGGGATAGCTCAGGCCACAGACCCTGGTGGTTAGAGAGTTCCACCACCGCCCCCAGGGTGGTGGTGGCAAGTAACCACTGGCGTAGGGCCCCACTACTAGCCTGAGACCAGAAGCAATCCAGCACCAGGGCACAGCGCCCGCCGGGGCGCAGTAGGGTGAGACTGCGTTCTAACCCCAGGCGAGACCAGGTAAGCTTACCGGTGCTCTGGCGCCCACTCTGGGGATAGGCCCCAGCCCGACGAAAGTACTGACTTAACCAGGCAAACTGGCTGCGAAACTGCCCCCAGGCCTCGGCCAGATCGGGGTGCACCGCCAACACCTGGGGGGGATTGGCTAGAAAGGTGGCCGCTGTTACCCCCCGCTGGGCTAGTAAATCTTGATAGGCTTCGGCAAACCCGATCGCCGTGGGCTCCATCAAACCACTGGGCAGATGACTAACGATCAGGTCAACCCCCCCCCGCTGGAGTAACAGGTTATGGAGATAAAACCCCCAGTGGAAGGGTTGCCTGGCCTCCACATCCGCCAGGCTGAGGGGACGGGTACGGCGGCAGCTGTCCGAGGACGGCACAGCCACCCGTAGCCCCAGTTGCTGACTAGCCTCCTGCCAAAGCACCTGGGTCAACTTAGCCTGGGCGGTTTGGTTAACCTCCTCCAGTCGATCGCGAAGGAAGGCTACCTGGGCATAGTCCGGCACGTGGCCGGTTTCCGCCAGCAATTGGGTCTGGCTGCGGTAATGTTCCAGGCGCACCTGGCGTTCTGCCAAAATTCCCCGGTAGTTGGCAGCCAACAGGGGTTGTAACAGGTTACCCTGGCTAGCGGTCGGCTGGCCCCGGCGGGGTTTCACCTGGTCAAACCGTTCCGGATCAACCCTGATCAGGCCAAAGTAGGCATCCCCCCGCAGCAGGGTGAGGCTGAGGTCCGGCAGGCTGGCCAGATCCTGGGCTCCCTGGCTGTGCTGGAGGGCCACCAAAAAGCTCTGCAAACGGGCTAGCTCCAGAGCCGGAGCCCAGTCATCCAGGCCGTAGATGGCCTGGCCCGCCAGGTGACGGTAAAGCCCCAGGGCCTGACTCGGTGAGGCGCCCCCCACCCAGGTCGGCAGGGGAACGGAGCTATCCAGGGTGGCGATCGCTAGCAGGCTATGGGCCAGGTAAAGCCACTCCTGCAGGGCGGCCCGCAGGTAGCGCCCCGACCCACAGGCCGGGTCTAACAGGGTGAGTTCTCCCAGCTCCTCTAACAGGCGGGCGGCACTGGCGGGCTCCAGGGTAAATAGCAATTGGGCCGGACTCCCATAGGTCGCCCCAGTAATCAGGGTAGCCCGATCCAACAGGGTACGGTGCAGGGTGCGATCGCACAGCGCCCACCAGATGGGGGCAGGGGTTACCAGGGTGGCGCCCTGACTACCATTCACCACCGCCTCAAAGAGTTGGGGCAGGTGGTCCCCCAGGTCTATCTCCGCCTCGGTCAGTCGGTCCCCCAGCCAGAGGAGGGCCGGTTCAAAGGCGGCATCGGCGATGGGCCGATGCCCCCAGAGCAGATCCAGAGGACCAGGATGGAAGGGACCCTGGGGGATAAAGGGGAGGTGGCCCAGCCGCTCTCCCAGCCAGTTAGGCCGTTCCTCCGCAGGCAAGGGAAGGCCATGATGGCAGAGGGGATGGAGACAGTCGATAAAGAATCGATCCAGCCCCCGCTGTTGACTTTGACCGAACTGATTCTGCAGATACCAACCATCCTCCCCCAGATAGCCCCGCTGTTGTAGAGCGGCCAGGGCCACCAGGCGGACCAGCAGGATCAGGGCATAGTGGCGGCGCTGGCTGACCAGGGGCAGGTCCGTGAGGGCCACTGTCAGACTCTGCCAACTCTGCTGCCAGGCTTCCCGGTCGGCCAGGCTGGCGGGTTGGTCTGGGCCGTTGAGGCAGCTGGCCAAGCTGGTGGCCTCCAAGGTCTGGAGGGCCCGAAGGCGACTAGCCCAGGGCTGATCGACCTGGCCCCGCAGCAGCACTCGACTCTGCCAGGGGGGGGCTGCCCCGCTGGGGTCAGACCAGCGCCAAAGGCTGCGATCGCCGTCGGGGCTGAGGCTAATCACCAGGGTCTGGGGGGGTACCGGCCCCAGGGGATCCACCTCCCCCAGGCTGGAGGTCTGAACCAGCCGCACCTGGTGGGAACCTTGCTGGGCCAGTTCGCCTACCTCTGGAGAAGAGGGGGCGTCCCAATCCAAGTCCTGACGGAACAGGGCCTCAAAGTCAAAGGCCTGTAGTCTGGCCTGCAGTTGTTGTTGCCTTCGCCCCATGGCACCCTAGGGCTGAGGCGATTGATGGAGGGTCAGGGCGTAGTCGCGAAAGCGATCCAGGTCTGCCTGTAGGGTTGATTCCACCAGGCGGCCCAGGAATAACCCATCCATCCACTTGATCACCGCTGGCACCGCGTAGGCAATGGTGAGTTTAACGGAGGAGGTGCCGTTTTTATGATCGTAGAAGCGAATCGCCCCCCGGTTGGGCAAGCCATCGATGGCCTCCCATTGAATAATTTGGTGGGTGATCAGGTTGGTAATCCGCGATCGCCAGGTAAATTCTAACCCCCGGGAAGCCAACTTCCACTCAGAGATATCCGGGTCCTCCGGCAGGATATGGACCGAGTCGATCCACTTCATCCAGCGGGGCATTTGCTCCAGATCGGACCACAACTGCCAGCAGGTCTCCACCGGAACCTCCACATCCACTATCACACTGTGATCCAGCCATTCACTCACCGCCCCACCTCCAGTCTTGACAGCTACGCAACGTGATCACCATAGCACTTGATTCCTATGGAGAAAGGGGCATGGTGAAAATCTCACAACGCCCCTTGCACCACCTATATGGATGGGGTAGGTTTAGTAGAGCCAAAAGCGACTTGGATGTTGTCTAAACTACTTACCCTTGGGGGCTTCTACCTCTTCTAACTCCGACAGAGCAAAGTTATTGGTATTAATACCAGAATAATTCACCTTGTCAAACCGTACCACCGCCGGGTAAGTAATCCCGCTTTGGTCAATGCTCGCAACGGTGCCAACCTCCCGGTACCAGTAGGACTCTGGGCGGAGAATGCGAACCTTAGAACCGCGCTGAACCATGGATAATACCCTCTTGAAAATTAATTATTAAGATCCGTCGTTCATCAGATTACTACGACTGTTGGGGCCTGGCAGCTCGCTGGTATTTAAGTTTTGTTGCTGTTGCCCTGGCCATGGCATCCAGGCATAAAAAAAGCTAGCCTTGCGGCTAGCTTTAGAAAATAAAAACCTTACTAGCGGGGAACGCACCAAGGGTAGCTCCCCCTGAATACAATTTACTGGGCCCCAACGCCGGCGGTGGCCACTTCTTCTTCCCCTAGTAGGACTCGCAAACTAGGAAAGAGGAAATGGTTCTCCTCGACGTACTGTGCCCCAAACAAGCCCTTCTCCGCCCAGAAGTACCGATCAGTGGTATGCTCGTTACGCTTAACGAGTAGTAGCGCTGGTGGCGCAATACCTTCGGAGTGGATAAAGTTACGAGCTGCTGTTACCGGTTTTTCATTGCCGCTCTCAATACTAAACTGAGGAACAGCTTCTAATATACGGCGACCCTCTAGTCGACGGCGGCTCTTGCGCTTACGTCTCCTTGCCAAGTTGCCTACCTCCCTCTCTCTGGATATTTGACTGTAGTTTTGGTGTAGTTTTAGTTACAAAATCCTAAACCAAGGCCAGTATATCGATTTGAAATCAGAATTTCAACTTCTCTTAAAATTTCACTTCGATCCTCTGAAGTTATGCTAGCAAAGCACTTCAGCCCATTGACAGAGGCTTAAGTAAAAGGAAGTGTTAAAAAATTGACAAAACTTTAGGCTCCTTGCAGTCATACTCCTAGATTGTGTCTCTATCCATGCCCTTCGCTAGTGCCGAATTCATTGCCCTGTGTCGGTCCCAGCTTCTGGTCTTTAGCCAGGCCCTGCGGGCCACCTCAACGGTGATTTACCTGGCTCAGCCCGCTGGCGACTCTGGGGATCTATCCCTCGTACCGCTGCTAGCCTACCCTGAAACTGGGGAGGGGTTGTTGCCGGGGGTGCTGGACATGCTGCAACGCCACAGTAAGTCTGACTTCCAGGATGATTTGGGTGGTGAAACTGGAAAGTTCTCCCCTGAGCATCCATCCTCCCCAACCCTACAGTGGCCGGGGGACACCTCCCCCCTGGTGCTACCGTTGATCCATGAGGGAGTGGCCCTGGGGGTAATCGTCAGCCATCGACTGAATCTGCCCTGGGGCTACGATGACCAGCAACAGGGGGAGGCCATCGCCAATACCCTGACCCTGGCCTGGGTGCTAGACCAGCGGGGGCAGTGGTGGCAACAACAGCTTTACCAACAACACCGCCAGCAGATGAATCAGTCGGAGACCTTCCACGACCTGCTGCACCAGTTTCGTAATCCGCTGACGGCGTTACAAACCTTTGGCAAACTCCTGGTGAAGCGTTTGCCCAGCGACCACCCCAACCAGACCCTAGCCACCGGTATTGTGCGGGAAAGTCAGCGACTAGAGGGGCTGGCGGAACAGTTTGACCACACCCTGGAGCAGGGGGATGAGCAACTGGCCGGTCCAGCGGGGGTGCCACCCCTGGGGCAACTGGTTTTGCCTGGGGCCACTGGGCCGACAGCTGAGGCTGGAGACTCTCCCTTGCATCAAGCCCTGGAATTACGCCCCGATCACATCGCCGCCGTAGCGGCCCCCCTGTTGCCTAGCATCGAAGCCATCGCCCAGGACCGGGGCCTATCCCTGTGGGCCGATCTGCCCGAGGACCTGCCGCCGGTGTGGATGGACCGGGCTGCCCTAGGGGAGGTGCTAAGTAATTTACTGGATAATGCCCTCAAGTATGCCCCAGCCGGTGCCCTGCTCTGGCTGCGGGGGGGGCTGGAGGAGTGGTGGCAGGGCCAACCCTTCCAGGGTATTGCGGTGGGGGATACGGGGCCGGGCATTCCCCTAGAGGACCAGAGACGGGTGTTTGATCGCCATTACCGGGGGGTACAAAGCCAGGGGACTATCGCCGGTACGGGGCTGGGGCTGGCCATTGGGCAGGAGCTGGTCAACGCCATGGGGGGCCGCTTGACCTTGATCAGTCCAGCTCCTTTAGAACAGTGGTGGCCCACCCCACCCCTGGGGGCTAGCCAGGGGGTTGAGCAGGGCCCAGGCACAGTGTTTACCGTCTGGCTAGCGGTGGCTAGCAGCGCCAGGCTTGGGTGAAGCGATCGCACCCCGCCAGGTCCCGGTACACCTGACCATCCCGATAGGTGCCGTTGGCCGCCAGCAGAGCCAGGACCGCAGCTCCCTGCCCCGGCATCATTTCCACCAGCCAAAGGCCGCCGGGGTTCAGGTAGTCGGGGGCCTGGGCCACCAGGGTACGGATCGACTCTAACCCATCCATACCGCCATCCAGGGCAGGGCGGGGTTCGTGGTCAATCACCTCCGGTGCCAGGGTAGACAGCAACCCGGTGGGGATATAGGGAGGATTGGCCACCATGGCGGCGATCTGGCCCCGGTAGAAGCCCAGGGGACTAAACCAGAATCCCTGGTGAAAGTGGATACGGTCCGTCAACCCGGCGGCCTCAGCGTTGGCCTGGGCCACCGTCAGGGCCGCCGAGCTCTGATCCACCGCCAGGATGGTGGCCGCCGGTAGGGCCTGAGCCAACCCCAGGGCGATCGCCCCGCTGCCGGTACCCAGATCGGCCCAGAGGCCCTGTTGCAGGATGGGGAACTGCTGGCTGGCGGCCACCGCCAGGTCAATGATCAGCTCCGTCTCAGGTCGGGGAATCAGCACCGCCGGCGACACCTGTAGGGTCAGGTCCCGCCAGGGGGTCTGACCCGCCAGGTACTGCACCGGTACCCGCTGCTGCAGGCGCTGCTGCCAACGTCGGTCCAGCTCCTCCAGGGACAGGCCCAGGGGGACGGCTGGCAGTTCCGCCAAGCGGCCCAGTTTTAGGGTGAGGGCATCGAGGGGGCTGAGGGCCCGCAGCAGCCAGTCCACCTCCTGCGGGTCTACCCCGGCGGCCTCGGCCTGGTGTCGAGCCTGGGTCCGCCAGGCGGCCAGGGCCACCCCCGTCACCTGGGTAGCCATTGCCTATACCAGCCGCACCGCAGTGCCACTGGCGGCCACCATCAACATGGTGCCGCCATTACTGACGGATATGGACTCATAGTCAATGTCCACCGCAATGATGGCATCGGCCCCCAGGGCCCGAGCCGCCTGCTCCATTTCCCGGATGGCGGTGGTGCGGGCCTGCTGCAGGGAGGTTTCGTAGGCCCCCGATCTCCCCCCCACAATGTCACGGATACCGGCGAAGAAGTCCTTGAAAATATTCGCCCCCAGGATGGCCTCGCCATTGACCAGCCCACAATACTGGCTGATGCTGCGCCCCTCCACCGAGGGGCCAGTGGTGATAATCATGGTGATTTGCTCCGATCACAGGTCTGCTCTACCAGTCTAGGCCCTGGGTCAGCAGTCGCATACTGATATCCAGCCAGGGAGCCCGGGTGATGGGGCCGCTGCTGGAGATGAAGTCCACGCCGGTGGCGGCGATCGCCTCCAGGGTAGCCAGGCTGACGTTGCCCGAGGCTTCGATGGCCAGGTGGGGACAAGCCTGACGCAGGCGTTGCACCGCCGTAACCATGGTCTCCACCGGCATGTTGTCCAGCATAATGATGTCGATCGGGCAGGTGAGGGCCTCCTCCACCTGGGCCAGACTGCTCACCTCTACCTCCAGCCGCAGGGGGTAGGGAACGGTCTGGCGCACCTGGGCTACCGCCGCCGCCACCCCACCGGCGGCGGTGATGTGATTATCTTTCAGCATGACCGCATCGTCCAGCCCCAGGCGGTGGTTGATCGCCCCCCCCACCCGACTGGCGTATTTCTCCAGCAGCCGCAGGCCAGGGGTGGTTTTACGGGTATCCACAAACTGGCTGGGGTAATCCGCCAGGGCCGCCACGTACTGGCGGGTGGCGGTGGCGATGCCACTCAGGCGCATGGCCAGGTTGAGGGCCACCCGTTCCCCCATCAGCAGACTGGCCAGGGGGCCACTAATCTGGGCGATGGGGGTGTTAGGGGCACAGCGATCTCCCTCCGGTACCAGGGCCATAAAACTGACCCCAGCATCCAGCAGGGTAAACAGCCGAGCCGCCACCGGTAGCCCCGCCACCACCCCATCGCCCTTGGCGATCCACTGGGCCAGGGCTAAGCCCTGGGCCAGGGGACCCAGGCTAACGGTGCTCCAATCCCCACGACCGATGTCCTCCTGCAGCCAGTGGCGCAGTAGCGGGTCGAGGGTGATGGCCGGCAGGCTGGGGGGTAACATGGGGTGGGGGTGCCCCCTATCCTTTGAATAGTGTGCTATGGTACCTCTAATGCCACACGTGGGGCAGATAAATTGTACCCTTTAGTATCCCAGGAGGTGGTGCCCATGCAAGAGAGTAGTAAACGTGTGGGTCTTCAGGTTAATGTAGGCCGACTGTGTGCCGGGGCTGTACTTTAGTTTAGTTAGCTCCTGAAGGGATTAATTCTTTCCTAGCCGACTGGCTTGGGTTCCTCCCGGCAGTCAGGTTTAACCGAAGATCCGACTAGACCGCCCTTGCCCTGAGGATTCATCCTCTCCCTGGCAAGGGCGGATAGTTTTTTTGGAAAAACTATACCAGGCCAACTGCTTGAACTCAGCTACCTAAAATCAATAACCCCACCATGGTGGCACCATTCCAAAGGCCGTGTAATACCATGGGTGACAGTAGGTTGTAGGAGCGGCTGTAGACAAATCCTAATATCATTCCCAGCAGAGTCAGGGGCAATATTTCTGAGAGACTGAGGTGGGCGGCAGCAAAAATCAATCCACTCAGACCAATGGCCCAGGGCAGTCCTGTGTAGCGACTCAGGGATGGCAATAGAAACCCACGGAATAGGGTTTCTTCGAATAGGGGGGCAGCCAGGGCGGCGGTGATAAAGAAAACCACCAGGGCAACCGGGTCCCTTTCCTCCAAGACTGTTTGCAACAGGGGGTTACTGCCTCCCTGCCCTTGCCAAAGCTGTTGATTGATTAAAGCCACTCCAAACATTAAGGGTAGGGCCACTAGGTAGCCCCCTAGCCCCCACAGCAACCCCCGCCACGAGGGTTTTAGGGTAAATAAACCGGCTGGCAGGGGCCGATAGGGTCTCAAACACCACCAGAGAACGGTCAGACCACCGCCGGCCATCAGCAGGTAGTAGCCGAGGGATAAAAAGGCTCGTTGTCGGCTGCTGAGGTCAGCGCCGCTGAGCCCTAAGCCGGCCAGTAAGATGGGCAACGCGATCTGACCAATGAAAAAAAAACCCACCACCAGCACCTCCCAGATAGTTTTCCCAGTCCAGGGAATTGACCAGGGGGCCTGACCCTGCTCAGCCAGGAGGGAGCCCTGCCGTTGCCATAGCCATTGGCCAAGCAACCCCAGTAGTAAAACCACTCCAGCCAGGGCGGCGATCGCCGGCACCGTGCTAATCAGCACCACTTTCACCAGGCGATCGGCGGCGATCCCCTGTTCCTGGGTTTGCAGTCTTCGTCGATCCTCGGGGTGCTTAGCCACCCCATAGAGCCGATCCAGGGCGCGATACCCAAACCAACCCTCTAAATTAGCCTGCAGCCATTCCTCGTCCCCTGGCTCCGCCCGACTGTCTTGCCAGAGGCGGGTGAGAAGATTAGCGGTGCGGGCCAGGTCCGCCCCAGTGGTGGAACGATTAGCCAGCTCCCGCCAACGATTGAGGGCGCTTTCCACCTGGCCCTGGTAGGCTTCCATTAACCCCAGTCGTAGGTCTATTTGATCAATGAGTCGCCGTTGTTGCGCTGCAGCGCTCTGCTGCCGTTGTCCTAGGGGCTGACCAGCCTCCCTCAGGATGGTCTCCTGGGATGATAAACTGCCCAGATTAGTACTGGCCCGTTCCTGCACCTTTTCGTACTGCTGTTGGGCGGTAGCTACGGGATCCTTCCCGAGTAAGCCCTGACGCAGCCTCTGCCAGTCTTCCCCAGATCCGCCCGGGGGTTCGCTCAGGTTAAATTTCCAGGCACTACTTTGCAGTAATAGATCGGTTTGGTAGAGCTCTAACTGACTCGCCACCTGAGGTTGATTCCAGCTGTTGATCAGGGACTGGAGTAAGACCAGGGTGACCAGGGCGGTAACCATGACCAGCAGTAGTCGTTTCCAAGTAGGGCCCGCGGGCGGGGAGGTGGGGTCAGTCATAGCAAAGGGGCAGACGCAGGGGCTAGGGTTGTTACTGTTGTCATTATGAAGGATGAAGGAAAGGGAGAGGTCGAGGAATCTGTCGGGGCAACGACCTCTCCCCTCCCTCAATGTCATGGTTCTTAAAAGGAAATCGGTTAGGTAAGAGCCATATCGCTGTATTAGATACTGGACTAGTGCGGGAAACTGCCTATAATAAGTTTTCTTGAGATGCCGAACCTCAATCAGGGGAGTTCCCAAGTGTCTACCGATCCGTCGTCTTCCACCGCTTTTTTGTTAGTTTTCCACGGCAGCCATGATCCGCGACCGACCCAGGCGGCCCAACGGCTAGCCCAGTTTGTGCGATCGCAACTCAGTCTGCTCCAATCCCTGCCGGTTGGTTGCCACGACCAGGGTGCCGCTGCTTGCCTGGCTTCCCTCATTGCCCTTGATCGGGATGCATTGATCCGGGGTTACAGCCCTAGCCTCGGTCTGCCCTTCAGTTCCGTAGCAGCACCCCTACCCTTAGTGGGTACAGCCTGTTTAGAGACTAGTGTTTTTTCTTTACAGCGACAAATACTGGCCTTTGGTGAGCGGGTACAAGCGATGGGGGTTACCACATTGCGCATTGTACCCCTCTTTCTCCTGGGCGGTAACCACGTCCTACGGGATTTGCCAGCGGAGGTAAGCCAGGCCCAACGCCAGTCACCCAGATTGACCTTGGATCTCACCCCCCACATCGGTAGCCATCCTGCTATAAAAGCTCTGGTTCACAGCAAATTTCAAGCCGTCAGCCCAGAGTTTCCCCTATTGCTTGCCCATGGTAGTCGTCAGCGCCGCAGCAATCAGCCGGTGGAAACCCTGGCTGAAGAGATTGGTGGTGCTACCGCCTACTGGTCCATTGCTCCAGATCTAGAGACCCGCATCATTCAACTGATTCAGGCTGGGGTTCAGGAGTTAGCGGTGTTGCCCTATTTTCTATTCAATGGCACCATCACCGATGCCATTACCCGCCATGCTGAGGCTTTAGCGGAGCGCTTTCCCAAATTGAGGATTCATCTCCTACCTGCCCTTGGGCCCTGTCCCCAACTGGCCCGGATAGTAGTAGACCTCGCCCTCAACCAGGTGCCGCCTGCCCCTAAGCCCGTAGTCAGACCGTTGCAGAGAATAGCCTTTAGTCAGGCTATGTGAGCTCAAGGTAAGTTGCTTCCAAAGCATAAGGCCATCCCTGTCACCAGTCTGTTCATAGCCTTAAAGCCCTGCCCAGCCTGCCTAGAATAGAGTAACTTGGTCAAAGCGAATCTTAGGTCAGCCTTCTGGCCCGCCTCCGATTCATTAGATGGGGCTACGGTCACATCCTTATAACCACCGAGTCAAGGACAGTGATTTGAATAAAACCCTTCCTGGACAACATGGAGAAGTAGTAGTACAATCTCGCCGTATTTGAGACTACAATGGGACTCTAGGGGCGCCCTGTGTATAACTTTGGCCAGAACGCCGAGGGTATAGGGCGGAATTGGTCGGTGAATTTTCTAACTGACGAGCCTGTCTCACATTACAAAATGTGAAAAGCTAAAGCTCGGTAAGTGTTATGGTTCGACCCTTTGGACTGGAGTCCCTCACCAAGATCCGTCAGACTACGGCAATATCCTTAGCTTATTTAGATACGGTAACCGTCTAACTGGCAAATTTGGCCTATGAGCACAATTTTAGTAGTAGAAGACAGTGTGCCTCAACGGCAGATGATCACTGAGCTACTGCAGGACACAGGCTTTGATGTTAGCGTCGCGGCTGATGGCTTAGAGGCCTTAGAAAAGATTCAAATCGCTCCCCCTGATGTGGTTGTGCTAGATATTGTCATGCCTAGGATGAATGGCTACGAGTTATGTCGTCGGCTGAAGGCTGATCCCCGTACTCAGCACCTGCTGGTGGTGATGTGCTCTTCGAAAGGGGAAGAGTTTGACCGCTATTGGGGCATTAAGCAGGGGGCCGATGCCTACATTGCCAAACCTTTTCAGCCTGCTGAGTTAATCGGTACGGTTAAGCAGTTGTTGAGAACCTAGTTGCGTTTAAATCTAGTTGCGTTTAAATAATTTGGAGAGAGATGGCAATGGATGAAATTTGAGTAAGGATAACACAATTGGAATTGAACCATGATAGATGGCTCTGCTGATGTTCTCGAATCCTTTGGCAACCCTGGTGTTGGTTTACCTATCGCCCCTCCAGACGGGGAGCTATTTTTGCGTTTCTTTGTCACGACGGAGGATGAATTCGCTCTGCCTGCCACTGGCATTCACCGTATTTTAGAGCACTCTCCCGATCGGATTACCCCCATCGCCAATGTTTCCCATCTTCTATTAGGCACCTTGAATGAGCAGGGTCGGGTAGTTTGGGTTGCCGATCTGGGACATTTTTTAGGCTATCCATCGCTGCTAAACACTGATCGACCCGAAATTCCCATCGTTGTAGTGGAAGATCAGGGAACTATGCTAGGCTTAGCGGTTAATCGAATCGTTGGGACCCAGTGGCTCAACCCAAATCAAACGATTAGTGCAGGTAGGAGCACTGATAGTATGGATCCATTTCTGCGCGGTGAATGGACCTTGTCCTCAGAGGACGGTAAGACTCTGAGGATGCTAGATCACGTGGCCGTGATTCGTTCAGCTCGGTGGGCCGCCTAGTTAGCCCTTTACTTTACCTGATTACAAAGACTAGCAATGGCAGGAGACTCCCCATGGCTTCAGGCATTGATTACTCCCAGGCTTATCAGCAAGCCGAAAAAGCCTATATTCAGGGTAATTACCAGGATGCTGCTGCCATTATTGATCGCTTAGCCGAACATTATCCTCAGGATCCAAGTGTTTTATTACTGCGGGGCCATATTTATTGCTATGGGTTGCAACAGTATGATTTGGCTCGCCAGGAGTATGCCTCCGTATTGAGGCACACCTCCCAGCCAGACTATGTTGACTATGCCACCAATGGGCTAAAGTACGCTAGTCAGTTTGGTCCCAACCCTGAGCTAGCCCCACCTAATCTCACCCCGGTTGAGTCTACTTGTTTACGAGATGATGATAGGCCGCTGCAGGCCATGGAAGGCTCCCCTGGGGTGGCTGTTGACCGATTCTCTAACGGTAACGTCGGAACGAATTTCGATCATCCCTCCGATAGTCTGGCTATGCAAAATTTCTCTCTGGAGGAGGATCAGGAGCCCCATTTCACCGACGAGGACTTTCTCGATCCCTTTGCCACAGTTGAATTCGATACACCTGATCCGTTTGCAGCGCCAGAGTTTGGCTCCGCCCTAGACCACTCCGGCGGCACCTTTGAATCCTTCTGGAGTGATGATCAGGATCTTGGCACGGCAGCGTCCTGGTTGGCCCAACAGGATGATAGCCAGGAGGATTTAACAATGTTGGCGCCGAGTGCGGCCCTTGATCTGAAGGCTTTTTCCCCCGTCGTCTCTAGTTCTGAACCGGGTCATGACTATGGTTCTAGTTCCACCATCGCTCCCAGTCTGGATGACGAAACTAACTCCACTGAAAGTAATGTGGAATTTTTGGATGAATTCAGCGAGTTCGATGACCTGGGCAGCCTACCCGACTTTCAGTTGTCCGATAGTTCTGGAGGGTTTACCACCCCTTCCATAGAAGTGCTCGATCCCGGTTTGGCTGGTGGTATAGATCATCTCTCTGATTTAGAGCTGGAGTCTAAAAGCAACCAACTCCCCATTAGTGATGCAGATTTGTTGACCCTTGTTGGCACGACCAATAGCTTACCTTCCTTTGCCCAATTTGATGATGCTCCCTTGCTGGCTGCTCCAGAACAAGACTGGTTAGGTTTCCTTGCTAATGCTCCCCTGGTCAAAAAAAATCTGGCGGTAGCGATATCTGCTGGTCTGGCTTCTACCCTGGCCGTAGGGGTAGTTAGCTTTACCGCCGCCAGTCTCAACCCTAATCAGAGTCTATCTCGGCTGGTTCACGGGGTCATGGCCCTAGGTGCTGGCATAACTGGGTTTGGTGCCGCCCTCGGCATTGGCCACCTCGCCCAACGATCCATGAAAGCCAGTCTGCAGAACTTACAGGAACAATTCGATCTGGTCACCCAGGGTAATCTATCGGCCCAGGCTAGGGTGCTATCGGCCGATGAACTAGGTTATTTGGCCAATAGCTTTAACAAAATGTCTCGAGTCATCCTAACCACCACCAGCGAAGCCCAGCGCAAGGCCCAGGAACAAGAACAAGCTAAGGAAGACCTGCAACGTCAGGTAATTCGCCTACTGGATGACGTGGAGGGTGCCGCCCGCGGCGACCTCACCGTACAGGCGGAGGTGACGGCGGATGTGCTGGGGGCAGTAGCGGATTCCTTTAATCTAACCATTCAAAACCTGCGAGAAATTGTCGAACAGGTTAGTGTGGCTGCCCGTCAGGTCAGCCGTGGCTCTACAGAAAATGAAATTTTTGCCCGCAGTCTTTCCGCGGATGCCCTACGCCAGGCGGAGGAGTTGGCGGTGACCTTAAACTCTGTCCAGGTGATGACCGATTCCATTCAACGGGTAGCGGAAAGTGCTCGAGAGGCGGAGGAAGTGGCTCGTTCCGCCTCTGCTACGGCCCTACGGGGGGGAGAGTCGGTGGAGCGTACTGTAGCAGGTATCTTAGAAATTCGCGAGACTGTGGCGGAGACAACCCGAAAGGTAAAACGTCTGGCGGAGTCTTCCCAGGAAATTTCTAAAATTGTTGCCCTGATTTCCCAGATCGCCTCCCGGACTAATTTGCTCGCCCTCAACGCCAGTATTGAGGCGGCTCGGGCAGGGGAGTCGGGCCGCGGATTTGCCATTGTGGCCGATGAGGTCCGTCAGCTGGCGGACCGGGCGGCTAAGGCTTCCAAGGAAATTGAGCAAATTGTCCGACAAATCCAGACCGAAACGAGCGGGGTGATGACCGCCATGGAGGAGGGCACCCAACAGGTGATTGAGGGTACCCGTTTAGCAGAGCAGGCGAAGCGATCGCTGGAGGATATTATTCAGGTCTCCAATCGGATCGATGTACTGGTTCGCTCCATCACCGCCGACACCGTAGAGCAAACTGAAACCTCCCGCGCCGTAGCCCAGGTGATGCAATCGGTGGAATTAACCGCCCAGGAAACCTCCCAGGAAGCCCAGCGAGTTTCAGCATCCCTGCAAAACCTGGTAGGTGTGGCGCGGGATTTACTCATTTCGGTGGATCGATTTAAGGTGGAAAAGGTTGAGAGCTAATCGACATCTCCCCAAATACCCTGGTGACATGGGAATTGAGTAAACGTTTATAAGGGTACCGCTATGCTCCCTGATGATCAAAAACGTATCCTGGGGTACTTCATCGAAGAAGCCGGAGATCATCTCCAGACCCTTGAACAGGGGCTGGTCAACCTGTCTGGCACCCTGGCTGACCCGGAGCTAATCAACGAGGTTTTTCGTGCCGCCCACTCGGTAAAAGGGGGCGCAGCCATGCTTGGTCTAGGGGATATGCAGCGAACAGCCCACCGCCTGGAGGACTTCTTTAAGCTCCTTAAGGATTCCTCGATATCACCAGATCGGCAGCTAGAATCTCTACTTTTGCAAGTTTTTGATGGTTTGCAGGAGCAGTTGAATCAACTCCAAAACCCCTTCGCCCTAGGCAAAGCTGAGGCCCTGATGGAGACCCTGGAGCCCCTGTTTGATCGCACGGAGGCCCACTTACAAAGCCTTATGACTCAATTTTCCATCCCTCGGACTGCCACCCCCGCTAAACTAGGCCCTGTCCTACCATCTCTGGCTACTCCTCAGCCGGAAATCAGTGCTATGCAGTTTGTCTTCCGTAGCGATGTGCCCTATCTGCTACGGGAAATGTTGACCACCTTCAAAACAACTGATGATCAGCGATCTCGAGAACACCTGGGGCGCATCTGTCAACGCCTTTACCACCTGGGTGAACCCTTTGATCTAGTTCAGTGGTGTAATTTACTGGCAACGATTGAGGCCGCCATTGGTAATCCGGAGCATACCTACCGTAGTTTGGCTGCGGTTTTGATCAAGGATTTGAAGTTAGCTCAAGAACTAGTCCTGGCGGGCCGCGGGGGGGAGATTGAGGTTTCCCCCGCAGTCCTCTCTCTGGTTCCAACCGCAGTTGACCAGGACGTATTCAGCAGTGCTCCCCTGACGGAGGAGGATCTCAATAGTCTGGCGGACCTCTTCGAGGCTCAACCAATTAGTTTGGATGAACTGTGGCAGGAGGAGGACCTGGCGGCGGTGCTTGAGTCGGTTTCTGGCCCTCCTGCGGAGACGCTGAGTCTGTCCCCTACACCAGACCTCGAACCGGTTTCAGCCCTTGATGATCTATCAGATTTTCTAGATAATTTGCCAGAATTCTGGATGCAGGAGGACAATGGTCCGGTGACCATGCCAGAATCTGGGGTCGGGTTAGAACCGACAGCCCTTGAGCTGGTCCCAGAACTATCCCCCTGGTTGGAGTCAGATCTAAGCTCTGACTCCCTACCCCTGGAAGGGGTTCCTGGTCCTGGGGTAATTCCGGCTAGCCAATCAGGATCTGTCGCTGCGGCTGCAGAATTAGCCGAAGAGGACGATAGTTTTGACGATCTGGAGAAATTGCTACAGGATGCCGATCAACTGGGTGGGGTGGCTCCCAGCTCCAGTATGCGCCGGATGAGGGGAGGGGTTAACCAACGGTTGCCGCGCCGCACCAGTATGCTGGTGGATCAAACCATGCGGGTTTCCGTTGGTCACCTCGATAACCTGGGTAACTTGGTGGGTGAGCTGGTGGTTAACCGTAACTCCCTGGAGCAAGATCAGGAGCGATTGCGGCAGTTTCTCGATAATCTCCTGAGTCAGGTTCAGCAGCTGAGTGATGTTGGTCAACGAATGCGCAATCTCTATGAGCGATCGCTGCTGGAGAGCTCTCTGATCGCCAACCGCCAATCCTTTGAGCCGGCCTACCCAACCTCCTACGGAGAGGGCCACGCCATCGGGGTCACCTTCGATGCTCTAGAGATGGACCGGTTCACTGGTTTCCATACCCTCTCCCAGGAAATGATCGAGCTGATCGTGCGGGTCCGGGAGGCAGCTTCCGATATAGGATTTACCGTTGATTCGACTGATCAAATTGCCCGCCAGTTTCGTCAGGTTACCACCCAACTGCAGGAAGGGTTAAACCGGACCAGAATGGTGCCCTTTAGCCAAATTGCCGATCGCCTGCCTCGGGCCGTCCGCGACATTTCTCTGAAATTTGGTAGGAACGCTCGACTGATTGTGGAAGGCGGCGATACCCTGATCGACCAGATGCTCCTGGAGCGACTCTACGATCCCCTCACCCACCTGGTGAATAATGCTATCACCCACGGCATTGAGTCTCCAGAGGAGCGACTAGCCCTGGGCAAAGCCAGGGAGGGAGTAATCACGGTGCGGGCTTTCTACCAGGGTAACCAGACGGTAATTTACATTGCCGACGATGGGGCTGGTATTAATCCGGTGGTGATCAAGGCTAAGGCCCTAGAAAAGGGGTTGATTACCCCTGCCCAATCCCAAACTATGGCGGACCTGGAGGTCTATGACCTGTTGTTCTTGCCCGGATTCACCACCCGTGATCAGGCAGACGCCTTTTCTGGTCGGGGGGTGGGAATGGATGTGGTGCGTACCGCCCTGATGGATATCCGGGGCGTCGTTACCATCGAGTCAGCGGTTGGCAAGGGGACTAGTTTTACCATCCGTCTCCCCCTTACCCTAAGCATCACTAAGGCCCTCAGTTGTCTGAACAATCAAACTCGTATCGCCTTTCCCATGGATGGGGTAGAAGATATGCTAGACGTTCCTAAAGCCCAGGTTCAAATCAATCCTGACGGTTATGCCTGTGTTCCCTGGCGGAATACCCTGCTGCCCTTTCGACCCCTCGGAGATCTGCTGAAGTTTAACCGTGGCTTGGGCCGTGGCCGAGTCTACGGTGGCGCCCCAGATAGTGATCTAATTGCTGTAGTTGTGCTCAGAAGTGCGAACACCTTTATTGGGGTACAAGTGGATCAGGTGATCGGTGAGCAGGAAATTGTCATTAAGCAGCTGGAAGGTCCTGTGCCCAAGCCCATCGGCATCGCCGGGGCTACGGTACTGGGGGATGGTCGGGTCATGCCCATTGCCGATGTTTTAGAGTTGATTGACCTGGCTACGGGTCGCCTGCGTCGGGATGTTTCCCCATCCCTATGGGGACCTTCTCGGCCAGACCCCCTAGAGTCGGTTGAGGCTCCCAACCAGTCTACCCAAACCGAGCCCACGGTACTGATCGTAGATGATTCGATCACCGTTCGTGAGTTGCTATCCATCAGTTTTAGCAAGGTGGGTTACCGGGTAGAGCAGGCCCGGGACGGTCAGGAAGCTCTGGAAAAGCTGCGTTCTGGTTTACCCTGTGACTTGGTTTTCTGTGATATCGAAATGCCCCGCATGGATGGGTTGGAACTGCTGTCGCGACTCCAGCAAGATAATCACCTGAGTCAAATTCCCGTAGCCATGTTGACCTCTCGTGGGGCCGATCGCCACCGCCAGATGGCGATCGGCCTGGGGGCCAAGGCTTACTTTAGCAAACCCTACCTGGAGGAGATATTGTTGGAAGCTGCCGACCGTCTCCTCAAAGGGGAAGTGCTTACGGCCGACCCTACCTAAACCCTAAAGATTCCTATCCCTTCGCCCCAGGGCCATGGCTGGGGATCGATAATAAAGGTGTAGCCTCTATCACTATGGGGAGGCGATCCTGATGAAAACTTCACGACCACGACTTCAAAAAACCTCACCACCGGCTCGCCAAGCTAAAACACGTTTGCCCCAGCCTTTAGAGCCTCCATGCCAAATCTTTAGACATCGCGATCGCGGCACCCACCTGGGTCGCGTTAAGGGTAGCTAACTTCCTTCTAGCTGTTGCTGAACCCAGGCCAGGGCTTGGGAGGGGCTGCTAACCAGTCCCTCCACCTGAGCCAACTGCAGGGCGTCTAATAGTTGGCCTATCTGGGGGCCAGACTTGAGCCCAAGGGCCTGGATTAAATCCCGCCCTGAGAGCAGGGGGCGAGGGTGGGCCAGGGGGTTCTGGGGATCGAGGTAGCGGTTTAACCAGGCTCGCACCATAGAGCTGGGCAGCTTGTGGCTCCAGGCCAGTAAGGCTACTCCCGGAAAGCCAGATGCCGCTTGCTTAAAGAGTTCATACTGCCGTCGCAGGGTGTAGGGGTGGGCGGGTGGGTAGTCATAGAAATCCCCCTGGTGGTCGTTGAGGTAATGCCACCCTTTGAGGATGCTGAGCACCGCCTGTTGTTCCACCCGGCTGTACTTAAGTCGGACGAGGGTCTGTTCCGCCTGGGCCAGGTCCTCCTCCAGAAGCTGACTCAGTTTTGTGGCCTTCAGCCAGCTGCGGTGGAGGCCCGGGGTAGTGGTGTCCTTTATCCAGCCCATCAGCAGTTGGGCATAGTCAGGCCATTCCTGGTGCAGCTGGGCAACGGTACGATCTAGAAAGATAAGTTGCTGCAGATGATCCTCAGTTACCGCCGGCAACCAGGTGTGCAGTAAGCCATCCTGCCAGGCGGCCCACAGAAAGCGAGACCCAGTTGCTAGGCTGAGCAGGCAGTCCAGTTCTCCCCGCACCCGTTCCGCCGCCATCCTAGCCAGGTGAGGAGCCAGGCGGCGAATTGTCTCTTGGGTAGGGGGGTCCAGGTGAAAGCCTAACTGGGCGGCCTGGCGGTAGGCACGGAGCAGGCGCAGGGGGTCCTCCTCAAGATTCTCCGGAGCAATCATGCAGAGGGTTTGGCGTTGTAAATCGGCATAGCCATTTAGAGGATCCACCAAGATTTCTCCATGGGGATTGTAGGCAATGGCATTAATAGTGAAATCCCGTCGCTTTAGATCGGCGGCAATGGTGGGGCCAGTCTGTTGAGCAAAATCCACCGTGGCATTGGTAAACACCACCCGGGCAATTTGATGGTCGGCATCCAGCACCACAAACCCAGCTCCGTAGTGTTGAGCGATGCGTTGGGCGGTTTCTATGGCCTTTTCTGGCAGCACAAAATCCAGATCCAGATAGTCAGCCTGGCGGTGTAATAGGGCATCACGTACACTACCGCCGACTAAATAGGCCTGTTCAGGCAAGAATGCTACGCTGAAGGGCCAGGTTTGGGGAGAAAGAGCCGATTGTTGGATAGCCACGGCCGGTAGGGAGCTTAGGGTCAGACTCAAGGCAGCCTCGTCACACTGCATACTGCAAAGACTTTGAGCTTAACAGAGTATGGCGAAGCAGGACAGATCCACCCACCCCCCCACAACAGTTGCTACAATTTAATCCATAATTTTTTCCTGGGCTAGGTTTGACCTGGGGGGCGCCACTCCAAAAGGGGGGCAAGGAGAGCCATGTGTATTTGTATAAATTGTTATCATGTTGACCGTTGTACCACTTACCATGCTGTAGAAATCCAGCATCAGCAACCTCACCTGACCGATCAGCCCACCTTTGAACCCCTGGAACCCACCATCAATGTGAATATCCGTCACCAGGGTGAGGAGATTGAGATGGAGTGGGATGTGGTAGGTTGTGGCAGCTTTAGCCTAGATACCGGCAAATGGGCAAAGCTCCGCCCTGGTCAGATGGTGCCCACATGAGTAGGATGGCCGATTGCCACCCCATTCCTTGGTAGAGACCCTTGAGCTGTCTCTGTTTTAATCTACAATGCCCCCACCCCCTCAACCCCTCGGGGGTCAATTCTTGTCAGGCCTGTGGTGCGGATCTGCGAATTCACCAGCGTTATCGCTGCCGGTCCCTGCTCGGGCAGGGGGGCTTTGGCCGTACCTACCTGGCGGTAGATGAGCAGAGTCAGCATCCCCAGCCCTGTGTAGTCAAGCAGATGGCCGCCACGAACCCTATTCTGCCTCCAGGCCATCGCTTTCGCCTGGAGGCAGAACAATTGGCCCACCTGGGGCAACATCCCCAAATTCCCCAACTGTTAGGGGTGGTAGACAATGCCCAGGGGCAGTTTTTGATACAGGAATACATCCCTGGCCCTAACCTGGAACAACTGCTGCAAACTCGCCTCTGCAGTGAGGCGGACATTCGGCAGCTTCTGCAGGACATCCTACCAGTGTTGCAGTTTATCCATGACCAGCAGGTGATCCATCGGGATATCAAGCCCGCTAATCTGATTATGCCGCCCCCTCCCCGTCCAGTGGTGTTAGTGGATTTTGGCGCCTCTAAGGCTCTCTACCCCGAGGAGTCAGCCCCCCAGACCGGTACCGTAATTGGTAGTGCTGGCTATGCCGCTCCAGAGCAGACCCTGGGTAAGGCGGTGTTTGCTAGTGATATTTACAGCCTTGGCCTAACCTGTCTGCACCTATTGACTGGCCTCCATCCCTTCGATCTCTATTCCATCGGTGAAGATGGGTTGGTCTGGCGTCCCTTTCTGCCCAGCCCCGTCAGCCCCGCCCTGGGCCGCCTGTTGGATCGCATGGTTAATCGCTCTCTCAAGGAGCGCTACACCAGTGCCCAGCAGGTGTTGGCAGACCTGCGCTGGGTCGGCCCTCAGGTTGCTTCTCCCTCAATTCCCCAGGAGACGGAGCTGCGTCCCCTTGCCCTCCAGGCTTGGCAGCCAACCTTTACCCTGGAGTCTGGCCGCCATAGTGTTAGTGCCCTGGCCTTTAGCCCTAACGGTCGAGCCCTGGCCACTGCCGCCACCGATGGTACGGTCTACCTTTGGGATATAGCTAACGGAGAACGTCTGTACCGGTTTGGTGCATCCCTTGGTCCCTGGGGGATCGGTCATCGCAGCCAGGTAACGGCCATGGTGTTTACCCCTGATGGTCAGCGACTAATCACCGGTGATGAAAAGGGGCAATTGATTGAGTGGAATCTGGCCCAGTACCGGCAGCGTCACCGTCTGCCCCTCACTCCCTGGGGGGTCTGCGCCATGCTCCTGACTGCCGACGGTAAAATTCTGGTGGTGGGCAGTGGGGATGGCCGTATCTACCTGTGTCAACGTGACCAGGACTACCGCAGCACGGTGCTGATTCACCATCAGGAGCGTATTATCGCCCTCGCTCTAGGCCCTGGGGGTGGAACTCTGGTTAGCGCTAGTGGCGATCGCACAATCCGGTTCTGGTCCTTGCCCACAGGATACCTAATCCACACCGTAACTACGTCAAATAGCCTAATCACCGCCCTCGCTGGCCATCCTCAGGATGACCGGGTCGTGAGCGGGGATCAGTTCGGCCGGGTGCAGCTATGGAGTCCAGGAATCACTGGTGAACAGTTAGGCCAGTTTACCAGTCCAGTGACTGCCCTGACCCTGAGTCCTGATGGCCAGTGGCTAGGACTAGGGCTCGAAAAAGGACAAATTAGCATCCTACGGCTGCCCTGGCAGGGGAGTCAGGAGGACCTGGTGGTGGGTTGGCCTGTCCACTCTCTCGCCTTTAGTCCGGACAGTCGCATGATGGTTAGTGGCGGTAGTGACGGCATGGTTCAGGCTTGGCTGCTGACCATAGACTAAAAATCAACCTTCAAAGATCCGCAATTCTCGAACCCCGTTTCCATTAGAAGAGGATGGTACACTGAACTTTAAATCTTTTAATTTCTGCCCCATCAAGGTTGACTGAGGGATCACAGAACGCCTATCCAGCCTTCGCCTAGACCGGTCAGCATTGCCCTAAGCGTTTTAGCTGAAGCCGTATGTTGTCCCTGCTATGATCAGATATGTTAGCTAAGCACCCTAATCAAGAAGAAACCAGTTCTATTTATATAGCGGTTATCGATAGAGTGAGACTACCCCCCAGCACTTAGCTGTTGGAGTTTCACGCTGTCCCCCCCTTGATCAGGGGGGACGGGGGGGTGATGACATCGCACTTAACCCAAGGGAAATCCGCTATAGCGATCCAACTTCCAACTATCCAACTTGATTTTTAAAAAAATCTCGGACTCAATGTCCCCCTGTGGCACCGAAGACATCAGTACACTTAGAAGCGATCAGTCCAGATTGCTATAGGCGTCAACTAAGGTAACTATTTTGAATTCAGCTTTTCTATCAAAGGGTTTTCTATCAAAGAATGAAAAATTGATTTTATCTCATGAAAATCACTTTTGTACTTCCATGTGTTTCTGTAACTGGAGGGATTCGGGTAATCGTTACCCATGCAAAATATTTGATGAGTCAAGGACACGAAATCTCTATAATTGCTCCTAGGCCAATAAGGCAAAACTTCTTGCACGGTCTCAAGTCTTTCCTAAAATATGGTATTTTTTCTCTCCATGAAATTTATGACCCGACCTACTTTAGGTTGAATCAAGTTTCCTTCACCCTTTCAAGGCACCACTCTGTCAAAGTAGATGATGTTCCTGATGCAGATATTATTATTGCTACCTGGTGGGAAACAGCAGAGTGGATAGCGAGGTTTCCTGCTGAGAAAGGTAAAAAGGTATACTTTATTCAACACTACGAAACGGTGATTGATAAACAAAATTTAGAACGGGTAGAAGCTACTTACAGATTACCCTTTCACAAAATTGCTATTTCTCGCTGGTTAACGGAGCTTTTATTGAGCGAATATGGGGATAAGTCAGTATTTCTCGTGTCAAATAGTGTAGAGACGGAGCTATTTCATGCTGAACCCAGGGGTAAGAATGCTATTCCAAAAGTAGGCTTTATGTACTCGGAGCTCTTTTGGAAAGGGACTGATATTTGTCTGGAGGCGATTCAACTGGTAAAAACCGTGATTCCCAATCTGGCAGTTACCTGCTTTAGCTATGGGCCGATTTCCGCCACAATTCCCCTGCCGGAGGAGGTTGATCTTTATTTACGGCCACCCCAGCAGCACCTCCGACATCTCTATGCTGCCTGCGATGTCTGGCTATGCGGTTCCCGAGCAGAGGGCTTTGGCTTGCCGATTCTTGAGGCTATGGCCTGTCGCTGTCCCGTCGTTTCTGTAGGGACTGGGGGAGCGCCTGATCTGATTAAACCAGGGGTTAATGGTTTTCTAGCGTCCTCTGAGGACACTGAGGGTCTGGCCCACTACTTAACGAAAGTTTTGCAGCTTTCCAATACGGAATGGCAGGCCATGTCTAACGCAGCTCACCGGACAGCCACGCGCTATACCTGGAAGGACGCGGCAGATCAGTTGGAAAGCGCCCTGATGAAAATTCTCAATGCTTGAGTTAACTAGACTCCCTCGACCGGAAACCCTGTCACTAGAGTTACAGCAGCATCACCAACGCAACTAAACAATGATCACGATCAGTTTGAAAATCCACCCCGAAAAAACACCCGAACCGTCCTCTGACTCGGGTGGGGGCTATCCGGAGAATAGGGTGCGGCGGTGGTAGTTTCAGCGGAACTGCCACCGCCCATGGTCCTAGGAAGCGGCCTGGCGTTCCTTGGCTTCCTTGATGACGGTTTCCGCCACGTTGGCGGGGCAGGGGGCGTAGTGGGAGAACTCCATGGAGAACTGGCCCCGGCCCGAGGTCATGGTGCGCAGGTCACCGATGTAGCCAAACATCTCACTCAGGGGCACGTCCGCCTTCACCCGCACGCCGGTGGGGGTGGAATCTTGCGACTTGATCATGCCCCGTCGCCGGTTCAGGTCACCAATCACATCCCCCATGTGGTCCTCAGGGGTGAACACATCCACCTTCATCACCGGCTCCAGCAGCTGGGGGCCAGCCTTCGGTAGGGACTGGCGATAGGCGGCGCGGGCGGCAATCTCGAAGGCGATCGCCGAGGAGTCCACCGGGTGGAACCCCCCATCGGTGAGGGTAACCTTCAGGTCCACCACTGGGTAACCCGCCAGGGGGCCCTTATCAACGCTGGTTTCAAAGCCCTTCTGCACCGCTGGCCAAAATTCCCGGGGTACGTTTCCACCGGTTACCTTCGACTCAAAGGTAAATCCTGTCCCCACCTCGGCGGGTTCAATGGCGTAGTCAATCTTGGCGTACTGACCGGAACCACCAGATTGTTTCTTGTGGGTGTAGCTATCCTGCAGCCGCCGGGTGATGGATTCGCGGTAGGCCACCTGGGGTTTACCCACCTCCACCTCGACGCCGTGGGTGCGCTTGAGGATGTCCACCTTAATGTCCAGGTGCAGTTCTCCCATCCCCTTGAGGATGACTTCGCCACTTTCCTGGTCGGTTTCCACCTGGAAGGAGGGGTCCTCCTGCACCATCTTGCTGAGGGCCATGCCCATTTTCTCGTTATCCCCCTTCTTCTTGGGGGTGGCGGCGATGGAAATCACCGGGTCGGGGAAGACCATGGGTTCCAGGGTGGCGGGCTGTTTGGGGTCGCAGAGGGTGTGGCCGGTCTGGACGTTCTTCATGCCGATCAGGGCGATGATATCGCCGGCCTGGGCCGCGTCAACTTCCTCCCGGTCGTTGGCATGCATTTCCACAATCCGGCTGATCCGCTCGGTTTTACCGGTAGCGGTATCGAGGATGGTGTCCCCCTTCTTCAGTTGACCAGAGTAGATACGGGTGAAGGTGAGGGCGCCGAAGCGATCGTCCATGATCTTAAAGGCCAGGGCCCGCAGGGGCTTATCGGCATCAACGTAGGCAAAGCCACCGGTGGGGTGACCCTCCAGGTCCATTTCCGGCTGGGGAGGCACCTCCATGGGGTTGGGCAGGTAATCCACCACCGCATCCAGCACCAGTTGCACCCCCTTATTCTTAAAGGAGGAGCCGCAGTAGGTGGGGAAGAAGGCCAACTCCCGGGTGCCCTTGCGAATGCAGGACTTGATCTCCTCAAGGGTGAGCTCCTCGCCCTCCAGGTACTTCTCCAAGATTTCCTCATCCTCCTCCACCGCCATCTCAATCAGGGCTTCGCGGTATTTCTCCACCTCCTCCTGCATGTCGGCGGGCACCTCCTGGATTTCGTAGCCGTCAGGATCCCCGGAATCGTCCCAGATCCAGGCTTTGCGGCTGAGCAGGTCAACCACGCCGACAAAGTCATTTTCTTGACCGATGGGCAGCACCATCACCAGGGGTTTAGCCGCCAGCACGCCCTGCACCTGTTTCACCACCCGATAGAAATCGGCACCGATGCGGTCTAGCTTATTGACGTAGATAATCCGGGCTACCTTGGAGTCGTTGGCGTAGCGCCAGTTGGTTTCCGACTGGGGCTCCACCCCGCCGGAGCCGCAGAATACGCCAATCCCCCCATCTAACACCTTGAGGGAACGGTACACCTCGATGGTGAAGTCAACGTGGCCGGGGGTGTCAATGATGTTGAATTGGTGCTCCTTCCAAAAGCAGGAGGTGGCCGCCGATTGAATGGTGATGCCCCGCTCCTGCTCCTGCTCCATAAAGTCAGTGGTGGCGGCCCCCTCATGCACCTCACCAATTTTGTGGATCTTACCCGTCAGCTTGAGAATACGTTCGGTGGTGGTGGTTTTGCCGGCATCGACGTGGGCAAAGATACC